>JAYPMZ010000137.1:0-7079 GCA_038130205.1 Erythrobacteraceae bacterium | reverse complement strand
CATCTGGCGTGCAAAGGAATCGGCCTTGTCCGAAGCTTCGAGGCGGCGTTCCCACTCGCCATGTTCTAACCGGCCACGTTCGGCGGTCGAACGCCAGTTTTCGAGAATGTCCTCGGGGATCACGAAGGGCTCGGCGTCCCAGCCCAGCACATCGCGGGCAGCGGCGATTTCGTCGGGGCCGAGCGGCGCACCGTGCGTCGCGCTGGTGCCCTGCTTGTTCGGGGCGCCCTTGCCGATCACCGTCTTGCACGCGACCAGGCTGGGACGCGGGTCGGCCTTGGCCTCTTCGATAGCGCGCTCGATATCTTCGAAATCGTGCCCGTCGCATTCGACCACGTGCCATCCGGTCGCTTCGTAGCGCGCCTTGACGTTTTCGCTGGTCGAAAGATCGGTCGCGCCATCGATGGTGATCGCGTTGTCATCCCACAGCACGATCATCTGGCCGAGATTAAGGTGTCCGGCGAGACCGATAGCCTCGTGGTTGATACCTTCCATCAGGCAGCCGTCGCCCGCGATCACCCAGGTGCGATGGTTGACGAGATCATCGCCGAACAGCGCATTGAGATGGCGCTCTGCCATAGCCATGCCGACAGCCATAGCGAGGCCCTGCCCCAGCGGGCCGGTGGTGCATTCGACGCCTTCGAGCAGGAAGTTTTCGGGGTGGCCCGCACACGGACTGCCCAGCTGGCGGAAGTTCGCAATATCTTCCATCGTCGGGTGTGAATAGCCGGTGAGGTGGAGCATCGCATAGATCAGCATTGAGCCGTGGCCCGCCGAGAGCACGAAGCGGTCGCGGTCGGCCCAGTCGGGACGGCCCGGATCGAATTTCACGTGACGGTCGAACAGAACGGTCGCCACATCGGCCATGCCCATCGGCATACCGGGGTGTCCCGAATTGGCGGCCTGTACCGCATCCATCGAAAGGGCGCGGATGGCGTTTGCCATCGGCTGGAGGCGGGCGGCGTCGATCGTCATGGCGCAGATGGCTCCTGCTGGTGCGATATGGGCTGTGTGAGAACCCGGATTGTGCAGCCTGTGGTCGAGGGCGATTCGCGGCTCCCGAGCAGGCGCAAGTGCCATTGCCGAGGACCCCTGCTAGGTCAACACTTGCCCCACTTCACACCCCCAAAGCTCTTCTTCGCTCCATCGTGTCAGAGCAGTTATCAACAGGAGCACCCAAGGCTTTGCGAAGGCGCATAAACTTGGTAAATTATAGACCATGAGCGCAGCTCGCATCGAACAGGCAATGGCCCGAATAACCGCCGCGTTGGAGCGGATTGAAAACGCGCGCGCCAGCTTCGGCACCGACGCCGCACAGCCTTCCGCTTCGGAAACCGGCGACAGCCCCGGCAATGCGCGCGTCATGGCGCTGGTAAACGCGCATGAGAAATTGCGCGAGGAAGTGGCTGATACGATTGGCCAAATCGACACTCTGATCGAGGAGTTGGAAGCGTGACTCAGGTCCGTATCAAGATCGGCCCGCGCACCTACTCGATCGCTTGCGGCCCCGGTGACGAAGAAAAGGTCGAAAAATTCGGCCGCCTGATCGACGAAAACTATGCCAAGCTCGGCACGGCCCGCGCCGCGCAGGAAGCCGACAACCTCGTCTTCGCCGCGCTTTTCATGGCAGACGAGTTGGACGAAGCGCGCACCGCGATCAACAACGCCAGCCTCGAAATCGGCGAGCTAAAGCAGAAATTGCAGCGCGCCGAAGACGATGCCGCCAATGCTGTGAAGAAAGCTGCTTCACAAAGCGAGCAGGATGTCGAGCGCAACGGCAGCGCCAAAGCCGAACTGCGCGCCGAAATCGAAACGCTGCGCAAGGCCGAAGAGCGCGCGCGCAAGGACAATGCGGGCCTCAAGGCGCAGCTATCCGTGTGGGAAGAGCGTGCCCGCCACCAGCACGACCTGTTCGGCGGACCTGCCGAAGACGCTGCGCTCTCGCAGGCTATCGCCGAAAAGCTCGAAGCGCTGGCAATTCGCGCCGAAGCGACCGCGACGATGCTTGAAGGTGGCTCGCAGCCGCATTAAATAGGGTTCGGCGGGGCTGCCCGGCACGAGCCAAAGAACATCCCTGAGGCTATAAGCAATCCATAGGGAGCTGTCCCTGCCTGAGTCCACGGGTTCGTCCCGGGGGTTTGGGTACACGGCGCCCACCTGACGTTTTCGCGTCAGAGGATTTCCCGGCAACGACCCATGGTGGTCCCGTTTTTTGCTTTTCGCTCGCCCATCCGGGCGAGCGTCCTCGGCGCTGTTGTTCGCTGCGCTCACGCGCCTGTGGGCGGCCGGTCGGCCTTGCGGCGCTTTGCGCCGTTTATTTTTGATCATTGTGGGCCTAGCGGAGCGATCCATGACACATCCCACCGACAAAAGCGCCTTGCGCAAATCCCTGCGCGCTGCACGCCGCGAGCATGTTGCGGCGCAGCCTGCCTCGATCAAGGCGCTGTTGTTCCACCGCCCGCCTGCCCCTTTGCTTTCAAAAATTGGCCCCGATGCCGTCATCGGCCTATATCAGGCCTCCGCGGACGAAGCGCCTGCGGGCGGTTATGCGCGCTTCTTCCAAGAAGCGGGGCATCAGATCGCCTTGCCCTATTTCGCGGCCAACGACGCCGATATGATGTTCCGCACCTTTGTCGATCCGCACGGCGAAAGCGAGCTCGAAGCCGGTCCCTATGGCATCCGCCAGCCCGACACCGGCGCGCCCGAGCTGGTGCCCGACGTGGTCTTCGTGCCACTCATCGGTTTCAGCGAGAATCTCGACCGGCTCGGTCAGGGCGGCGGACATTACGACCGCTGGCTCGCCGCGCATCCGGGGCGCATAGCAATCGGGCTTGCATGGGACGTGCAGCTAGTCGAGAGCATCCCGACAGAGCCGCACGACATGATGCTCGACGCGGTTGTCACTCCAACGCGAATTTACGGGCTGAACTGATGCGAGAGACACCCACCTGGCGAATACCTGTCGGCATCCTCGGCCTTCTGTTCGGGTTGCTTGTCTATGCGCTTGTGATTGCGCGCTATGCGCCCGATCTGATCGGCGGATTGCCCGTGCTCGTCCAGACCGTCATCTACGTCGTTCTCGGTGTGCTGTGGCTGCTGCCTTTGCGGCGGTTTCTCATCTGGATGGAAACAGGACGTTGGTCGCCGCCCCCTTCGGAAGAATAGCCTAAGCGCGGCTTTGACAAGCCTACATGCGCAGCATTAACCTGCCTCGGGCAATTACCGGGGGATTTGAATATGCGGCGTTTGGGCACTCTTGCTCTGGCAATTTCTGCGCTCGCCACGGCGGCACCGATGCAGGCTCAGGCCCAATCAGATCCGCTCGACACGCCCGAATCCAAATTTGCCTATGTCGCCAGTGTCTATCCGGGCGGCTCATATCACTGCCGCGTCACCCCGCGCTCTGACAGCACCAGCGAAACGCTGATGGCGATCGACTTCATCATCGAGGACGATGGGCCGGTGCTGGCGAATGTCGTCGTCACAGGTCAGGTCGATGGCCGCCGTTACCACGCCTGGATCGGCTATGCGGGCCGTAAGGCCACTTCAGCTGACGATCCAGAAGAAGCCTTGATCGTGCTCGATTCGGTCTATCACTACAAAGCCGACCCGCTGCCCGGCGGGGCCGAATGGAGCGATCCCGAAGGCGACACAATCACGCTGCGGATCGACCGCTATTTCTCGATGGGCTCGCAGAAATACATTCTTAACGGCACGCAGGTGTCCGAGTTCGGCGTAAACGATTTGCGCTGCCTCGACGGCAGCACCGCCTCCTTGCTGCGGCAATAGCCCCGATTGCATCGCGCCCCCGTTTGCGACAGTCTGGTGAGCGAGGGGAGATATACGATGAGGCGGATTGTCCTGACCGGACTGGCAGTGCTTGTGCTCGCAGGTCTGAGCACTTTCATCTTCGCCCAGCGCCAGATCGGCGAGTTCCTGTTTTCCCGCGCCGTAGAGCAGCGCGTCGGTGTTGATCGTTCGGCCGAGCTTCCTGACGGCCTCCATGTCTATGTCTGCGGCAGCGGCTCGCCCATGGGCGATGCAGAGCGCGCCGGCCCTTGCCTCGCCGTGCTTGCCGGACGCACCGCGCTGGTGTTCGATGCAGGCGCAGGCTCGGTGCGCAATCTCGGACCGATGGGCTACCCCTTCCCGCAGCTTGAGGCAGCCTTCCTCACCCACCTCCACTCCGACCATCTCGACAGTCTCGGCGAATTGATGCTGCAAGCATGGATTGCGGGCGGGCGCAGCGACCCATTGCCGGTGTACGGCCCGCCGGGGACCGAGCGTGTGGTTGCAGGCTTTGTCGAGGCTTACACGATCGACCGGGGCTATCGCATCGCCCACCACGGCCCCGAAGTCGCCAATCCCACAGGATTCGGCGCTGAGGCGCGTGTGATCGATCTGGCGCAGCTGAAAGCCGCCGATTGGGACGGCACGGTGTATTCGAACGAAAAGGTGCGCGTCACCGTGCTGCGCGTCGATCACAGTCCGGTGGACCCCGCCTACGCCTACCGGGTTGAATATGGCGGGCGCGCAGTCGTAATCAGCGGCGACACGTCCAAGGTCGCGGGTATGGCGGAATTTGCGAAAGGCGCGGACGTGATCTTTCACGATGCGCTCAATCCGCAGATGGTCGGGAAGATGGGTGCAGCGCTTGCCCAGCGCAATCAGCCGCGGCTGGCAAAAGTGATGGCCGATATTCCCGATTACCACGCCTCGCCACTCGATGCTGCGCAGAGCGCACAAGAGGCACAGGTCGGCACTCTGGTGCTCTATCACATGGTTCCCGGTCCGCCGGTGGCTCTGATGGAGGATGCGTTTCTGGGGGATGCGCGCGGTGCGTTCGACGGGACGCTCGAACTGGCGCAAGACGGAATGCTCGTCAGCCTGCCCGCAGGCAAGACCGACGTCACATTCGAACAGCTATTTTAAGAAAAGTCCCAAGTGGCGCGAGTGACGGGACTCGAACCCGCGACCCTCGGCGTGACAGGCCGATACTCTAACCAACTGAGCTACACCCGCGCATTCTTGAGCGGCCAGCGCCTCTTGGGAGACGCGCCACTAAGGCAGTGAGTGAGGGCTGTCAACGCCTTCAATCGCCTTCGTGGCGCTTTTTTTAATTTCCTCGATTTGAGCTCAATTCGAGAGCAACAAAACTGGGGTTTCGATGAGCTTTTTCACGTCCTGGATAAAGCTCGCCGCATCATAGCCATCGACCACGCGGTGATCGCAGCTGATCGAGATATTCATCAGCTTGCGCTTCTCGATTCGTTCACCGCCCTGCCCGTCGGAAACAAACATGGGACGCTCGACAATGCGGTTGGGACCGATGATCGCGACTTCGGGGCGGTTGATGACTGGCGTGGTCGCCACACCGCCGAGCGGACCGAGCGAGGTGACTGTCAGCGTCGAACCCGAAAGCTCTTCCGACTTCGCCGTACCGTCGCGCGCCGCGCCTGCAAGCCGGACGATTTCAGTCGCCAGCTGCCACAGGTTCTTGGCCTGCGCGTCGCGAATCACGGGAACCATCAGGCCGTTGTCGGTCTGGGTCGCCATGCCGAGGTGCACGCTGCCGTGCCGGGTGACGATGTTCGCCTCGTCATCATAGCGCGCATTGATCATCGGATAATCAGGCAGTGCCTTGCAGAAAGCAGTGATCAGCAGCGGCAACATGGTGAGCTTGGGCTTATCGCCGCGCGCGCTGTTAAGATCGGCGCGTGCCGCTTCGAGTGCGGTAACGTCGCATTCCTCGACATAGGTGAAGTGCGGAATGTGACGCTTTGCGGCGCTCATGTTTTGCGCGATGCGTTTGCGCAGGCCGATGACCTTGATTTCCTCGTCGCTGCGCGCCTTGCCCGCAGCCGAGAACCCTCCGCTCGAATAGGCGAGGAACTGATCGAGATCGCCGTGACGCACGCGGCCGTCTTCGGCGGGCTTCACTTCGGCGAGGTTGATACCAAGCTCTTTCGCGCGCTTGCGGACAGCGGGACTGGCAAGAACCTTCGCTGCGGGAACCGCAAGTGCAGGCGCCGGAGTCGGGGCAGGCAGCGGTTCGGGTTCAGGGTCCGCAGCGAGCGCATCGTCAGCGTCCGAGGCATCGGAGGTTTCGACCTCGATGCGCTCTGCCACTTCCTCTTCGGTAGGGCCGGAGGATGCTTCGTTGGCTTCGTTGGCTTCCTCGACCTCGTCAGAAACCTCACCCTCAACCTCGATCACAAGCAGCATGGCACCGACAGCGATCACATCGCCTTCCGCGCCTGCGACTTCGATAACGGTGCCGTCAACCGGGCTTTCGATGTCGATCGTCGCCTTGTCGGTCATCACATCGACGATGTGCTGATCCTCGGAGACAGTGTCGCCGACCTTGACCATCCATGCGACGATTTCCGCCTCGGCCACGCCTTCGCCCACATCGGGCATGTTAAATGTGAACTTCGCCATTGCGCTAGTCCTTGAGAATTTTGTCAATGGCCTCGCCGATGCGGACAGGACCGGGGAAATAGGCCCATTCGAGGCTGTGCGGATAGGGTGTGTCGAAGCCGGTGACGCGTTCGACCGGCGCTTCGAGGTGGTAGAAGCACCGCTCTGTCACCAGTGCCGAAAGCTCCGAGCCGAAACCGCTGGTGCGGGTCGCTTCGTGGACGATCAGGCAGCGGCCGGTTTTCTTCACCGAGGCTTCGATCGCCTCGATATCGAGCGGGACGAGCGTGCGCAGGTCCAGAATTTCGGCATCGACGCCCTTCTCGCGGCACACTGCTTCGGCCACGTGAACCATGGTGCCATATGCCAGCACTGTCATCGCCTCGCCTTCGCGCACTGTGCGCGCCTTGCCGAGCGGGATCTTGTAATAGCCTTCGGGCACGATGCTCTGATCGTGCTTCTTCCACGGTTCGACCGGCTTGTCGTAATAGCCCGTGAAGGGCCCGTTATAGATACGCTTCGGCTCGAAGAAGATGACCGGATCATTGTCTTCGATACAGCTGATCAGCAGCCCTTTGGCGTCATAGGGCGTGGACGGGATGACCGTCTTCAATCCCGACACATGGTGGGAGCAGAAACAAGTCCGAGTTAATTATGCA
>JAYPMZ010000136.1:0-7114 GCA_038130205.1 Erythrobacteraceae bacterium | reverse complement strand
GCTCAATATCGGCACCGAAGAGATCAAGGGCCCCGAAGCGCTGCGCGATGCCGCAGCCATGCTCACCGAAGCCAGCCAGCAGGCGTGGAACGCGCTCGAATTCGACGGCTTCGTCGAAGCCGACAAGATCAACCGCGGCGAGACACATGTCGTCGTCACCGACGGTTTCTCCGGCAATATCGCCTTGATGGCGATCGAGGGATCAGCGCGTTTCGTGACCGATCTGCTGCGGCAGGCATTCACCTCCTCGCTGCGGTCCAAATTCGGCTTCCTCGTCTCGCGTCCGGCGACCGAGCTGCTGAAGCACCATCTCGATCCCAACAATCACAATGGCGCAGTCTTTCTCGGCCTCAACGGCGTCGTGGTGAAAAGCCACGGCAGCGCCAATGCCAAGGGCGTTGCGCACGCGGTCGCGGTTGCTGCGCGGCTGCTCGAAGACAAGCTGACCCAACGCATCGCGCACGACCTCGCCGAACTGGGTGAGGAAACGCTCCGCCGCAACGGGTCGGGCAACGGAGCATCAGAGTGACGGGTTCGCGCATTGTCGGTTCGGGTTCGGCGCTGCCGGCCCGCTGTGTCAGCAATGACGAACTCTCTGCAAAGGTGGACACTTCCGACGAATGGATCGTCGAGCGCACCGGCATCCGTCAGCGCTATATCGCGGGTGAGGGGGAGACCACCGCCACGCTCGCAACCGAAGCCGCGCGTGCGGCGCTCGCCGATGCGGGGCTGGAGGCTTCCGATATCGACCTGATCGTGCTCGCCACTGCGACACCCGACAACACGTTTCCCTCGACCGCGACCAAAGTCCAGCATGCGCTTGGCTGCCAGAAAGGCCCCGCTTTCGACGTAGCCGCTGTTTGCTCTGGCTTTCTTTACGCGCTGACCACCGCCGATTCGCTGTTGGCAACAGGGGCTGCGAAGCGTGCGCTGGTGATCGGTGCAGAAACTTTCAGCCGGATTCTCGACTGGGAAGACCGCACCACTTGCGTGCTGTTCGGTGACGGCGCGGGCGCCGTGGTGCTCGAAGCACCCGATGCGGCGAACCCGGCCCGCGAAGGCGGCCCCGGAGTTCTCGCGAGCCGTTTGCACAGCGACGGGTCGAAGCATGATCTGCTTTATGTCGACGGCGGTCCTTCGACCACGCAAACCGTCGGCCATCTGCGCATGAAGGGCAGCGAAGTCTTCCGTCACGCGGTCGTGAACCTTGCGACGGTGCTCAAGGAAACGCTTGAAGATGCTGGCGTTTCCGGTGAGCAGGTCGACTGGATCGTGCCGCATCAGGCCAACAAGCGCATCCTCGATGCGACCGCGCGCAAGCTTGGAATCGCTGACGAGAAGGTGATCGTCACTGTCGACAAGCACGCCAATACGTCGGCTGCCTCGGTGCCGCTTGCCTTCGATGTCGCACGCAAGGACGGGCGCATCAAATCTGGCGATCTGGTCATGTTCGAGGCGATGGGCGGCGGCTTTACGTGGGGCGCCAGTCTGGTCCGGATGTGACCGAATAGCTGCAAGTTTGCCCGCTAAGCATGTGTAAAATCTGTGCTTACCGATCGGGCGAGGTTGCGATTTTTTGAGTTTGGCGTATGTTTCCAACCAGAGAGAAGACGGTCGCCAGTCATAGGGAGAAAGCCGCATGATGCGTTCAGTGGGAACTCTGACACGTGCCGACCTTGCCGAAACCATCAACCGCAAGATGGGCTTCAGCCGTGCGGAATCGCTCGACCTGGTCGAAGCGATTCTGGAAAAGATGTCCGATGCGCTCGCCAATGGCGAGAACGTCAAAATTTCGGGCTTCGGCAGCTTCGTCCTGCGCGACAAGAACGAGCGCGTTGGCCGCAATCCCAAGACCGGGGTCGAGGTTCCGATCACCCCGCGCCGTGTGCTGACCTTCCGCGCCAGCCAGCTGCTCAAGGAAAAGATCGCCAACGGCTGATTTCAGCCTGAGGCTGACATCAGGGAGGTTGCGCGATGGTTGATTTCAACGACGGCAAGGACGCCAGCGCACTTCGCACGATTGGCGAAGTGAGCGAGGCGCTCGGCATCAAGCCCCATGTGCTGCGCTATTGGGAGCAGCAATTCGCGCCGCTCAAGCCGATGAAGCGCAGCGGCGGGCGGCGCTATTACCGCCCCAGCGATGTGGAAATGGTCGAAACGATCAACCGGCTGGTCAACGAAGAGGGTTACACCCTCAAAGGCGCCGAAGCGGTGCTGCGGTCGGCAGGTAGCGGCGGCGCAGACCGCCGAACCGCCGATGATCGCCGCGCAGGCGACCGCCGTGTGGAAGCAGGCGACGGGCAAGCGCGCCGCGAAGGCGAAAGCGGGTCGGTCGAAGCACCGAAGGCGGACTTTTCCGAAACGATTACGAAGCTCAAAGGCCTGCGCGAGAGACTCGCGAAGGCAATCGCCGACTAGCGCCTACTCTGCCGCCATAAGAGCGGCTTCACCCAAATCGACACTGACGAGGCGCGAGACACCTTTTTCGGCCATTGTCACCCCGAACAGCCGGTGCATGCGGCTCATCGTTACCGCGTTGTGGGTGACGATTAAATAGCGCGTCTTGGTAGTGCGGACCATCGAATCGAGAAGGTCGCAGAAGCGTTCCACATTGGCGTCATCGAGCGGCGCATCGACCTCGTCGAGCACGCAAATCGGGGCAGGATTGGTCAGGAACAGCGCGAAAATCAGCGCGGTTGCGGTCAGCGCCTGTTCGCCGCCTGACAGCAACGAAAGCGATTGCAGGCGCTTGCCGGGCGGCTGGGCGTAAATCTCCAGACCCGCCTCAAGCGGATCGTCGCTATCGACCAGCGCCAGATGCGCCTGACCGCCCTGGAACAGCCGCGTGAACAGCTCGCGGAAGTGGCCGTCCACCTCTTCGAATGCGGCGCGCAGGCGTTCGCGGCCCTCGCGGTTGAGATTGCCGATAGAGGACCGCAGCCGTGCGACCGCTTCGACCAGTTCGGCCTGTTCGGAGGCGCTGGCGCCATGTTCTTCCTCGATCCGCGCGAGTTCCTCCGCAGCGACGAGATTGACCGGACCGATGCGTTCGCGGCTGGCGGTCAGGCGATCCATTTCTTCGCTCTCGACACTCGCGGGCTTCACGTCGGCTTCGTCGAAATTGAAACGCTCGGCCAGCAGCGGGGGCGGGCACTGGAAGCGCTCGCCCGAAATGCGCGCCATCTCGCTTCGGCGCGCTTCCTCGTTTTCGGCGCGCGCGGCAAGCGTGGCGCGCTCTTCACGAGCAAGGCTCAGGGTCTCCTGCGCTGCGGCAAGAGCGCGGTCGGCCTGCGTTCCGGCGGCCTGCTGTTCGTCCATCGCTTTCTGCGCGGCCTCTAGCTCTTCAGTGAGCCGTTTGCGCACCGCATCGCCCTGTTCGATCTCGGCCATCAGCGCGGCGGGTTTTGCAGCGATGACGGCGCGCTCTTCCTCGATTTCCTCAAGCCTGCGTCCCGCCTCGGCAACGCGGCTGGCCGCTTCACCCGAGCGTGCCTGCCAATTGGTATAGTCGCTCTGCTGCGCCGCAAGCCGCTCACGCGACACCGCAAGTCCCTGATCGTGCGAGGCAAGCGCGGCCAGTGCCGCTTGCACACTCGTTTTGGCGGCTTCGTGGCGGGCCTGCGCCGCTTCGAGCGAGGCACGTCCCGCGTCGGGCGGGGGAAGAGCCGCGCGTGCGTCCTGAGCGCTCTGGAGTTCGCCCTTGGCAGCGCTCAACTGCTCGTCGAGATCGCTGGCCGATGCCGCCAGTTCTTCAAGCCGTGCCGCAACCCGCTCACGCGCAGCCTCGGCGGCGTCGAGTTGGCGCAGCGCATTGCGTTCGCCTTCGATAGCGCCAGCAAGCTCGCGCTCGAGCGCCACCAGCGCGGTTTGCAGCGCGGCGAGTTCCTCGCGTGCAGCGGTTTCATTGGCAGCGGCTAGCTCGGATGCTGAACGCAGGTCGGGCAAAATGCCTTCGAGTTCTGACAGGCGGTTGGCGGCTTCAAGCTGGGCGGCCTCTGCCGATCCTTCGCCGCGCGCGACGAAACCGTCCCACCGGCGCAGATGGCCACTTTTGGTGACCAGCCATTCGCCCGGGTCGAGGTCACGCGCATCGTCGCTGTCTGCAACATGCACCAGAGCGAGGCGCGCGCGCAGTTCGGCGGGGCAATCGCGCACATGGTGGAGCAGGCTGTCGGCGACTTGCGCGGGTGCGCTCGAACCGGTCCAGAACCGTCCGTCGCTGTCCTCAGGTGCTTTTCCGATAGGCGATTTCGCATCGCGGCCCAGCACGGCGGCGATGGCGCGTTCATAGCCCTTTTCGACGGTTATTCCGTCGATGGCGACGGTGCGGCCTGCGCGGTCCTTCGTGCGTTTTTCGCGCGCGTCGCGGTCGCGGGCGAGCGCGGTGTATTCGCGCTCGACACCGGCCAGTTCGGCGCGCGCGGTGGCAAGCGCGGCACTGGCTTCGTCGCGGGCGGATTGGAGTTCGCCCTTGCGCGCCTGTTCCTCTTCGAGCTTTGCGCGCAGCGAAGCGACCGCGCTTGCGGCGTCATCAGCGGTTTCGCGGGCGGCGGCAACCGCCTCTTCTGGGTCTTCGCCGCCTGCCAGTTCGGCGCGAACCGCTTCGATCCGTTCGCTCTCGCGGGTGAGGCGGGAGAGGCGGTTTTCGGCCTGCTCGATAGCGGCTTCGGCCACGCGCCATTCGGCTTCGACACCGGCGTGATCGGCGGTCGCTTTGGCGAGATCGAGTTCGGCCTTGCGGCTGGCGGCCTCGGTCTTTTCCGATGCCAGCGCGAGGGCGGGGCGCTCTGCCTCTGCATCGGCCACGGTCTTGCGCGAGTTCTGGAGTTCGCGCTCCAGCTTTGCGAGCGCATCGGCCGCATCGCTGGTCAGCCGGTCGGCGGCGACCCGATCCTCTTCAAGCCGCGTGCGCTGGCGGTCGAGATCGGCGAGGCGGGTTTCGGCGGCTTCGAGCTTTTCAGACAGCGCCGCCATGCGGTGGCCGTGCGCTGAGGAATCGTCGCGGCGATCTGCCAATTCGTCGCGCGCTTCTGCGAGTGCGGCGGCGGCTTCGGCCTGCTGTTTCTGCGCCTCGTCGGTCAGCGCCTTGGCCTGTGCGACCTTCGTCTCTGCGGTCTGGGCCGCAGCGCGCGCTTCCTTGGCCGAGGCGGCCGCATCGCGCCAACGGGCGAACACCAGCCGCGCCTCGGCGTGCTGGATTTCCTCGGTCAGCCTGGTGTAGCGTTCAGCCTGCTTGGCCTGCCGCCGGAGCGAGGAAATCTGCGAATCCAGCCCTGCCATCAGGTCTTCGAGCCGTTCGAGATTCTTCTCGGTCGAGCGCAGCTTGCTCTCGGCATCCTTGCGGCGCACGTGAAGCCCGGCAATGCCGGCCGCCTCTTCGAGCATCATACGGCGTTCGGCAGGCTTGGCGGCGATGACTTGCGCGATCTTGCCCTGAGAAACGAGTGCAGGGCTGTGCGCGCCCGTTGCCGCATCGGCAAAGGTCAGCGCGACATCCTTGGCCCGCACATCGCGCCCGTTGACGCGGTAGGCCGACCCTGCGCCGCGCTCGATCCTGCGGGTGACGACCAGTTCCTCCTGGTTGTCGTCTTCGGCATGGAGCACGACCTCGGCAAAGGCGCGCGCAGGGCGCGTATCGGTGCCTGCGAAGATCACGTCTTCCATTCCGCCCGAACGCATCGACTTGGCCGAGGTTTCCCCCATGACCCAGCGGATCGCTTCGAGCAGGTTGGATTTGCCGCAGCCATTGGGGCCGACGACTCCGGTCAGACCGGGTTCAATGCGCAGTTCAGCCGGCTCTACAAAGCTCTTGAAACCAGAGAGTTTGAGCCGGCTGATCTGCATCTGTGCGCTTTATTCGGGCCTTGCGCCGGCGCGCTGGAGAGTGACTTCGAGCGCGCTCCAATTGTTGTCATCGAGCACGTTGTCGTTGAGCACGAAAGTCGGGGTCGACTGGATCCCGCTTCCGGCGTAGCCGCGCGACAATTCGTCGAGCCGTTCGAGTTCGGTAACGTCGCCGAGGCAGGTGCGCGCCTGATCTTCGCTCACGCCGCGCGACTTGAAAAAGTCGTAGAGTCCGGTGACTTCACCAAAAGCTACATATTTTTCTTCGAGCGGCAGGTTGTCGATTGCGGCCAGCGCCTGCTGGTTGGCATAGGCGCGGTTCTGGATTTCGCCGAGGTTGGCCCAGACTTCATCCGACAGCGGCACGGCGCTTTCGGGGGCCGAGCAGCCGATCAGGCGGGTCAGCGCGAGGTCGAGCGGTCCGTGGATGATGAAGCTGCGAAATTCGAAACTGACGCGGCCGGTCGAGACATATTCCTCGATCAACGGATCAAAGCCGTCCTGTGCAAAGCGTGCGCAGGCGGGGCAGGTGAGCGAGCCGTATTCGACGAGCTTGAGCGGCGCGTCGGGATTGCCGATCAGATAGCCGCCGTCGTCGGTCACTTCGACCGTCTGCGTCCAGCTGGTTCCAGCCGGAGCGTCAATCGGTGCGATCACATCGCCTTCAAGGCCACCGGCGGCGTCGTCTCCGCATGCGGCAAGCGCGAGCGCGAGAGGAGCGGCAATGGCCATTTTGAAGTGGTTGCGGGTCAAAGTCATGGTCGGACCTATCCTTGGATTCGAAGGGAAAGACTATACGGAAGCTCCGCAAGAGCGGAAGCGAATGCGTGGAAGGGCTTGTGCACAAATTTGTCGATTGTGTGAATTGACGCGATTATTCCTCACCCTTGGGCCGGAAATGCTCCTGCAGCACGGGGGAAAGCGCGGCCCAGTCGTGAACATTGGTGAGCAGTTCACCGTCGAGCGCGAAGCTGGGTGTGGCTCTGACCCCCAGTTCGTCGCGATCGGCATTGCCGTTACGGATCAGAGCGAGCGCGGCCTGATCGTCGTTGAGGCAGGTGTTGATATCGGCGCGCGACATTCCGCGATCCGCCAGCATATCGTCGAAATCGAGCGCGGTCGCGGCGTTGAGGCGGGATGCCTTGTCGCCGCGCATCCAGATCGCTTGCTGCGATTGCGGCGCGCTCTGGACCTTCGCGAGCCACGTTTGTTGGCGCATCAGGAACATACGATGGCGGTCTTTGAAGCCCGAGGGATCGCCGCATTGCAC
>JAYPMZ010000135.1:6815-7139 GCA_038130205.1 Erythrobacteraceae bacterium | reverse complement strand
TTCTTCAGCAGATACTTACCCTGCCGCCCCTTCACTCGCAGCCCTTCAGGCAAGCCGGCAGCAAACTCCACAAGTCGGTGATCGAGCAAGGGCTCACGCGCTTCGAGGCTCACCGCCATGCTGGTGCGATCGACCTTGGTGAGAATATCGCCCGGCATCCAGAATTTCAGGTCGGCATATTGCGCGCGGTCGAGGCCGCTTTGCGCGGGCGCTTGTTCCATCAACTGGATAAGCTCGTCCTCGCCACGGAAACCGGCGAGCGCGCGGGAAAATTCGGGCGAAAACAGCTGCGCGCGCACTTCGGGCGTCGTGACCGACAGGCCG
>JAYPMZ010000135.1:0-6771 GCA_038130205.1 Erythrobacteraceae bacterium | reverse complement strand
TATCCGGCGTTTCCGCCTTCCGCGAGCGCCAACAGGGTCGTTTTGGCGCGCAAGGGGCGCGGCGCCCAGTCGGCCTTGGGCCAGATGCGGCCCAATGTGCCGAATAGCGGTTCGCGCAAGCCCTGCGGCAGCAAAGAACGCACGCGCTCTTCATTGTGGTGGAAGACCTGCCGCCGATACCCGGCAAAGGCTTCGTCCGCGCCGTCTCCCGATAGCGCCACTGTTACCTTTTCGCGTGCCAATTGGCACACCCTCCACGTCGGCAGAGCGGAGGCATCGGCGAAGGGTTCATCAAACATCGCCGCGAGCGTTTCGATGGAGCCGAAGTCATCGCTCGCCACGGTGCGCGCTTCATGCACTGTGCCGAACTTCGTCGCTATCTGTTCGGCATAGGACGTCTCATCAAGTGCTGCGACGTCGAAACCGATTGAACAGGTCTGCACCGGCTCGGCGCTGACTTCGCTCATCAGCGCGACAACGCTGGACGAATCAACCCCGCCCGAAAGAAACGCGCCCAGCGGCACGTCGGAGACCATGCGGCTTTGCACCGCATCGCGCATCAGGTGGACGAGTTCTGCCGACAGGTCCGCCTCGCTGCCCTTGGCGCGATCGGCAAAACTGATGTCCCACCAGCGGCGCTGCGCGGGAACCGGCTTGCCCCGCTCCAACAGCAGGAAATGCCCTGCTTGCAGTTTCTCGACGCCTGCAAGGATTGAGTGGCTATCGGGCACATAGCCCCAGGTCATATAGGCTTCGAGCGCCTGCGGATTGACCCTTCGGCGCATCTGGGGGTGAGCCAGCAGCCCCTTCAACTCGGAGGCAAAGGCGAGCCCGCCATCCGACAACCTCGTCAGGAACAACGGCTTCACACCGAAACGATCCCGCGCAAGCAGCAGTTGGCGCTTCTCTAGATCGTAGAGAGCGAACACGAACATACCGTGCAGCTTTTCGAGGCAATCGACGCCCCAGCGCTGCCAAGCGGCAAGAATGACTTCGGTATCGCCCGAAGTGCGGAACTTCGCTCCTTCGTGCTCCAATTCGCGGCGCAACTCACGGAAATTGTAGATCTCGCCATTGAAGACGATTGCTGCGCGCCCATCGGGCGAATGCATCGGCTGCGGCGAGCCTTCGAGGTCGATGATCGAGAGGCGACGATGCCCCAATCCTACGCCAAGGCCGGTCCACACCCCTGCCCCGTCGGGTCCACGGTGAACCATGGCATCGCACATCCGCTCAACCCGTGCAGGATCAACCGGCTTGGGCGATTCAGAGTGAAAGATTCCGGCAACACCGCACATGGTCGAAGAGAGCGCTAGCCCAATGCCGCCGGTGCGACAATCGTGGCGATGATGCCGAATGCGATAGCGAGCGCCGCAACGCCAGCGAGCACGACGATGCGGCTCGCGTTCCACGCCTCAAGCGAGGGCAGGATCGGGAACGCGGCGACGTCTGCGGCATTCCATCCAAAATCCTGCGGGTCGCGCTCGAAAAAGCGCCACGCGGCAGCGAGCAACAGGGCGACGATAAGCGCGAAGAAAATCCAACCATAGAAGATGTGATCGAAGCCGGCGGCAAATTCGACGCCACGGAATTGCGCGATGTAGATCGTGCCCCATGCACGCACGCCGTTGGCAAGGATCGGAATAATGATCGCTGCAAGCATGAACAGACCGCGACGGCTCCAGCTTTCGAACCGCGTGAAGGCAACCAGCACGGCGAGCGTCACCATTGCGACGAGAAAGCGTACGCCCGAGCAAGCTTCCGCAACGATGAAAAGGCCTACGGGCGTGTCAATGTAAATGCCGTCCACCTCGGCCGGAATACCGCTCCAATGGGTCAGCGCGACGGCAATGTCTGCGGTCACTGCTTGCAAAGGCGGAATGATCTCGTCCCCAAAGGGCACGAGGAACACGCCAAAGGTGATGGGCAGCGCCAGCACCAGCGCGGCACGCGGACCGATTACCGCGATCACCGCTCCTTGAATGGCCCCAACCGCTCCGGCATGAGCGAGCAGGTTGATACCGCTTGCGCGTCCGATTAGCCAAAATCCCATCCCTGCAGCAACGATGATCAGGCCGGGCCACCATGCCTGCGGCGTGATCTTCGCAAGCTCCTTCGCCTTCTGCGCCACCAGCCATGCGATGATGACGGGAACGAGCAAAACATGGGTGTAGGTATCGATATTCCACCACTGGTGGACCATCTCGCCCCATTCGCGCCAGGCAACCACAATCAAGGCAAGCACGCACAAGGCAAGCGCCGCAAGCTGGGTTCGCCAGACCTGCGAAATCCGGTCGAGAATATTGGGCGAGGAATGTTCGCTTACGACGGCTTCAGGCTGCATTGCGTACCCCCTCGCCTTCGCTGCGCACCAACACTTCGAGCGGTGCAAGCATTGCGTCCCAATCATGGTGGTCGAGCACGAATTGTCTGGCTGCCAAACCGAGATTGGCCGCAGTCGAACGGTCCACAAGCAAGGCCTCGATCTGCTTGCACATCGCTTGCGGATCGGCTTCGCATTTCAGCCAATGAGCGCCGTCTTCCGCGTCGATGCCGGTGGCGGCCTGCGGCGTCACCATGACAGGCCGCGCCATTGCCATCGCCTCAAGCACCTTGTTTTGCACACCGCGCGCGATCTGGAGCGGCGCGACGACACAGGTCGCGGCCGCAAGGAAAGGACGCACATCGGGAACTTCGCCCCATATCGTCAGCCCCGTCAATCCTTTGCGAGCCAGCAGCGCTTTGGTCGGATTGCGGCCGACAATATGGAGCTCCGCCTCGGGGAAGCGGCTGCGAAGGACGGGCAGGAGGTGTTCGGCCGCCCAGAGCGCTGCCGTCTCGTTGGGCGAGTAGTCCATTTGTCCGGTGAATACGAAATGCGGGCCTTTTCGCGCGGCGATCTCGGGATGAGGCTGCGCCTGCTGCGGATCGAAAAAGCGGGCGTCGATGCCATTGCCGATCACCTGCACGTTTGCTTGGGCCGGCGCGTCCAAGCGCGAAGTGAACAGTTCTGCCTCGTTTGCGGTGATCAGGACGGTTGCATCGGCGCGATGGGCCAAACGCTCCTCCTCCTTAGCCAAGAGGCGTCCTTCACGGCTGTTGAGCCACACGCGCTGTCCGCTCGCGGCGTAGTTCTCAAACTTGGCGCTATCTACGTCGCACAGGTCGATGATCACCCGGCCTTCGAACGCATCAGGCACATATTGCCCCATTTGGCCGGAAAAGATCACGATCGTATCGATCGCCTGCTTGGCAAGCGTCTCGTGCACCCACTGTTCGAGGCGCAGACTGTGGAATGCGGTGAGGCTGACAGGCTTGCCTGCAAGAACCGCCTCGACACCTGCCAAAACCAAAGGTTTCTTGCGATCGACAAGGCAGCGCGAGGCCGCAAGCTCATCCACATCGGCTGCGCCCGCGCGATCCTCGTCATTCTCGGCAAAACAACCGACATGCACGGGCGCAATTTTCGCCAGCTTCCTGAGCAGGTTCGCGCTGCGGATCTTGTCTCCGCGATTGGGCGGGAACGGGACCCTGTGTGCAAGGAACAGAATGTCACCCATGCGTGCGCCCCTCAGGCCAGATCGCGCGCGATGAACGGCCCGATGGTGTTGGCAACGGCCAGCGGTAGCTTCTTCCAGAGTGCGATCTTGCGCGCATAAGCCTCGCTAGTGGGATCGACGTCGCGCGCCTCTTCACCCGGCGCCGTCCAGACCGAATAGCTGAGCGGCTGCGGGTCAAAGCCCCAGTTCTTTTTGAACGAGAAAGGCCCGCTGCCGGTCTTCGACCGACCGAAGTCGAACCGTGACATCCCTTGCCGGCGCGCATGCAGCATCAGTTCGTAATACATCAGCTCATTCGCCCGCGCGTTGCGAGCGGCAAATGTACCGCCGCCCCAGAACGGCAGCACTGCGCCATCGTGATAGAAAGAGAGCACACTTGAAATCGGCACATCATCCTTCAACACGGTCAAAATGTCGCTCGCATCGGGAAAATTGTCGATCATCGCGCGAAACAGCGAGCGCGGGAATACGGGCGTGCCGAGATTGCGCACGCTTTCAGCATAAACCGCATAGTGCCAGCGCAGGTCTTGCTCGCCGCGTCCGATACGCACTTCGAGCCCGTTCTTCAGCCCCTTGCGCACCTCTGCGCGGGCCTTGCGCGGAATGGCGAGCAGTTCGGACTCGTCATCTTCGGCAAGAGCGCGCTCGAAACCGCAATGCTTCTCGGTGACTTCCTGCCAACCTGCAGGTGTTACGCCGCCGCGCATCTCGATCCCGGAAAAGCCGTAGCGCACCGCATGATCCTGCGCTGCCTGTGCGAGCACGTTGGCGGCATCCTTGCTGTCGGCGAGGATTCCGCCGCCGACACCGAAGCCGCTCGAAACCAGCGCCTTCCCGAACAGGAATGACCGCACCTCGGTCAAGGGTAGCCAGCCTGTCACGACACCCAGCTGCTCTGCCACGATACCGCAGCCGCGTTGCCGCGTTCCCTGTTGGGCCGCCTTCAGCCAGGTTGGGCGGTGGAACAGGCTTCCGCCATGTTCGCGCACGTAATTCTCGACCCGCTCGCAATCCTGTGCGTCGGAAAAATCAATGGTTCGAGCAGTAGGCGCGATCTTCACAGGAGCGTTCACCGAGCCCCTCCCGCAGCCGCAATACGCAGCTGTTCGCTTTCGCCGAATTCAACAGCGTTCCACGCTTCCTGTGCGGCGAGGTCGTCCATCCGGCCCCAGCGGAATTCGTGCACCAGATCGCGCAGCTTGCCCGCCATCTTGTCAAGATTGGTATAGTGCCGCAGCTTTGAGCGTATCGGCGCATTGCCTACTCGCGGTTGAGCGGGGTCAATTTCCCAAGGATGGAAGTAGAAGATCGCCGGACGCTGATCCCGGCGGTTCACCTGCCGGATCGCCCAGCGCGAGAAAGCATAGGGCAGAACGCGGAAGAAGCCCCCTCCACCCGCTGCCACGCGGCGTCCCCCAAGGATTGCGGTCGTCACGGGTATCTCGAGCAGTTCCGCGCCCTGCAATGGATGAAACGCGAAACGCGGCGCTTGCGGCCAACCATAGTGATCGTGCGCAATCGGGGCGACACTTGAAGAGTAACTATAGCCTTGCAGCGCAAGCTCCTCGAAGGCCCAAAGCGAGCGATGGTCGATTGAAAAGCTTGGGGCGCGATAGCCGCTGACCTTTTGCCCGGAACAATCTTCGAGGATGCTGCGAGCAAGCCGGATGTCCTCGGCAAATTCCTTTGGCGTGAAAGTGAAGACCCGCGCATGATCATAACCGTGGCTGGCAATCTCGTGTCCGGCATCCGCGATGCGCCGGATCATCGCAGGATGACGCTTCGCAACCCAGCCCAGCGTAAAGAATGTCGCCTTTGCACCCGCTTCATCGAAGAGATCGAGGATGCGCCAGACGTTGTCTTCGACGCGCAACGCCAACCCGTCCCAGTCATCGCGCGCGATCACATCCTCGAACGCGCCGACCTGAAACCAATCCTCGACATCGACCGAGAGACCGTTGGCGATGCGCGTATCCGCGCTCGCGCCAGTGTGCGGGAACGGGCTTTCGGCATTCATTTTCAGGCTGCCTCGCGCGACTTATCGTCCTCAAGCCATTCGATCAGCATCGTCAACACGTGGCGGAACGAACGTTCCTGTTCTTCCAGACGCGCTTCGATGCGGGCGAGCGCTTCGTCCGCTTCAGGAGATTGCTCGGCGTCGAGCTCGTTCGCGTGTGCACCCGGCCTTGAACCGGCTGCTTGCAATTCGCTGATCGCTGCTTCGAGTTCTGCGGTACGCGCATCGCGCTGTGCGAGCAGAGCGGCGACTTCGGTGGCGGGAACGCTGTCGATACCCTGCGCCTCGACCGGGCCCGCAGCAGGTGCAGGTTCGCTCTTGGCTTCGGTCTCGACGTTTATCGCGCCAGCTTCCTCGCGCGAGCCGCGGGACTGGTCTGCGCCCATCTCCTGCATGACAGCTTCGAGCATCGCCGTACCGATGAGGTCGCGTTCTTCGATGGCGCCGAGCAACAGCAGGCGGTTCATCACCTGATTGACCCGGCGCGGAATACCGCCGGTCGCGTCGTAAAGCGCCGAGAGCAGCCCTTCTTCGAACAGCGGGCGTTTGTCCCACCCGACATGCGCCAGACGGTGTTCGATATAATCCTGCACTTCATCCGCATCGAGCGCTTCGAGGTGGTGCGAAGCGATAATGCGCTGGCGCAGCTGTTCGAGATCGGGGTGCTGGGCGACCGTGCGGCGAAACTCCGGCTGACCGAGCAGCAGGCTTTGCAGCAGAGGGTGCGATCCAAGCTGGAAGTTGGACAGCATCCGCAGTTCTTCGAGCGCGGTGAGATCGAGGTTCTGGCACTCGTCCACGATCAGCAGGCAACGCCGACCGGCGCGCGCTTCATCCTGAAGGAAGCTTTCAATTGCGCCAAGAGCGCCCGCCTTGTCGTGGCCTTCGACCGTCAGGCCAAACGCCTGCGCGACGACGTGGATCAGTTCCTCGCCATCAAGTGCCGAAGTCACCACTTGGGCGACCGTCAGCGAGCGCGGGTCGATGCGTTCCATCAGATGCGCAACAAGCGTCGATTTACCCGCGCCGATCTCGCCGGTGATGACGATGAAGCCCTCACCCTGGTTGAGACCGTAGCCGAGATAGCTCAGCGCCTTCTTGTGGCTCGCGCTCTCGAAGTAAAATTGCGGGTCGGGCGTTAGCTGGAAAGGCCGTCCGCTGAAGCCGTAGTATTGATCGTACATTGGGTGTCAG
>JAYPMZ010000134.1:0-7140 GCA_038130205.1 Erythrobacteraceae bacterium | reverse complement strand
ACGCACTCGACGATACCGATGCCGATGACGACGTGCGTGCGGTGATCTTCACCGGTGCCGGTGACAGGGCGTTCTGCGCGGGCGCGGACCTGACGCCTGAAGGCGGCGGTTCGGTGTTTGCAAGCGGCGATGCGGTGGAAGACCTCTCGGACGAGCGCGTGCGCGACGGCGGCGGGCGCGTGACGCTGCGGCTCTACGAATCGAAGAAGCCTGTGATCAGCGCCTGCAACGGTGTCGCGGTCGGGATCGGCGCGACGATGCAGCTGGCGATGGACATTCGCCTTGCAAGCTCGAGCGCGCGCTATGGCTTCGTGTTCGCGCGTCGCGGGATCGTGCCCGAAGCCGCGTCGAGCTGGTTTCTGCCGCGTCTCGTCGGCATCAGCCAGGCGCTCGAATGGTGCTATTCGGGCCGCGTGTTCGATGCCGAGGAAGCCAAGGCCGGCGGTCTGGTGCGCTCGATCCATTCTCCCGAAGACCTGATGGGCGAAGCGCGCGCGATTGCGCGGGAGATCGCCGACAACACCAGCGCGATCTCGGTGTCGATGACGCGCGCGATGATGTGGCGCAACATGGCCGCCGATCACCCGATGGAAGCGCACAAGGTCGATAGCCGCGCGATCTACTCGCTCGCACGCGGCAAGGACGCGGCCGAAGGTATCGCCAGCTTCCTCCAGAAGCGCCCGCCTGCTTACCCGGGCAAGGTCAGCGAAGACATGCCCGGCTTCTACCCCTGGTGGGACGAGCGCGGCTACGAATAGGAAGCGCAGGGCTTGGGGTGTCTTGCCTCCCGGGTGGTTTCATGGGAAACCACTTGGCATGACGGATACGCCCAAGACCGCCGGTAAAGGTGGCCCGAAAACCGATCTCGACACCAGCGAATACCAGCTGGCGAGCTTCCTGCCGTACCAGCTTTCGATCACCTCGAACGCGGTCTCCGACCTCATCGCAGAGCGCTATCGGAAGCGGTTTGCGCTCAAAGTGCCCGAATGGCGGGTGATGGCAGTGCTCGGCGATGCGGGGCTGAAGGGCGAAAGCCTGACCCAGCGCGACCTCACTGCCGCCACCCTGATGGACAAGGTCGCGGTCAATCGCGCTTGCAAGGTGCTGGAGGAACGCGGGCTGGTTGCGCGCGTGGCGAACGAGCAGGACGGACGCTCGCACTTGCTGACGCTGACGGGTGAGGGCGAGGCGATCCACCGCGAGGTGATGCCGCTTGCCAAGGCGACCGAGCGCGAGCTGTTCGACGGTTTCGCGGATGACGAACAAGAGCAACTGCGCGCCATGCTCAAGCGCCTGCGCAACCGCGCTGCTCAATTGGCCGGCTAGCGCTAATGAAAAACGGGGCCGGTCCGCGCCTGAGAGGACCGACCCCGCTATCGGGTTGCCGAAGATGTCGGGACGCTAGTCCTTGTTGATCAGCGCATCCGAGATCGAGCATGCTGCCGGACCCAGAATAACGATGAACAGCACCGGCAGAATGAACAGGATGAGCGGCACCGTCATGATCGCCGGCAGACGCGCGGCTTTCTCTTCGGCGCGCATCATGCGCTCGTTTCGGAACTCGGCCGAAAGTACGCGCAGTGCCGAAGCCAGCGGGGTACCATAGCGTTCGGTCTGGACCATGGTTGTCACAACGCCTTTCACCGCTTCGAGATTGACCCGGTAGGCGAGGTTATCGAACGCCATCTTGCGCTCGTTAAGGAACGAGAGTTCAATCGCGGTGAGCGCAAACTCGTCACCCAGTTCGGGATAGGCCCGGCCCAGTTCCTTGGCGACGCGGTTGAACGCGGCGTCCACCGTCAGACCGGCCTCGGCGCAGATAACAAGAAGATCGAGCGCGTCGGGAAGGCCTTTGCGGATCTCGTTGGTGCGCTTCGATGCCTTGTTCGAGAGGTAAAGCTCGGGGCCTTTGTAGCCGAGAAAAACGGTCGCAGCGAAGCCGAACAGCTTCTTGAGCGAGCCGTCGCCAAAACCGAAGTAATCAACCCAGTAGAAGAGTACGAAACCGACGAGGCCGAACACGATCGGCAGCACCAGTCGCAGGCCGATGACGACAACCGCGAGTTCCTTGTTGCGGTAGCCGGCCCAGGCGAGCTTTTGCTGCACCATCTTGATCTGGCTCTGCTCGAGCACATTCATGCGCCCGAGGCTGTCCTTCAGCTTGTCGGTGGTTTCCGACTTGCGGACGAGGCTTGCGCGCTTCTTGGTGCCCGAGGTGATGATGCCCGCCTTGAGCTCGTCGCGGCGTGCTTCGAGCGATTTGACGCGCTTCGCCATCGGGTCTTTGATCGTGACCGCAGCGTAGATTGCCATGACCACCGCAAAGGCGGCGAGGCCAGCCATGATCGTTCCGACGAGGATAACGTCGAAGCCGAGCAGCGTAGGTCCGGGTGCTTGATCCAACATGATTTTGCCTATCCGCTCGCTTAGATTTCGAAGCTGACCATTTTGGCCATGATGAAGACGCCGATGCTCATCCATACGAGCCCGCCGAGCCCTGCCACGATCAGCCGGTCTTCATAGAAGAAGCCACCGATGTAGTCGGGGTTGATCCAGTAGATCAGGCCGAACACGATGAAGGGCAGCGAGCCGACGATATAGGCCGAAGCCTTCGATTCCGAGCTCATCGCCTTGATCTTGAGTTTCATCTGCGAGCGCTTGCGCAACACGTCGGAAAGGTTCGACAGCGTCTCTGCAAGGTTACCACCCGTTTCGCGCTGAATGGCGAGAGTGATGCAGAAGAAGTTGAATTCGGGAATGCCGAGGCGGTCGGCAGTGTCCTGGAGCGAATCCTCCATGGTCTTGCCGATCTTGATGCGTTCGGTGATGCCTTTGAATTCAAGGCCGACCGGGCCGGGAATTTCCTGTGCGACCACTGCCAGCGTTTCGGTCACCGGCAGACCCGAACGCAGACCGCGCACGAGCAATTCGATAGCATCGGGGAATTTGACGACGAAAGCATTGGTGCGCTTGTTGATGAAAAAGCCGACGATAAGGTGCGGCAGACCAAGGCCCACAACCGCGCCCACGCCCAGACCCAGCAGCAGCGCGCCGCTCTGAATGTAGATCAACACGGCGATGACGAGCGCAATGCCGATCGAGGCGTAGATATATTGCGATACCGTCCAGCCCTTGCCGGTGCGGTCGAGCCGCATAGCGAGTGCTTCGGAACGGGAGCCGGCCCCCGCGACGCGGTGCCGCTTGGGCTTGCGCGCAGCGATCGCCTTTTTGAGCTGCGATTCAACCTTGGTGTCGGTGCTTTCCGAGTGGCGGTAACGCAGCGCTTCGAGGCGGCGCTTTTGCGCCTTGCCGGTGCTGGGCATGCTCAGCACCATGAAGCCGCCCACGATCACGGCGAAGATCACCAGCGTGATCAGCAGGGTTTGAAAGATATCCATGTCGGTCGTGTCCTGCCTGTTCTCTGCGTTACGTCACTTCTAGTGCGAGAGCGTTAAGCCCTGCCTTACTCCGCCTTGCGCTGCCCATTCGGGCAGACGGGGGAGGAGGAGGCGCGCAACACCGGGCGGCGCGCCCCTGTCCCAAGCTGTTACTCCGCCGGGGCGGCCTCTGCGGACTTGTCCTTCTTCGCCAGCAGCGACTTGAGATCGAAACCGCCGAGCAGCGACTTCTTCTCGTCGGTCACAGCGGAGAGATCTTCTTCGCTTGCGCCCATCACGCGTTCGGCGATCTGTTTGATCGTGGCCGATGCCTTCGACGATTTGTTGGCTTCGACGAACACCTGACCCAGCTTGGCGGCGTTCGAGGCGGCCTTGATGTCGTAAGGCACGGCAAAGTCGATCTTGCGCTCGATCGAAGCTTCGAAATCGGCCTTGCTGATTTCTGCCACGGCGGGCTGGAACTTGTTGCACACGACCATCGGGTGGGCGTGGGCCGCATTGGTTTTCAGCCACGAAAGGATGCGGATCGTGTCGCGCGCCGATGCCAGCGTGAGCTCGCAAGTGACAAGGACAAGGTTCACATCCGCAAGCAGATGCGGGAAGTTGATCAGCATGTTGCGCGGCAGATCGATGACGGTCATTTCGAACGCCTGGCGGAATTCTTCCTCCAGTTGCACGAAGGCCGAACCATCCGTCATCAGCGGCTGGCTGATCGGAGCCTCTGCCGACAGGATTGACAGATTGTCGCTCGCACGGATCATCGCGCGTTCGATGAACAGCCCGTCGATGCGGCTCGGATTATCGATAGCATCGGTCAGGCCGCGACCCGGTTCGAGGTCGAGCGCCAGAGCGCCGGTCCCGAAGTGGACGTCGAGGTCGAGCAGCGCGGTTGGGGCCTTGTGGTGTTCGGAGAACAGCCACGAAAGCGACGTCGCCAGCGTCGATGCGCCAACGCCGCCACGGGTGCCGACGATTGCCGTCGAGATGTGACGCTTCACCGCTTCGCCGTCGCCCGCCTTGGGCGAGGTGAAGACTGCGAGCGCAGCGTTCAGAGCATCGTGGATCGCCTGCGCGCTCAGCGGCTTCAGCAGGTAGTCGTGGATGCCGCTTGCAAGCAGATCGCGGTAGAGGCGAACATCGTTGACCTGGCCGATCGCGATAACGACCGTGCCCGGCTCGCAAACTTCTGCCAGCGCGTTGATGTCGTTGAGCGGATCGCCGCTTTCCGACAGATCGACGAACAGGATTGCCGGCGAGGCGCTGACCGAAAGCGACTGGATCGCATTACGCAGGCCGCCCTTGTTGCACTTTTCCGGAGCCCAGCCCATTTCGATGACGACCGGACGCAGCACGTCGAGTGCGGCATCGTCGCAAATATAGGCGGCAAACGGATCGCGGTTGCCGGGCAGTCCCGATTTCCAAGGTGCATTCATGATCAGTTTCCTCCGGCGTTAGCTTCTTGCAGGCCACCGGCACCCGTGGGCTCGGCTTCGCGATAGGTGCGGATTGCACGCGTTCCGGTGGAGATCACGGTCTCGCCACTGCCGGTCTGGCCTTCGAGCAGATCTTCCGGATTGGCGACCATCGCCGCCAGATTGGAATTGACCGCACAGCCGTAACCGGGGCTGGTGCCATTGGTGTAATTCATGTCCGATTTGGCCGACCAGTCGGGGCAACCCGGAACCGAAGCGTTCGAGCGGGTGATGACCACGCGCGCCTGGCCCGGCTGGAGAATGCCCGAAGTTGTCGGAGCAACGGCGCTGACGATCAGGCCATAGCGGCCTGCAAGATCATTTACTGCCGATGCAACCGCCGGGTTCGAGGTCGGATCTTCGATCGTCACCCGGTCGCCGTAGCGCAGGTCCATCGTTTCGAACCAACCGTTGACGCGCTGCTGTTCGTTGATCGACAGACCGCTCTGGTTGGTGTCCACGTCGAGCGTGAAATTGGTGCGTTCCACGACCGGCTGCTTGACGCTGTAGAGCGAGGTGTTGGTCGGCATGCCGCCGCAACCCGCCAGCGTGAGGCCAAGCGAGAGGGCGATTGCACTCGCCAGTTTGCTGTTCTTTGCAATGTTCATTTTTCGAACCTTTCGCTTGGGCTTTTAGAGATCGAAACCGGGAGCGGCGGCGTCAGCCTGACGGTCGCGGCCACGGGTCGAACGGTCGTCGGCGCGGCGTTCTTGCAGACGCGGAGCAGACGGGACGATGGCAGCCGGATCAGCCTGGCTGATGTCCGGGTTCGGAGCCGAAGGATCGGCTGCAGTCGGACCCGGGCGCTGTTCGCCCGATACGCCTGCGTTTTCCTGATAACCGATGAACTGCTCCAGTTCGTTCGAGGCGTGGTAGCCGTCGGTTGGCAGGCGAATGTCGCGGGCGTTGACCGGCTGCACCAGATACGGCGTCACAACGATGACGAGCTCTGTCTCACCACGACGGAAGTCGCGGCTGCGGAACAGGTTGCCGAGGATCGGCACGTCGCCCAGGCCGGGGGCCTTGTCGAGCGTGTTCTGCGCATTGTTCGAGAGCAGGCCTGCAATCATGAAGCTCTGGCCCGAGCCCAGTTCGACGGTCGTTTCGGTCCGGCGAATGGTCAATGCGGGTACCTGGAAACCGTTGAGCGTAACCGCGCCTTGCGAGGACAGCTCGGAAACTTCCGGGCGTACGCGCAGCGAGATACGGCCGTTGGAAAGGACTGTCGGCGTGTAGGACAGGCTCACACCGAAATCGCGATATTCGATAGCGACGTTGCCGAGGCCCTGCGAAATCGGGATCGGGAATTCGCCGCCGGCGAGGAACGTCGCGGTCTCACCCGAAAGCGCGGTGAGGTTGGGCTGCGAGATCGTGGTGATCAGGCCCAGACGCTCCGACAGGTCGAGCGCACCGAGAACGTCGAGACCGAAAAGGCGGCCAAGGCCGGCAATCGAGGTGCCGTCGTTCGAGCTGACGCCCGGACCGTTGATGACTTCGGTGACGATCGAGCCGTCTTCATTCAGAACGAAATTGCCGTTCGCATCGAAGGTCGGGACGATCAGACCCGGGTTCTGGACGCCGTTGCCGACTGCCAGCGGGCCGTCGAGGCGGAAGTCGCCGCTGCCGAGCGAGCGCCCGGTGCCGACTGCGCCGCGGAAACCGTTCTGCGAGAAATCGTAGGTTGCAAGGTTGCCGCCGATCTCGCGAACGAGGCTGCGGCTGACTTCTGCAAACTTGACCTGCAGGTTCACCTGCAGCGGGGTCGCCGTCTTGAGGCGGGTGATGACATTGGCTTCATCGCCGAGGAAGGCCTGGACGAGACGTTCAGCCTCGGCAGCATCTTCCGGTGCGGCAACGGTGCCGGTTAGAAGCACGGTGTTGGTGCCCATTGTGGCAACACTCACCTGCGCTTCGGGCATGGCGAGCGCCAGCATCTGGTCGATGCTGCCGATGTTCGAGCCCACGCGGATATTGGCCGAGAAGATCACATCGCCGCGAGCGTTGCTGGCGTAGATGGTCGTCTCACCGCCTGCACGTCCGAAGACATACAGCTGGCGCTGCGATTTGACCTGCACATCGGCAATCGTTTCATTGGCGACGAACACGTCGGTCATGGAGCCCGGTACGGTGATCAGCTCGCCGCGACCGATCGACAGGACAATTTCCTGGCTCGGGCTGACGACCTGCTGCGCAGTGGCGGTGCCGGTCGGCGCTGACACCATCGGCAGGGCGATCAGCCCGGCCAGCAGCGCTTTGGTAAAGGTTTTGAC
>JAYPMZ010000133.1:0-7167 GCA_038130205.1 Erythrobacteraceae bacterium | reverse complement strand
CCCAGTTGCTGTTCGGTTTCGAGCAGCTTCCCTTCGACGATAGCGGGCGCTTCAACATGCCCGATCACCTGCGCGAACCCGGCAATGTCGGCGACGGGCTGTTTTGTCAGGGCGCGGGCGACTTCTTCCTGATCTGGAACCCCGAAGAGCTGTACAAGATGGGCCCCGCCTATCGCGCCGCGCAGGCCGCGTGCCGCAAACTCGTTGCCGAGGCCGAGGCCAAGGCAGCGAAGAAGGGCGGCAAATGAGCATCCAGCCGCACATCCCCGTGCTCCTCGACGAAGTCGTCGCTGCGATCCGTCCCCATGAAGATCAGACCGTCATCGACGCGACCTTCGGCGCGGGCGGCTATTCGCGAGCGCTGCTCAATGGCGGTGCGCGGGTTTATGGTTTTGACCGGGACCCGAACGCGATCCGCGACGGGCAGGGCATGGTCACCGAATTTGACGGGCGTCTGTCGCTCCACGCCGAACGCTTTTCCTCCATGCGCGAGGAAATGGCGCGCATCGGCGTGCCGCAGGTCGATGCGGTAGTGATGGATATCGGCGTTTCCTCCATGCAGCTCGACCAGGGCGAGCGCGGCTTTGCATTCTCTGTCGATGGTCCGCTCGACATGCGGATGAGCCAACAGGGCGAGAGCGCTGCGGATTTCCTCAACACCGCCGATGAAGCCGCGATTGCCGACGTGCTCTACCACTATGGCGAAGAGCGCCAGTCGCGCCGCGTGGCCCGCGCCATCGTTGCCGCGCGCCCGCTCTCGACCACTGGCGAATTCGCCCGCGTGGTGCGCAAGGCGCTGGGCCACAAGCCGCACGACAAGAAAGACCCCGCGACCCGCAGCTTTCAGGCGGTGCGCATCCACGTGAACGATGAACTGGGCGAACTGCGCGCAGGGCTGAACGCGGCAGAAGCACTGCTGCGCGAAGGCGGCGTGCTGGCAGTGGTCAGCTTCCACAGCCTCGAAGACCGCATCGTCAAACGCTTCCTCAAAGAAGCATCGGGCGGTGGGCGTGCAGTGTCGCGCCACTTGCCCGGCGAAATTCCCGGACCTGCGCCGACTTTCACGCAGGTGTCGAAAGCCATCAGGCCCAGCGAGGCCGAAATCGAGCGCAACCCCCGATCGCGCTCTTCCACCCTCCGCCACGCCATCCGCACATCAGCTCCAGCTCAAGAAAGGACATTCGCATGATCACCGCCGGTTCCCGCATTCGTCAGATGGGCTGGTTCGCGGTGCTTGCGGCGTGTGTCGCGCTGTTCGCTGTGCTCAGCTTCAATGTTCACGCGGTGAAGAGCGAAGTGCTGCTTGCCGAGCGCTCGATCATCGCGCTCGAGCGCGAGACGCTGGTGCTCGAAACCGAATTCCAGTCGCGCGCCAGCCAGCGCCAGCTGGCCGAGTGGAACTCGGTCGAACTGGGTTACGAGGCGCCCCGCGCCGATCAGTATCTCGACAATGAGCGCCAGCTGGCGAGCCTCGGCCTGCCCGCCGGACCCGATGCGCCTTCACCGATCCGCGTGGCGCGGGCTGATCTCGACGCGGCGGATGCAGAGCCGCGTGAAATGGTCTCGCCCGTGACCGGCGCACCGGTGACGCTTGCCTCGTTGGCGACCGAGGAAGACGCGGGCGCGGTCTTCACCGATGCCTTTGGCGACTTCCTGATCGAAGCTTCCCCCATTCGCACCGCCAATGCCCAGACCGGCCGCTCCTCGCGTCCGGCAGAGGCGTTGTCGCTTTCCGGCGAGCTTGGCGAATGACGGCTTTTGCCCTTTCCGGGCTTGATCCTGCAATTGCATCTTTCGACGCTTCTGCGCAGCGCCGCGAAGCACGCCCCGCCATCCCTGCAGGCCGCGTGCAGGCGGTGCACATGCGCTACAGCCTGCTCACCACTGCGCGTCTGCGCCTGTTTCTGCTGGTCGCCTGCTTCGTTGCGGTCGCGGCCATCGGGATCTTGCGCATCGGCTATCTCGGTGTTGCGGGCGCCCCGCGCAGCCAGACCAGCCTGGCCGATGCGCTGTTGCCTCCGCGCGGCGAGATCACCGACCGCAACGGCATCCCGCTCGCCCGCACCTTTCCCGCCTATGCCCTGTGGTTCAACCCCGATGCGATGGAGGATGACGGCTCCCCGCTGGTCCGTTCGCCGCGCGAAGTCGCCGCAAAGCTGAAGGAGATCTTCCCCGATCTCGACGTCGAGCGCACAGTGCGCATCCTTTCGTCGGATCGCGGCGGCTACATCATGCGGCGGATGCTGCCCGAGGACGCCAACCGCGTGTTCGAAATGGGTGAAGTAGCGCTCGAAATTCCGCGCGAATACGACCGCCATTATCCCCAAGGGATGCTGGCGGCGCATGTGCTCGGCTATGTGATGGAAAATTCCGAGGGCAATCTCGAAGGCCAGCTCGGCATGGAAGAGGTGCTCGACGACAAGCTCTCCGACCCGCTCCAGCGCGGCGAGCCCGTGGCGCTGTCGATCGACCTGCGCGTGCAGGGCGCGCTCGAAGACGAGCTTGGCAAGGGCATGCTTGCGACCAATGCTCTGGGCGCAGCGGGTATCGTGCTCGACGTGGATACGGGCGAAGTGCTCGCCATGGCATCGCTGCCCGAATTCGATCCCAATGTGGTCGGCCCCTCGGGCGCGCCCAACGTCTTCAACCGTGCGACCAACGGCACCTATGAACTTGGTTCGACCTTCAAGCCGCTGACCGTGGCCGCTGCGCTTGACGCAGGCGTGGTGAGCGATCTCAGCAAATCGTGGGATGCGCGCACGGTAACGGTCGGATCGCGCCGGATTACGGATCTCCATTCCAAAGGCGACGTGTTGAACGTGCCGCAAGCGCTGGTCTATTCCTCGAACACGGTGACCGCCCGCGTGGCCGACCAGCTGGGTGCCGAGCGGATGCAGCAGCTGCTCGTCAATCTCAGCATGGACAAGCGGCCCGAGATCGAACTCTACGCGCGCGGCAAACCGATCTGGCCTGCTGACCCGGATAATCGCCACACCAACATGGTGATCGGCTATGGCCACTCGCTGTCCGTCACCCCGTTGCACCTCGCCAATGCCTATGCCGCGATGGTCAACGGCGGCATCTGGCGGCCCGCAACGCTGCAAAAGCTTGCGCCCGCCGATGTTCCGCGCGGCAAGCGTGTGTTCAAGGCTTCGACTTCGGCCAAGATGCGGCAGATGCTGCGCATGATCTCGCTCTACGGCACGGGCCGCAGCGCCGATGCGCCGGGATACCGCGTCGGCGGCAAGACCGGTTCGGCGGAGAAGGTGATCGACGGGCGCTATAGCAAGACCAGGATCATCTCGACCTTCGCCTCAGCCTTTCCGATGGACCGCCCGCGCTATGTCGTGGTGGTGACGGTGGACGAACCGCGCGGCACGCTCGCCAGCTCGTTCCAGCGCACCGCGGCCTTTACCGCTGCGCCCGTGGTCGGAAAGCTGGTCCCGCGGATCGGCCCGATGCTGGGCGTGCGGCCCGACACCAATCGCGACATCGACATTTCCGATCTCAAATATCTGGTCGAGGGACGCCGGTGAAGCTTGCAGGCCTTCTCGAACGCGCGGGGCTCGAAGCCGCAGGCGGGGGTGATGTTACCGTCACCGGCTTTGCCATCGACCATCGCAAGGTTGCACCCGGCACCGTCTTCGGTGCGTTTCGGGGCGAGAAGTTCAACGCCGAAGACTTCATCCCCGCAGCAATCGAGGCAGGCGCGGTCGCAATCGTTACGTCTCCCGAAGCTGCTGTCGAAGGCGCGATGCACATTGCCTCGGACGAACCGCGCCGCACGTTTGCGCAGCTGGCGGCAGGCTTCTTCACTCCCTTTCCCGAAACCGTGGTCGCTGTCACCGGAACCAATGGAAAGACTTCGACCGCCGAGATGACCCGCCAGATCTGGCGCATGTGCGGCGAGCGCGCGGCGAGCATCGGCACGCTCGGCGTGACGACACCCGACGGCAGTATTTCGACCGGGCTGACGACCCCCGACATCGTGACTTTCCTGTCGAATATGAGCGGTCTGGCACGCGAAGGCGTGACCCATGTTGCCTATGAGGCTTCCAGCCACGGCCTCTCGCAGTTTCGCAATGAGGGACTACGGGTAAAAGCGGGGGCATTCACGAACTTTAGCCGCGACCATCTCGATTACCATGCGACGATGGACGAGTATTTCGCGGCCAAGATGCGGCTGTTTGACGAGGTGGTCGAAGACGGCGGCAATGCAATTATCTGGGACGGCGGGGAAAAATGCGAGTGGACCCGCCGCGCCATTGAGCATGCGCAGAAACGTGACCTGCAATTGCTCACAGTGGGCGAGCGAGGTGATTTCCTCCGCCTCGCCGCCCGCGAGGCGACCCAGCTCGGACAGATGCTGACGGTCGAGTTTGCAGGCGAGACCAAGACAATCAAGCTGCCGCTGATCGGTGCTTATCAGGCAGCCAATGCGCTGGTTTCCGCAGGGCTCGCGCTGGCTACGGGCGCTTCGCCCTCGCAGGTGTTTGATGCTGTCGGTCGCTTGCAGCCGGTGCGCGGAAGGCTGGAGCGCGCTGCGATCACCGCCAGCGGCGCGCCCGCCTATGTCGATTACGCCCACACGCCCGACGCGCTCGAGGCAGCGATTGCCGCGCTTCGTCCGCATGTCGATGCCGACAAGGGCGGCAGGCTGATCGTTGTGTTCGGTGCGGGCGGCGACCGTGACACCGGCAAGCGCGCCGAAATGGGCCGTGTGGCTTCCGGGCAAGCCGACTGGATCATCGTGACCGATGACAATCCGCGCGGCGAGGACCCTGCCGAAATCCGCAAGGCGATCGTATCGGGAGCAGGCGAGAACCTGACCGAAGTTGGGGATCGCCGTGGAGCGATTGCCGAGGCGATTGGCCTTGCAGGCGCCAATGACATAATCCTCATCGCCGGCAAGGGGCATGAGCAGGGACAGATAATCGGGTCGGGAGAGACTATGCGAATTTTGCCGTTCGACGACGTGGAAGTGGCGCGCGAATGCGCGGCCCAAAACGCACAGGGGCCTACGGCGTGAGCGCCGCCCACGCACTATTGCGCGCTTGGCCGGCGGCGCCGCGCGACCAGCTCCCGCTCGCATTGTGGGATGCCGAGGGCATTGCCGCTGCGACCGGCGGCGTGGCGAGCCATGCCTTTCAGTGCTCGGGTGTCGAGATGGACAGCCGCGACGTGCGTCCCGGCGATCTCTTCGTCGCGCTCAAGGGCGAGGCGATGGACGGGCACAAATTCCTCGCTGCCGCTTTTGCAAAAGGCGCAGTGGCTGCGATCACCGATCGCCCGGTCGATTTCCCGCATGTGCTGGTGAAAGACACGACCAAGGCACTGCACGACCTTGCCCATGCCGCGCGCGAGCGTTCCTTTGCAAAGCGGATCGCGGTTACCGGGTCGGTCGGCAAGACGGGCGTTAAAGAAGCGATTTTCGCAGCTCTCGACCGCGCCAGCCGCGGGGCTGCCCATCGCAGCGTGCGCAGCTACAACAACCACGTCGGCGTACCGCTCAGCCTTGCACGCCTGCCTGCGCGGGCGAAATACGGCGTTTTCGAAATGGGTATGAACCACGCGGGCGAAATCGCGCCGCTGGCCGCTCACGTCCGTCCGCAGGTCGCGCTTATCACCACAATCGCGCCTGCGCATATCGAGAACCTCGGCTCGCTCGAAGCGATTGCCGATGAAAAGGCGCAAATCTTCACCGGCCTCGCCAAAGGCGGCACCGCGATCATTCCTGCCGACAGCGACTTGACCGAACGCATGGTTGCCCATGCAAAGGCGCTGGGCGTCAAGGTCGTGACCTTCGGGCGTAGCGCCAATGCCGATGTGCGCCTGCTCGACGCGATCCCAAGTGCCAGCGGCGGTTCGCTCGTCACTGCTGATCTGGGCGATGCGCGGCTGTGCTATTCGGTTGCCGAACCCGGCGAGCACTGGATTTCGAACTCGCTCGGCGTAATCGCGGCGGTTCGCGCCGTGGGCGGCGATCTTGCCAGCGCAGGGCTTGCTCTGGCCGAGATGGGCGGTCTCAAGGGACGCGGTGCGCGCTTCAATATCGAAGCGGTTGGCGGCAAGGCGCTGCTGGTCGATGAAAGCTACAATGCGAACCCCGCCTCGATGCGCGCAACGCTGCGCGCTCTGGGCCAGACACCGGCCCACCGGCGCGTTGCGGTGCTGGGCAGCATGAAGGAACTGGGCGACTTCGGCCCTCGCTTCCACGCCCAGCTTGCCGACCCGCTGGCAGAGGCGAAAATCGATCACGTGATCCTCGTCGGCGACGAGATGAGAGCGCTGGCAGCCGAACTGGGGAGAAGGCCCGCCGATTCGCTTGGCTTTGCGCCCAGCTTCGCGCAATGCGATGGACCTGCCGAAGCGATTGTGGCGCTCGAGGAATTCGGCCTCACTCACGGTGACGCGGTGCTGGTCAAGGGCTCCAATTCGGTCGGCCTCGGCAGGCTGGTACAACATTTTACGCAAGGCGCCGGATGACCGGAGGCCGAGGAACTTAGATGCTTTATCTGCTCGCGGAATGGCTGAACTTCGAGGGCCTGTTCAACCTGGTGCGTTACCAGACGTTCCGCACCGGCGCGACGTTGATGACCGCCCTGATTTTCGGGCTGATCATCGGCCCGCGCTTCATCAACATGCTGCGCGTGCGGCAGGGCAAAGGGCAGCCGATCCGCGAGGACGGCCCCCAATCGCACCTCGCCAAGCGCGGTACGCCGACGATGGGCGGTCTGATGATCCTCGTCGCGCTCTCACTGTCGCTGCTCTTGTGGATGGACCTCACGAGCCCGTTTGTCTGGGCCTGCCTCGCGGTGACGCTAGGCTTCGGCTTTATCGGCTTTCTCGACGATTATGACAAAGTGACCAAGCGTCACCACGCCGGCCTTTCGGGCAAGGTGCGCCTGCTTGCTGAATTCGCGGTGGCGGGCGTGGCGAGCTATCTGATCGTCAGCCAGATCAACACCAATCTCTACGTCCCGTTCCTGTCGAACGTCTATATCCCGCTCGGCCCTGTCTATTACGTGTTTGCGGCCTTCGTAATCGTGGGCTTTGGCAATGCGGTGAACCTTACCGACGGGCTCGACGGGCTGGCGATCATGCCTGTGATCATCGCTGCGGGTACGTTTGCGATCATCGCCTATCTGGTCGGACGCACCGACTATA
>JAYPMZ010000132.1:0-7267 GCA_038130205.1 Erythrobacteraceae bacterium | reverse complement strand
TGCACGATGGTGCGAAAGCTGAGCAGATCGGCCGCATCCGCTCCGCTGCTGCGGAACGGGTTTTCGTAGGTTTCATAGCGGGTGCGCACGCTCGCGCTGATGGTGAAATCGTCAGAGCCGATGGCGTCCTGCAAGGTCGGCGGGCCTGCCTCTTCGGCCGCCGCAGGTGCGACGACGACGGTCATGGCGGTGCCGGCCAGCGCCGCGAAAAATGCGTGCTTCTTCATGATCTACCTCTGCTTTTTCGGTTCGTTTCAACGACGCGCGAGTTCTGTTTGGCGCCGGAGTTCGATTGCTTAAAATTCGCTCCAGTCGTCTGACTGCAGGGCAAGATTGCCCTCTGTCATTGCGACCGAAGAGCCAAGCGAAGAGACGTGCGAAACTGTGTCCGGACCTTCGAGACTTGGCGTCGCCGAGACGAGCTTCATCGCAGGCGTCGCACTTCCCCGATCGAGCACGAAACCCGACACCACAGCCGCCAGCTTGTCCGCCTCGGTTGCCAGATTGTGCGCGGCCGCATTGCTTTCCTCGACCATCGCAGCGTTTTGCTGCGTCACGGTGTCCATGTTGCGCATGGTTTTGTTCGTGTCCTGGATATTGGCGACCTGCTCCTGCGCATTCGAGCTGATCGTTTCGACCACCGAAGTCGTGACTTCGATCTTGGCGATGATCCGTTCGAACATATCGCCGGTCTTGCGAACCATACCCGCACCTTCGGACACCTGGTTCGAACTGCGCTCGATCAGGGCCTTGATGTCCTTTGCCGCTTCGGCAGAGCGCTGGGCGAGAGCGCGCACTTCATTGGCAACGACGGCAAAGCCGCTACCCGAAGCGCCAGCACGCGCAGCCTCGACGCCCGCATTGAGTGCGAGCAGATTGGTCTGGAAGGCGATGTTGTCGATCATCGAGATGATCTCTTCGATTTGGGCGGTCGATCCTTCGATCTCGCCCATCGCTGCCACCGCACCGGCGATGACTTCCCCGCCGAGCTTGGCTTCGGCCATTGCATCGGAAACGTCCTTTCGCGCCTGTGCTGCACCGCTGGCGGTCTCCGACAGCATTTCCGAAATCTGGTTCACCGCCTCGCTCGTCCGCGCCAGTTCCGAGGCATGGCTTTCGGTGCGGGTGGCAAGATCGTCGGATGCCTGCCGTATCTCGTTGGTACCGACACGGATCGTATTCGCGCTTTGCGCAACGCCGAGCAGCGTATCGTGCAACTGATGCATAGTGGTGTTGAGGTCGCTCCGAAGCCCCGCATAGCTTTCGCTCAACTCGCCCAGTTCGGCGGTGAGGTCTCCACGCGACATACGTTGCAGACATTCGCCCACTCGCTCTGCCATTTCGCTCATATCGGCATCAGCCTGACGCTTAAGTCTGGTCGTGTCGCGCAACTGCACCGCCGCCCGCGCCAGTTCCCCGACGTCGTCATTGCGGTCGGCATGCTCGATGGTGACGTCCAGATCGCCTTTGAGAATACGGCTGATCGCGCCGGAAATCGTGCCAAGTTCGTTTGCGATCGCATTGCGGATGGCACGCGCCAGAACGAAGGAGATAATCCCTACCAACAGCGCAAGCGCAATGGTGATCCAGACGACAACGGAAGAGAATGATTCCTGCGCTGCCGCATGATCTTCAGCCGCAGCAATAGAAGGGTCACGAATGGCTTCGATAGCGGTATCGACCTTGCCGCCAGCCTCTGAAATACGAGCCGTCCCGAAGGCGTCGGTGCTTCCCGCAGCCACTTCGGACATGACGGTTTCGACATAGACTTCGTTCAATGCGGCAACCTGATCGATCATCGCGGCGTCCGCTTCGTCGAGCCGCTCACGCATGTCCGATATCGCCTGGCGCATATCGGTGACATTGCTTTCAAATGCTTCGCGGTTTTCCGCATCCCCTCTCAGCGCATAGCGAAAGGCATCGCGCTCTAGCGAGGCGAAGTCCTTTTCGAGCAAGGCCGAATGCAAGGCCCTGTCCGAAAATACCTTGTCCTGATCTTGCATTTGCGCGCGCAGGAAGAACGTGCCTGCGAGGATGGCAACCAGCACCAGACTGAGAACAATCGAGGCGGTCGCTTGAATACCAAGCCGCTGGTCGATTGATCTGTTGGTCAACCAGCCGCCAAGTCCGGGTGTATTCTGATATCCGGTGGCCATACCCTATCCTGTCGCTTTGAAAGATCGGCGAAAGACGGGGCTGGACACGAACCGACCCCGTTCGTGTCAGGTTCGCTAGCGGGTCGGATTTAAATGCGGCTCAGGACAGGCCTACGAAAAAACGCCTACAACGCGATTGTCAGGACCCGCACACGGAAAAACATCCGGCCAATCGTTGCGCGCGTCGCATTTGCATCCTTGGCGTTTGCATCCTTCGCGTTTGCATACTTCGCGCCACTCCCTATGCTCATGGCAAAAGAGGTTCAGGCCTCGAGCTCGCGACAGAACCAGAACAACTTACGGGAAGACCAATCAGCAATCCTACCTCGCCTGAACAGGCCGCACCGCCAATTGATCCACCCGTAGTCGATCTGCCCATCAACACCCACGATCGTGGTTTCTACGATGGCTTCAGCCGGGAGGTCACAATTCCCGGCAAGATTATCGTCTCGCTGATTATCATGTGGGCGATCTTCTTTCCCGTGAGTGCGATGGAGACCTTGCAGGTCGCCAATTCGACGATCATTTCGGCTTTCAGCGGATGGTATGTCTATCTCGTCGCGGCTTTGATCGTCGTGTGTGCGGTCCTCGCGCTGGGTCCGCAATCGGGTTCCTTGCGGATCGGAGCGCCGGGCGAGAAACCGGAATTCTCGCGCTTCTCATGGTTTTCCATGCTGTTCGGAGCAGGAATCGGCATCGGTATGCTGACCTATTCCACCGGCGAGCCGCTCGCCCACTTCGTCAACAATCCGGACATTATCCGCGGCACAGTGGAGAGTGCATCGCGCGAAGCGGTGCGCCCGGCCTATATGTGGACCTTCCTGCACTGGGGTTTCGGAGCGTGGTGTACCTATGCGCTGGTAGGGCTCGCGATCGGCTATGTCTCGCATCGCCGGGGGCTACCACTGACAATCCGCTCCAGCCTTGTCCCCCTCTTCGGAGGGCGCATGTCAGGGGCGGCTGGCCATCTGGTCGATATCGTCGCGGTGGTCGCCACCATTCTTGGCGTCGCGGTGACGATGGGGCTGGGCGTGCAGCAATTCGTAGCCGGACTCTACCGCGTAGGGTTTGGCGACTGGCTGATGGTCGAAAGCGCTGACGGCAGCGGCATGACCTCCTCGGCAGCCGCGATCATCGTCTCGCTGCTGGTGCTGGTCGGCGCTTCGACCTTGAGCGCGCTTTCGGGTGTGGGGCGCGGGATCAAGTGGCTCTCCAACATCAACATGGGGTTGTCTTTTGCGCTGCTGGTGCTGTTCGCGGTAGCCGGTTCGGGCCTCTATGCGCTTGAGTTGCTGGGCTACGGCATCTGGGATTATCTCCGCACACTGCCGGCCAATTCACTGACCCTGTTTTCAAGCGACGGCAGCGCGTCGGGCGATGCACTGGTGCAATGGCAGCTCGACTGGTCGGTTTTCTACTGGGCCTGGTGGATCGCCTTTGCGCCCTTTGTCGGCATGTTCATCGCACGTATTTCGCGTGGCCGCACGATCCGGGAATACATTTTCGGCGTAGCGCTGGTCCCGTCGGTGATGTGCTTTTTGTGGATGGTGCTCGCAGGCGGGACGGCGATCGAGCTGGAGCTGTCGGGCGAAGCCGGTGGGCGCATCCTCGATGCAGGCATATCGGACCAGCTCTACGCAACGCTCGCGGTGCTGCTGACGCCCGAGATGGCGTTTGTCGTGTCGAGCCTCGTGGTGGTGCTGCTGATGACCTATCTCATCACCTCTACCGATAGCGCGATCCTGATCGTCAACACCATCAACGGGGCGGGCGATGACGAAGGGGCGCGCCGCTATCACATCCTGTTCTGGGGTGCGGCGCTGGCCTTCATGGTCGGCTCAATGCTGATCCTAGGCGGGATCGAGGCGATCCGCATCACCATGATCATCGGCGCCCTGCCGTTTTCCATCGTGGTCGTCGCCATGTGCGTCGCGATTATCAAAGCCGTCGTGTTCGATCTCATCCGTAAACGGCACGGCGTGCCGACGACCGCCGAAGCCTGCGAGCAATGGGACGGCGAAGTATCGGGCGGATAAGGACTTGACCGAAAACATTGGACAAAATCCCAAAAGATTTATCTATTCTGGACTGTTCTCGATATGCAGAATCTGTTCTACAGAATAGATTAAGTCAAAATCGCTGAATTGGGAGTTCTATTTCAAAAACGACCGATCGGTAACTTGACTATTAAACCCATCAAATTCGATGTTGTTATTATGCAACAACATTGATCTCTTTCGTGAATTATTGCCGGAGTCCGGTGGCCAGTCAGCTTTCGGGTTGATCGGCGGCGCCCACATGCGTGCACCACTTTGGCTTGCGCGCAGCTATTGGCGCTGATGCATTCTTGCATCGCCCATTTTCCCGCAACCCAAGAGGGGCTTGAAATGAAGAACATAATAGCTGGCGCGTCGATTGGCGCGCTTGCGGTCGCGATTGCCACGCCGGCCGCCGCACAGGACCAGACCCAACCCGCTCCGGCGGCGGAGCGTCAGGGCGGCGTTCCGACAATCGTTGTTACCGCGCAGAAGCGCAGCGAAGACCTGCAGGACGTTCCGATTTCGGTTAACGCAATCGGCTCCGAACAGCTCGACCAGCTCAACATCGACACGTTCGAAGATTACCTCGAACAGCTCCCGACCGTGACCGCGGGCGGCACGGGCCCGGGGCAAAGCACGATCTACATTCGCGGTCTTGCATCGACCACGCCGAACCTGACCACCGCAGGCGTCGCCGGTCTCGCTCCGAACGTGGCTCTCTACCTCGACGAGCAGCCGCTTTCGCAGCCGGGCCGCAACCTCGACGTTTACGCCGCTGACCTTGAGCGCATCGAGGTGCTCTCGGGTCCGCAGGGCACGCTGTTCGGCGCTAGCTCGCAGGCAGGCGTTGTCCGTCTGATCACCAACAAGCCCGACCCCAGCGGCTTTGAGGCCGCATTCTCGGCTGGCGTCTCTTTCACCAAGAACGGTGAAAGCAGCCGAAGCAATGCTGAACGTCCCAGTGACCGACACTTTCGCACTGCGCGGCGTCGTCTTCCTCGACGATCAGGGCGGCTATATCGACAATGTGCAGGGCACGCGCGACCTCAGCGAGAGCGCACGTTTCCGCCCTGCAGGCACCGTCCGCTCCAATGGCGTTCCGGTCAGCCCCGGCCGCGCCGGCTTCCAGTCGACTGCGGACCTCAGCAATGTGAACTTCATCGCTGCAGACAATGCCGGCATTGCGCAGGAAGACTTCAACGACACGCAATATTCGGGCTTCCGCGTCAGCGCACTCTGGGAAGTGGCTCCCGACTGGACCATCACCGTCGCGCATTCGCGTCAGAGCCTCGAAACCGATGGCGTATTCTTCTCCGATCCCAACCTGCCGGGCGGCGATGACCTTGCCATCGAGCGCTTCGAGCAGGACCGTCTCGAAGACGATTTCTCGAACACCAGCTGGACCGTTGAAGGGCGTCTGGCGATGCTCGATGTGGTCTACACCGGCGCCTATACGGAGCGTGAGGCGAACCAGCGGGTCGATTACACCGACTATCTCTTCGTGGGTCAGTACCTGCCGTATTACATCTGCGATGGTTCGGTGTCCTACCCCGGTGCCGCTGACCCGAGCGGAACCTGCCAAGCCCCCAATCTCTATGTCACTTCGGACAGCGAGACGCAGGTGTTCACGCAGGAACTGCGCTTCAGCACACCCGATGACTGGCGGATCCGCGCGACGGCAGGCGGTTTCTATTCCGACCTCGAGCTGCAGGAACGCAACGACTTCGCCTATCCGGGCAATGTCGCCGCTGCACCGTTCGGCGCTTTCGCGCCCAACTTCCCGCAGACCACCGGCTTCATCTCCGATCCCGGCCCGTTCCCGGCCGACACGATCTTCCGCAACGACGTGCTGCGCACCGATGAGCAGTTCGGCATCTTCGGCGAAGCCAGCTTCGACGTCGTGCCCGACCTGCTGACGGTCACCTTCGGCGCGCGTTACTACGACATCGAAGTCGATCTGGAAGGCAGCGCCAACGGCTCTTTCTGTAACTCCGGCGCGGCGCAGGATGCCAACGCATTCGGCACCGATATTTCGGACCTGTATAACGGCGATGGCCAGTTCACCTTCATCGGATCGTGCAACGCCGCGCTGCGTCAGACCTTTGATCTGAACGACAGCCTGCAGGACATCCAGAACGCCGGGCTTTCCGCTTCGCAGGCACAGCTGGTGTTCAACGCCATCCGCGCGCCCGATGTTGCGCAGACGAGCGGCACGATCTTCAAGGGCACCGTCACGCTGACGCCGACCCCCGATCTGCTGTTCTACGCGACCTATTCGGAAGGCTTCCGTCCCGGCCTGCTCAACCGTCCGGGCGGCGCTTCGAACGGTGCCGGTTTCAACGTACCGTTCGAACTCCAGACCGACGAAGTGCAGAACTACGAACTGGGCTGGAAAATGGACCTCATCGAAGGTCAGCTGCGCCTCAACGGCAGCGCCTTCTATGTCGACATCTCCAACCTGCAGACGACGATCTTCGATCCCAGCATCACCAACCTGTTCTTCTCGGACAATGCGGCCAATGCAGAGATCTACGGTCTGGAAGCGGACTTCACGCTGGCACCCTATGCCGTGCCGGGTCTGACGGTCGCAGGCGCGTTCTCGATCCTCGATACCGAGATCACGGACGTGCTCACCCCGACCAATGACGTGGTGGCAGGTTCGGAGCTGGCCTTCGCACCGAACTTCCAGGGCAACTTCCGCGTGCGCTACGAGTTCGATCTGAACAGCACGCTGAGCGCCTACATCCAGCCGCAGGTCACTTACTCGGCGTCGAAGTTCACCGACATCATCGAGATCAACAAGCTTGAGCTCGACAGCTACACCGTTGTCGATCTCGCAGTCGGGGTCGAGAAGGATGACTGGAGCTTTGAAGTGTTCGCCGACAATCTGTTCGACGAGCGCGCACAGATCTCTGGCAACTACGTCAATGACCGCGAACGTATCGTGGTGAACCGCCCGATGACGGTCGGGATGCGTGTGTCGTTCGACTACTGATCGATACCAGTCGCAAAAACACGAGGCGGCGGGATGGGCGGTGGCCTTTCCCGCCGCTTTGCGGTTAGGGACGCAAG
>JAYPMZ010000131.1:397-7328 GCA_038130205.1 Erythrobacteraceae bacterium | reverse complement strand
TCCTGTGCCAATCCTGATGCCGCAGGGGCGGGACGAAGGGATTGAATCATTCCTCGCGCCAATTTGCCCAGATCGACCCCGCCACGCAGCAGTCTGGCAATCTCGCGCGGGTTCTTGAGCTTTTCGAGATAGCGCGCGCGGACCGCTCCGGGAGCGTGCTGGGGTTCTTGCGTGGCGGTGTCTTCCGCTTCTTCGATTGTCCACGGGTTCGAAAGCACGAGGCCGTTCAGCCCTGCGCCGCCGCTCAGCATGAGCGCCGATGCCGCGTCGCAATTGCCGAAACCGATCACGCGATCCATCTGCGGGACCATGCTGCGGAACGCCTCGACCGCAGCGCGGATGTCCTTCTCGCTCGAACGGAAGCCGCGGTTCTCGCCTTCGCTGTCACCGATGCCGCGGCGATCGTAGCGGAACACGGGGAAGCCCATGGCAGCGATGCGCGCGGCAAGTTGCGACTGGCCGGAAAATGCGCCCGAACGGATCTCGTTCCCGCCGCTCACCAGCAACAGTCCAGTCGTGCCGGGTGCCGTGTCGAGGCTCCCTGCGAGGTTCAGACTGCCGCAGCCGAAGGTGAAGTGCAGGCGGCTCATCCCGCGGGTTCCGCAAGGCCCGAGCCTATGATGCTCGCAAGGCTGGCGACCTGTTCTGCATCCTCTGCCGCCTCGGCGCGCAGCCAGAGGGCAGGGCCGCCGACTTGCCCCTGTTTGATTTCGACCAGCCCATCATGCTTTGGCGGTTCGGCAAGTTCCAGCTCCGCGAACATCGCTGCGCTGATTGACCAGACAGCCAGCATCACCCCTTCCTTGCGGCCGAGCGCATAAATGTTATCGCTGGTTTCGGGCTGACCCGTTTCGCGGCTCGCAATCGTTCGCGCACGGACCATGCCTCGCAGGAGCTTGGCGCCCGATTGCGGGGCGTAGCACCATCCTCGAAGGCTTGGCGGCGTCAGCACGGCGCCGCTGCGAACGGCGAGCACATGGGTGGCGCCGTGGACCTGCACAGCCTCCGCGATAGCCTCGCGCCAGAAGCCAAGCGTCTGCGTTTCAAGCGGCTCGAGGCTTTCGTTCCAGCCCGGTAGATCGGGCAGGAGCGAGCTGATTCCGGTATCGTCCAGCTTGCGCATCAACTGAACCAGCTGACGGCGTATCAGATTGTGTTCGCTGAAAAGCGGGGGGATTATGAGGACTCTTGTCCCCGAACTGTCGCCGCAGCGGACGACCAATTCTTCACTCACAGTGCCACCGGGTTGGGTGCAGGGCCAAGTCCCTATCACGAACTGATCTCAGGCCTCGGCAAGCTTGCCTTCAGCAAAGGCCAGCAGCCCGCCGTAGGTTTCGAGCATTTCGCCATCGACGTCGTCATCTTCGATCACGATGTCGAGACGGTCTTCCATCTCGGTCAGCAGACCGGCGACCGCCATGGAGTCGAGTTCGGGCAAATGGCCGAACAGGCCGCTGTCATTGTCAAGCACGTCGGCCTGCTCGCTATCGATTCCCAGCACGTCTGAAATGATCGATTTGAGTTCCGCATTGAGCGCCGCGCGGCTCATCGGAAGGCCCGCGGCTTCGCCGGTTTCCTCGGTGGCTTGAGTATCGCTCGCCGTGGGAGTGGTGCTCATGACACGAATGATCCTTTTTGCTGGCCGCGATCGCGCAGCTTCAGTGCAAACCCCTTTGTCGCGCGCCACTTAACCGCGTGGGGGGAGCGGCGCAAGTTCGGTGGCTTCGGGCTCGCGCAGGCGGCTGAAGGTTTGGCGCGCAAGGTCTATCCAGGCGCGCGCCGATTTGAGGTTGAAGCAGTCAATGCGATAACGCGGGCGCACGGCGTTCATCCAGTCAGCCTTGTAGGTCTGATCGCCGGTGCCGAAATCGACCAGATTGACGCGGTCGGTGTCGATGACATGCTCGAACAAGGCCGCTGATAGCGTGGTTCCGGCGGAAAGATTGCGGGCGCTTTCCAGGTAGGCGAGCTTGTGAATGAAGGCGCAGCCGCCTTCGACGGTCCAGCATTGCGCCGCCACCGCTTGCCCTTCGTGCCACGCAATTCCGAAGCGCAGGCGACCAGCCGCCCCCTCTTCGCGGGCGAACTGGCGGAGCATGGCAGGGTGGTCTTCTTCCGGCTTCCAGCTGGCAGCGTAGATCGCCTCGTAGTGGTCCCAGAGAGCGTCGTCGAAGGCTGTGTGCACCTCGACTTCGACCTTTTTGGCTTTGCGTTTGAAAGTGGTGCGCATCGGCCCGGGACGCTGCGCCCAATATTCGGCAAAGCTCTGGCCGCGCACATGCAGCACGTGATTGGTGTCGCAGCGGGTGACCTCGACCCGCCAGCCTGCCTTGGCAAAGGCGCGGGCGAGGCGGGTGGCCGATCCGTCCTCTTCGGGGACAGGTTCCAGTGTCACCCTGTGGCCGCGTGTCTTCAGTTGCCGTGCAATCTCCACCAGCAAGCGATCGCCATGCTCGCCGGCAGGCGCAAGCTGGCGCCAGGTGAAACTGTACCAGTTTCGCAGCGGAGATATCCGCCCGGTCTCTTCAGTCAGCGCAAGCGCGGCCGTTTCGTCTGCATCGCTGGCAATGGCGATCAGCGGGGTCAGGCCAGTGTCGGCCAACAGCGCATACCATTCTGCGCGATCAAAGGGCGATGCAGAAGAGCTCTTTGCAAAGAGCTCTTGCAAGACGTTAACCCTGTCGTGATACCGCGCTTCGATCACTCGCACTCGCTCCGTTCAAGGAAACCAAATTAAACCCATGTCAGACCAGCCCGATCCGACGCCGTATCCGCTTGATCACCTTGCCGAAATGGCAGGGGCTAAGGGGCAGGGCGAGGCACCGGCCTTGGTGCTGCGTGACGCGGTGCTTAACCACGATGGGTTAAGACAGCGTGTTGATTGGCTTGCCGGATGGCTGGCGCGCGAGGTGCAGGACAATGGCGCACGGGTCGCAAGTTGGGCCGCGAAGGGCGAGCTGACCTGTTTGCTCCCGCTTGCGGCGGCACGCGCAGGACTGGTGCATGTGCCGATCAACCCGCTGCTCAAACGCGCGCAGGTCGCGCATATTCTTGCCGATAGCGGCGCAAAGCTGCTGTTGGGGACAGCGTCTCGGCTAAAATCGCTCGAAGCGGGCGATGTGCCGGAGGATTGCCCCCGGCTTGAAGAACAGGTGGCGCTCGATGCGGCCTATGAGGCGGCTTTGTCTCATGGGCCTTCGGTTGCCGACCCCGATGAGCTTTGCGCGATCCTTTACACCTCGGGTTCCACAGGGAGGCCCAAGGGCGTGATGCTCAGCCATGCGAACTTGTGGCTCGGCGCTGCGAGCGTGGCGAAATATCTCAAGATGGAAGCGGACGATGTGACGCTTGCGGTGCTGCCGCTATCTTTCGACTACGGACAGAATCAGCTGTTTTCGACCTGGTATGCAGGCGGCAGCGTCGTTCCGCTCGATTTTCTCTTCCCGCGAGACGTCGCCAAGGCCTGTGCCAAGCACGGTGTCACCACGCTCGCCGCGGTTCCCCCGCTGTGGGTGCAATTGACCGAGATCGAATGGGCGGACGCAAGTGCATCGCTGCGGCGGCTCACCAATAGCGGCGGGGCGTTGACAGTCGATTTGGTAGAGGATCTGCGCGCGATTTTCCCGCAGGCCGATCTCTATCCGATGTACGGCCTGACCGAGGCTTTCCGCTCGACCTATCTCGACCCTTCTCTGGTGGAAACGCACCCGACATCCATGGGCACGGCCATTCCCTTTGCGGAGATCATGGTGATCGATGACGCAGGCGAGGTCGCGGCACCGGACGAAGAGGGCGAACTGGTGCATTGCGGGCCGCTGGTCGCCCAAGGCTATTGGCAGGACCCGGAGCGGACTGCCGAACGGTTCAAACCTGCGCCAAAACAATCGGCCTATGGCGGCACCGCCGTCTGGTCCGGCGACCGTGTGAAACGGGCCGACAACGGGCTCCTTTATTTCGTCGGTCGCCGCGATGCGATGATCAAGAGCGCGGGCAACCGCATCAGCCCGCAAGAGATCGAGGATGCCGCAATTGCGACGGATCTGGTGGCAGAAGCGGTCGCGCTGGGTATTCCCGACGAACGTCTTGGCCATGCGGTTCATCTGGTCGTGCGCGGTAGCACGGATGAAGGTGAACAAGCCAAGCTTCCCAAGCTGTTATTGAAGGAACTTCCTAACTTCATGCAACCCCAAGCGATCCACTGGCGCGAGGCTATGCCGCTCAATCCCAACGGTAAGATCGACCGCACCGCGCTCTATCGGGAACTGGCAGGAGAGGCTGCATGAGCGAGATCAAGACGAAACCGCTCGGGCCGATTCCGCAAGGGTTTGAAACTATCGACGGCGAGCTTGCGATTGGTGGACGCACGGCTAGCGATCTGGTCGATGAGGCCGGACGCACACCGCTGTTCGTCTATTCGCGTGATCTGCTCGACCGTCGCGTGGCCGAATTGCGCGCCGCGCTGCCGAGCCGCATTGGCGTCAACTTTGCCGTCAAAGCCAACCCGCACGCGCAGGTGATCGCGCATATGGCGCCGCTGGTGGACGGGTTCGATGTCGCTTCTTCGGGCGAACTCGCAAAATTGCAGGAGGCCGGTATTGATCCGGCTCGGGTCAGCTTTGCAGGTCCCGGCAAGCGCGACGAGGAACTCGAAGCGGCGATTTCGGCCGGGGCGACGCTGAATTGCGAATCCGAGGGCGAAGCGCAGCGCTCGCTCGCCATCGCGCAGCGTATCGGCAAAGCGCCGCGCATCGCGATCCGCGTGAACCCCGATTTCGAGCTCAAGGGTTCGGGCATGAAGATGGGCGGCGGGGCCAAGCAATTCGGTATCGATGCAGAGCGCGTGCCAGCATTGGCGCGCAAAGTGATCGCCGAAGGTGCCGAGTGGCGCGGACTCCATATTTTCACCGGCAGTCAGGCTCTGAGCGCCGAAGCGATCATCGAAACGCAGGGTAATGTTCTGAATTTGGCGGCGAAACTGGCCGCAGAAATCGGCGAGCCACTGCCCAAGCTGAACATGGGCGGCGGGTTTGGCATCCCCTATTTTCCGGGTGACGAACCGCTCGATCTCGCGGCTGTAGGTGAGGCATTGCATGGCTATGTCGCAGACTTGCCTGCGGGGTTCGAGCAAACGCAGCTTTGCCTTGAACTCGGGCGCTATCTCGTGGGTGAAGCGGGCGTGTATTTGTGCCGCGTGATCGACCGCAAGGTGAGTCACGGCGTCACCTATCTCGTCACCGACGGCGGCCTGCATCACCAGCTTGCCGCCTCGGGCAATTTCGGCACCGTGGTGCGTCGCAATTATCCGGTCGCCATCGCCTCGCGTTATGACGAGGAAGCTAACGACGTGGTTAACGTCGTCGGCTGTCTGTGCACCCCGCTCGATCGGCTCGCCGATGCAGCGCTGATGCCGCGTGCGGATGTGGGTGATTTGGTGGCGGTATTTTGCGCCGGCGCCTACGGGGCAACGGCGTCTCCGGCGGCGTTTCTGGGCCACGGCCCGGCTGCGGAAATGCTTGTTTAGGACTTGCTAAACCGCTGTCCCGAAACGGGATAGGGCCGCAAATGGCCTCGTATTACTAACAATATATTCACCATTATCGGCGAGTAACTCCCAGTCATTCGCGAACCCCGGGTGTGCAGGTCGCTCCTGCCCAACCGGCCCGGGTTCGCACGCACTGGCCAAGGATACGTATCAATGCCGAAGTTCTCGTCTCTCACCCGCCTCGGCGGAATTGCCCTCGCAACCGTCACTCTCGCCGCCTGCACTGCAACGGGGCCGGAACTGCCGTCTGCGAGCTACACAGGCGCACAGACCGCGCCAAGCGATGAATACATCATCGGCCCTCTCGACGAGATTACCATCCACGTCTGGCGCAATCCCGAACTGAGCGCGGAGAAAATCCAGGTCCGTCCCGATGGCCGGATTACGATTCCGCTGGTGCGTGACATGCCCGCCGTGGGCAAAACCGCCACGCAGCTGCAGGACGATATCCGCGACGAGCTGGTTCAATACATCGAACAGCCCATCGTCTCGATCATCGTCAACGAATTCAATTCGACCTTCGACCAGCAGATCCGTGTCGTCGGATCGACCGAACAGCCCGCTTCGCTGCCGTATCGCGCCAACATGACCGTGCTCGACGCGATGATCGCGGTCGGCGGTCTGGGCGAGTTCGCCGCGGGCAACCGCGCCAAACTGCTCCGCATCGACCGTGAAAGCGGCAAGCAGACCGAATACCGCCTGCGCCTAAGCGATCTTCTCAAGCGCGGCGACAGCTCGGCCAATGTCATGCTGCGTCCGGGCGACACCATCATCATTCCGGAAAGCCGGTTCTAAGGGGGCGTTCGCGCACACATGAACGAAGTCTTCGAAGAACTGCGCACCGCGCTTTATTCGGTCTGGCACCGCCGCTGGCTCGCGCTGGCGACGGCCTGGGCCATTTGCCTTTTGGGGTGGCTGGTGGTCGCAATGATCCCCAACACTTACGAAGCCAAGGCGCGCATTTATGTCGACACGCGCGACGTGCTTTCGGATCAACTCGGGATTGCCGGAGACGGCAAGCAGGAGATCGAGCGGGTTCGCCAGACGTTGCTGAGCTCGGTCAATCTCGAAAAGGTGATCACCGCAACCAAGTTGGGTGAAGGCGTTTCGGAACGCAGCCAGATGGACGCGGCGATCGCCGATCTTGCGAAGAAGGTGAAAGTCGAGAGCGAACAGGACAATCTGTTTTCGATCACCGCCGAAGTGGGCAAAGGCGATCTGAGCGATGCCGAGAACGCGGTTCTGGCGCGCAATGTCGTGCAAAAGCTGCTCGATATTTTCCGCGAAGAACACATTTCCGGCAACCGCGCCGAAATCAGCGGCGCTATCGCTGACCTCAACGACCAGCTGGAAGAGCGCAAGCTCGAACTCGAAGCGGCGGAAGAACGC
>JAYPMZ010000131.1:0-387 GCA_038130205.1 Erythrobacteraceae bacterium | reverse complement strand
CCTTCGAAGCCCAATATCCCGATCTCATCGGTGGCTCGGCAACGCTAACCACCCGCGTCCAGCAGGCGCGCACCGAATTGCGCGATATCGAGGCGGACCTCGCCGCAGCACAAAGTGCATTGGCGCAGATGAATGCTCAGGTTTCCAATACGCCGCGCACGATCATCGGTGGCCCGAATGCAGTGGGGCCGCAAGCCGCGCTGCTTCAGGCTCAGGCACAGCTTGCCGAATTGCGCGCACGCGGCCTGACCGATCAGCATCCGGATGTTGTCTCGACCAGTCGGCAAGTGGAAATCCTCACCCGTCAGGTGGCCGCATCGGGTCCGGGTGAAGTCTCCGGCACGCCGAACCCTGCCTATTCCTCGCTTATTGCGCTGCGGGCAGACC
>JAYPMZ010000130.1:0-7369 GCA_038130205.1 Erythrobacteraceae bacterium | reverse complement strand
ATGCGCTTCTGAACGGTCTGCCGGTCGAAGTGGCGACCAAGCAGTGGCAGGGCGGTCTCGTCGCAGCCGATGTGCGTTTCTCGAACGACAATCTCGAAATGGCCGAAATGGTCCGTTCGGGCACCAACCAGCGTTTCGCGCAGAACGAAATGGCTATCGAAGACAACGCCGCAGCCACCGAAGCATTGCGTGGCCGTTTCGGCGATATCGACCAGTACAACATCAAGGCGACCACCAATGTCTATTTCGACACCGGCCGCCACAATCTCTCGCCCAGCGCCCGCGCCGAGCTTTGCCAGGCCGCGAGCATGGCCGAGCAGATGGACAACGCGCTGCTGCTGGTCGTCGGCTACACCGATTCCACCGGCAGTCAGGAAGTGAACCAGGTCCTCAGCGAACGTCGCGCAGGCAGCGTGGTGAACTATCTGCAGCAACAGTGCGGCTGGAAGCCGTGGCGCATGCTCAGCCCGACGGGCATGGCCGAATCCGATCCGGCGGCCGATAACACGACCGCTTACGGCAAGGCACAGAACCGCCGCGTCGCGGTAAACGTGCTGGTGTCTAAGAGCGTCGACGGCATCGAGGACGAAAACCGCACCGCAAGCCGATAAAGGTTTGCGCCAAATTACGCCCAGTAATTGCGACGCGATTGCTTGGCAGATTTTCGGAAACTGTATTGAAGGGGCGGGCCTCTTGGTCCGCCCTTTCCATGTTTAAAGAGCGCTTAAGGCGGAATTAGGTATTCTCGACTAGGTCAGTGGGCCTCATCGCAGGGAGGACCAACCCGATGTCAATTGAAACGCAAGATGACCGCCGCACTAGCGAGCGGCGAGATGACGATCGCCGTCAGGGCGACCGTCGCAAAGCGCAGCTTCCGTTTGAAGGGCCGGACCGCCGCAAGGCCGAACGCCGCAGCGGCGAAGATCGCCGCAAAACCGAACGACGCTCTATGCCCGCAGGCTAGGCCGGTCGCTTAGCGCCTGGCGGCAAGCCCCTGCATCCGCTTGAGATAACGCGCCAGCACGTCGATCTCGAGATTGACCTCGTCGCCCTCGGCGAGGCCGCCCAGCGTGGTGACTTCGGCGGTGTGCGGGATGATGTTGAGCAGGAAGTCGCAGGTCCCGTCCGAACGATCGCGCACGTCGTTGACTGTCAGCGATACGCCATCGACGGTGATAGAGCCTTTCTCCGCGATAAACGGCGCCATTTCGGCGCGCGCACGGATGGCAAGGCTCAGCGAATCGCCGGTCTTTGCAGCCTTCACCACGGTGCCGACAGAATCGATGTGGCCGGTGACGATATGTCCGCCAAGCTCGTCTCCAACGCGCAGGCTCGGCTCGATATTGATCGTCGCGCCTTCGGTCCAGAGGCCCTTGCGCGTGCGGCTGACGGTTTCGCCCGAGACATCGACATCGAACCACGCAGCGCCAATCTCGCCGCCCTTTTCAACCACCGTCAGGCACACGCCCGAACAGGCAATCGAAGCGCCGATATCGATCCGCGCGGGGTCGAGCGGGGCCGAGATCCGCAGACGCAGATCGCCGCGCTGGTCGAGCTTTGTAATGGTGCCGATGGCGGTGACAATTCCGGTGAACATTCTCGCTCCTAACTAGCGAACCCGCCGATAGGCGGTGAATTCGTCGCTGCCAAGCTGGCGGCGCTCGATGAGTTGCCAGCGGCCATGCGCTTCGGACAATTGGGCAAGGCCAAAGTCCGCAAGGCCGTGCAGCCCGCCGCCGATGACGATGGGGGCGCGGTAAAGGTGGATCTGGTCGACACAGTCTTCGCCAAGGAAGCTCGCTGCGGTGGCCGCTCCGCCTTCGACATAAAGATATTGCGCGCTCTCGATCTCGCCCAGCTGGTCCAGCTTGTTGATCACCGAGACGCCTTGCGGCTTCACCCCGCGCGTGAGGAGATAGCGCGCAGGGCTGCGGCCTTCCAGTCCCGGCAGGCGGACATCGAGACGCGGGCGGTCGGCGCGCCATGTGGCCCCGCCGACGAGGATGGCATCATGCTGTGCGCGCTGCGCGTGGACATGCGCGCGGGCAATGTCGCCGGTGATCCATTGGCTCTCGCCCGAGGCAAGCGCGATGCAGCCGTCGAGGCTCATCGCCAGCTTGAGCGTGACAAAGGGCCGCTGGTGCGTAGCGCGGGTGAGGTATCCGGCAAGGCTTTCGCGTGAGGCTTCGTCATCGAGGACGGTGACTGCAATTCCTGCCCGTTCGATCCGCCGGATGCCTTGCCCCGACGTGCGCGGATCGGGGTCACGCTGGCCGATCACGACTCTTGCAGGCCGCGCCGCGATGACAAGATCGGTGCAGGCAGGCCCGCGCTGCGATTGATGCGCGCAAGGTTCGAGCGTGACGTAAAGCGTTGCGCCCTGCGCTCCATCTGCGGGCAATTGTCCCAGTGCGACCGCTTCTGCGTGGGGGCGACCGCCAGCCTTGGTCCATCCGCATGCGATCACGCGCCCGTCCTTGACGAGCAACGCGCCGACACCGGGATTGGGTCGCGAGAGCGGGCGCGCACGGGCGGCAAGCCGCGCGGCGGCGGCCATCCAGTCGCGGTCGCCCGAAACAGCCGATGTCGCGCTCGCGCCTATGGCGTGGTGCTTTCGCTTGCGTCCGTCGTCTCCGAGGCGCGGCCCATCAGTTCGTCCTGCTGTGCCTGACGTTCGGCTTCTTCCTGCGCGCGGGTTTCCTCGCCGCGGCGGTCGATCTCTTCGACATCCATACCCGCAGCCGAGCCCAAGGCCTTATAGAGGTCGCGCTTGCGCTCTGCGAGTTCCTCGCGGCGGGCTTCGCGCAGATCCTTCACCTCCTGGTTGTCGATGTTCGACGTGACAATCTCTTCGTCGCTGCGATCGGGCGCAAAGGAGGTAATGTAGGTGATCGTCGGACGCTCGGGGTCCTTATACTGCCGCTCTCCGGCGAGGTAATACATCAGCCCCGCAATCGGCAGCGCCGATACCAACAGGATCGGCCAGCGATAGGGCGTTGGCTTGCGAATTTCGTTCCAGAAATCGAGAACGCCCGGTGCGGGATTGAAGCGTGATTTGGCAAGACGACCCATAGTGACTGGCAATATAGGGAGAGGCGCGAAGGAGCGCCAGTGCCGCGTCGGGCTCAGGGATAGTTGACGGTGATCGGCACGCGGCCGCGCAGGTTTCCGCTCGAATTGGCATCCGCCCCGATCACCAACGTGCCCGAGAAGCGGAACTCCAGCTGGCCATTGGCGTCGAGCCGCGGAAAGCCGCTCAGGTCGGTGACGAAATCATTGAGCCGCGCTTCGCCGCCATTGGGATCGCGCATGGCAATTTCGCCCGGCAGATCGATGATGATTTCTTCGAACGGGGCGCCGGTGATGATGGCGCGTCCCGTGATCGGCATCCCGCCCATGTCGTCAACGTCGCCGATGACGGTTTTCTGTCCGGTTGTGAGATCGAGGATAACGCGCGATTCGCCCTGACCCAGCAGGACCACGCGCCCGAAGTCGATATCGCTTTCGATCGTGATCGTCAGCGGTTGGCAATTGCCGTTGCGGTTGTTGTTGGAATTGGCGCTACCATTGCCGTTCTGGTTGCCCTGTCCGCGGCATCCGGGAGGCAGGTCGCACTGGGCACACTGGCCCTGCGCGCGCAAAGCATCGCCCACGCCCGAAAGCGCGGTGATTACGAGGCCAAATGCGGCCACAAGCAGAGTGACAGCTCTAAACATGATCACAGTTTAACCGGATAGGGTTAACGAAAGACTACGTATTTGGCGGGAACCCTCGGCAGGGCCGCGCTAACCACGCGCAGCGCTATCCAAAGGCAGCGTAGAGGCTGCGCCCCTTTTCTTTCAGCCAGCGGTCGGCGTGGCTGATATCGTCCTCGAAAATATCGCCGAGCAGCGCGTGGAATGCGGGGCTGTGATCGAAATGGACGAGGTGTGCGACTTCATGCGCGACGACCGAGCGGCGCACGTAATCGGGAGCTTGGACGAGGCGCCAGTTGAGCCGGATGCGCCGTGTGCCCGATTGCCCGCCATCCGAGCAGCTGCCCCAGCGCCGTTGGGCTCGCGACAACGCGACAGGGACGGGCGCAAGCGCGGCAGAGGCGGTGTAATGCTCCATATCGGCCTCGAACAGTGCCAGCGCCTCGCGTTCGAGCCAGCGCGCCAGCCGTTTGTCGAGGCCTGCGCGAGGACCGCCCAGACGCACGGTATCGCCAGCTAGCGCGGGGCGGCGCGGAGCCTTTTCCTCCCACACAATCGCCAGATCTGTGCCCCGATAGAGCAGCGTCCCGCCGGGGCCCGGCGCCTCGCGCCGTGGCACTTTACCAAGTTGGGTTTCGAGCCAGTCGCGGCGCGCATGGGCAAAGGCAATCGCCTCTGCCGAGCGCGCCCATTGCGGCAGCGTGATGCGCACCTCGCTGCCGTCGGGCGCGAGCCGCAGCGTCAGCCGCCGCGCGGTCTTGTGGCGGCGCAGGGCGATGGGGACGGTCTTTCCGTTAAGGTCGATCTCCGGCTCGATCGCACTTTGCTTGAGCCAGTCGATCACTCGCCATCCTCTTCAAGCGCAAAACCGGTGCGCGAGGCGGTTTTGGGCGGGCCCCAATCGACGATGTGATGTTCGAGCGGCCCTGCGTCATCCTCGCTGATTACGCGGCCTGCCACTGAAACTCCGGCACGCACGACGGCTTCGCGGTCAGCGCTGACCAGATAATGCCAATCAGGCAGCCTGCGCCCTTCGGCGCGGCGGCGATAGGCGCAGGTGGTGGGCAGCCACGGCACGTCCTCGACAATGGCGAGAGTCAACCGCAAGCAATCGGGAACGAAGGCCTTGCGGTTGCGATAATCGCTGCATTGCGCGGTGCTGCAGTCGAGGAGCTTGCAAGCGACATTGGTGTCCTCGATCGCGCCGGTGTCGGCATCCTCGATCTTGTGCAGACAGCATCGCCCGCACCCGTCGCACAGCGCTTCCCATTCGGCGCGGGTGAGTTGGTCGAGCGGAAGCTCCCAGAATTTCTCGCGCAGGGTCAGGTCACCCATTTGGCCAGTTCTTCGGTAACTTCGTCCGCGCCCAGATCGGCCGGAAGCAGGGCAACGGGTTCGCCTTTCGGCCCGAACAGCAAGACCACGCGCGAGTGATCCATGAGATAGGCGCCGCTCTCATTGGGTTCGAGCTTGGAATAGAACACGCCGAATTTCGCCGCCGCATCGGCGATCTGTTCGGGTGTGCCAGTTAGGCCAATGAGGTCTTCGGAAAAGGCGCTGGTGAACTGGTCGACGACTTCGGGTGTGTCGCGTTCGGGATCGATGGTGATAAAGATCGGCTGGATCTTTGCGGCGAGGTCCGGCTCGCTCTCAGCAAACTGGTTAAGGCCTTGAATCGTGCGCTGAACATCGGTCGGGCAGATGTCGGGGCAATAGGCATAGCCGAAATAGACGATGCGGTATTTGCCGTCGAAATCATCCCAACGGACGGTTTCGCCCATGGTATTCTCAAGTGCGAAGTCGCCGCCGATTGTCGCGCCGGCCAGCGGCGGCTCAATGGGTTCGGCGGGCGCGGCCCCGCACGCGGAAAGGATTAAAGCACCCGAGAGCGCCCATGCGAGGAGGAGAGGCTTTGCGGCAATGTTCATGGTCTGCTAATTGGCTTCCCGCGATGGTATCCGCAAGGGCGGCTTCCACCGATCTGAAAAGTGTTACAGGATTTTTGAAAGGTTCAAAGCGTGGGTTCGATTGTTTTGCGCAGGATAGGAAACAAGGCGAGGATTGCCAGCGCGCTCCTTGCAAGCCTGCTTGCGTTGTTCGCGCTGCAACCTGTTGCGGCGCAGCTGTATTCGGATGGTTACAAATTCCTCGAAGCGGTCGAGGATCGCGACGGCGATGCGGCGACGGATATGCTCAACGAACCCGGTACGCAGGTGATCAACACCCGTGATATCACCAGCGGCGATACCGGCCTGCATCTGGTGGTGGCGCGGCGCGATGTCTTGTGGGTGCGCTTCCTGCTGCAACGCGGCGCCAATCCGAACATCCGCAACAATCAGGGCGTGACCCCACTGCAACTCGCCACCCGCATGGGCTTTGTCGAAGCCGTCGAAGAACTTCTCAAGAAGAGGGCGGACGTCAATGTCGCGGACAGCCAAGGCGAAACCCCGCTGATTTCCGCCGTGCATCAACGCAATGTCGAACTGGTGCGTATGCTGCTCGGCAAGGGTGGCGATCCCGATCACAACGACAATTCGGGCCGCAGCGCGCGCGATTACATGGAGCTGATGAACGGCAATTCGCTGCTCAAGCGCGAATTCGAGCTCGCCGATGCCGACCGCTCGGAACGTCCGGCGCAACGCCAGTACGGCCCCTCGTTCTAAAGCTATGACAAACACACCCGACTTTGCCGACATGACGCTCGACGAACTGCGCGTTGCACTCGCTCCCGAGATTGCCGCCTCGGCGATTTTCGACGGCTGGACCGAAACCGCACTCCTAGCCGCTGCCGAAACGGCGGGTGTCGATACCGATATCGCACGGCTCGCTTTCCCCAAGGGGCCGGGTCAGGCGATGGATATGATCGATGCGTGGATCATGAATATCGACGCTGCGATGGAGGCCGAATGGCCTGCCGAGCGCCTTGCTACGCTGAAAATCCGCGAACGTATCCGCACACTTGTAGCCTTCCGGCTCGAAGCGGTCGCTCACATCGACGAGGCTGTGCGCCGCGCTCTGGCTATCATGGCAATGCCGCAAAATGCGCCGCGCGCGTTGAAGATCGGCTGGCGCTCTGCCGACATCATGTGGCGGCTCGCGGGCGATACCGCGACCGATTACAACCACTATACCAAGCGCGCGATCCTCGGCGGGATTTACTCCGCGACGCTCGCAGTGTTCGTCAATGACGACAGCGACGGCAAGGTTAAGAGCTACGAGTTCCTCGACCGCCGCATCGATGGGATTATGAAATTCGAAAAGGCCAAGGCGCAGTTCCTGAACAAGGACCGCGAGATGCCGAGCCTTACGCGCTTTCTGGGTAGGCTGAGGTATCCCAGCCGCTAGTTTTTATGGCGCGCTTTCGCGCGACGCAGACCTCCCGCCTTCACGAATAAGCAGTTACAACCAAGTCGGAAGTGGAAAACGGCTGGCGCGGGTCGCTCTTGCCGTTTGCCTGTCCTATTACCCTTACAAAGAGATTCGCGCCCTGCGGCGCCACCTAATTGTAAGAGAAGGAATTTTCGATGGCGGGTTCGCTCAACAAGGTCATGCTGATCGGCAATCTCGGGGCGGACCCGGAGATTCGTAGCTTTCAGAACGGCGGGCGCGTATGCAATCTGCGCATTGCGACCTCGGAACAATGGAAGGACCGCAACACCGGAGAGCGTCAGGAA
>JAYPMZ010000129.1:6975-7374 GCA_038130205.1 Erythrobacteraceae bacterium | reverse complement strand
GCTCTCGGTCATCCGCGTCTCACCATCGACCAGCAGGGGAACAGTTCCGAGCGGGTTTATCTCCAGATATTCGGGCGCGAGAAAACGCGGCGGGAACGGTAGCGCCTTCAGGTCCAGCTCAACACCCGCCTCCTCCGCGGCCCAAGTGTCGCGCAGCCCGCGCGAACGGGCACAGGTGTAGAGTGTCGGTTGCCAGCCCATCAGTGCGCGCCCCCGATTTTCAGAACCTTGTGCAGCACAAAGGCGATCATTGCGCCCAGCGCCAGACCGATAAGCGCCGAGAGCGCTGCATAGGTGAACCATCCAGCCACGCCGCCAAGCGCTCCTGTTGCGCCCTTCACCGCATATTCGGCGCCGTGCGCCAACTCGTAGAGCGGGTGGAAACCGACCTCATGCGTC
>JAYPMZ010000129.1:0-6965 GCA_038130205.1 Erythrobacteraceae bacterium | reverse complement strand
TGCGTCCCGTGCACGATAATGCCGCCGCCGACCCACAACATCGCCACGGTTCCCACAACCGACAGCGTGACGAGCAGTTTCGGCACCGAATTGACGAGGAATTGCCCGAAATTGTGCGTCGCCCTGTTCGCGCTCTTGCACAGGTGGAGACCGACATCGTCCATCTTCACGATCAGCGCGACGACACCGTAAACCACCACGGTCACGACGACGGCAACCAGTGCCAGAGCCCCGCCCTGCACCCACAGATCATCGGCGATTTCCGCATTCGCCTTCAATTCGTTGAGCGTGATCGCCATGATTTCAGCGGAGAGAATAAGATCGGTCCGGATCGCACCCGAAATGCGCTGCTTCTCGAAAGCGACAGGATCTTCGATCTCGTCCTCGACCGTCTCGCCATGCTTTTCACCGCCGAGCCATTCCATGACCTTCTCGGCGCCTTCGTAGCAAAGGAAGGCCCCGCCCAGCATCAGCAGCCAGGTGATCAGCCACGGCGCATAGACACTGAGCAGCATCGCCACCGGCAGCAGAATCACCAGCTTGTTGAACAAGCTCCCTTTGGTGATCGACCAGATAATCGGCAGTTCGCGGGCAGGCGAAAGTCCGGTTACATAGCTGGGCGTAACCGCCGCATCGTCGATCACCACACCTGCCGTCTTACCGCCTGCACGGCTTGCAGCCGCAGCAATATCGTCAGTTGACGCCGCAGCTGCGCGCGCAATGATCGAAACGTCGTCAAGCAATGCGACCAATCCGGATGGCACGTATATTTCCCCTTTAAGATGAGTGATCGGGTTACCCGCCTGCCCTGCACACTCCAAGCGCGCAAGGCTTGCATTCCGGGCAAAACCCGTTATGTGCGCGCATCCGCTCTTTCCAGGGACGGGTATGAAGAAAGCCGGAGGGGCCCCGCAATCCCGCGGACAAGCCAGCGATCGGCATACATTATGAAGGAACGCAGGATGGCTCTGTACGAGCATATCTTCCTCGCGCGTCAGGACCTTTCGCAGGCCCAGGTTGACGCGCTGGCGGCCACGGCGACCGAAATCGTCGAAGCGAACAAGGGTAAAGTCACCAAGACCGAAACCTGGGGCCTCAAGTCCCTCGCCTACAAGATCGAACGCAACCGCAAGGCGCATTTCGTAATGCTCAACATCGACGCCCCCGGCGACGTTGTGGCCGAGCTCGAGCGCCAGACCCGTATCAACGAAGACGTCATTCGCTACATGACCATCCGTGTCGACGAACACGAAGATGGCCCCAGCGTAATGATGCGCAAGAACGAGCGTGAGCGTAAGCGCCGCTCTGACCGTGAGGAGCGCGACTGATGGCCCGCCCGTTTTTCCGCCGCCGCAAGTCCTGCCCGTTCGCGGCCAAGGACGCCCCCAAGATCGATTACAAGGACGTGCGCCTGCTTCAGGGCTTCATGTCCGAGCGTGGCAAGATCGTGCCGTCGCGTATCACCGCCGTTTCTGCCAAGAAGCAGCGTGAGCTCGCCAAGGCGATCAAGCGTGCACGCCACATCGGCCTGCTTCCCTACATCGTGAAGTAAGAGGAGAAAGAACATGGATATCATTCTCCTCGAACGTATCGAGAAGCTCGGCACGATCGGCGACGTTGTCACCGTGAAGGACGGCTACGCCCGCAACTTCCTGCTCCCGCAGAAGAAGGCCCTGCGTGCCAACGAAGCCAACAAAAAGGTCTTCGAAGCCAACCGCGACCGCCTCGAAGCTGAAAACGCTGAGAAGCGCGGCGAAGCCGAAAAGCTTGGCGAAAACGTCGCCGGTGCCGAAGTCGTGCTCATCCGCGCTGCTTCGAACGCCGGTCAGCTTTACGGTTCGGTCAACGTCCGCGACATGGTCGCCGGCCTCGTTGCCCAGGGCCACGAGATCGACAAGAAGCAGGTCATCATGGGCGCGCCCATCAAGACCATCGGCATGCACGATGTGACCGTCGCTCTGCACCCCGAGGTGCACGTGACCGTCAAGGCCAACGTCGCCCGTTCGGACGACGAAGCTGAACTGCAGTCGCAGGGCATCGACGTGCTCGCGCAGATCTTCGAAGAAGAGCAGAAGGAAATCGAGGAAGCGGCTGAAGCCAACCGCATCGCCCCGAACCTTGAGCCGGGCGAAATTCCCGACGAGCTTTTCGAAGACGGCGCAGAGCCCGAAGCTGCAGAAGCAGCCGAAGTTGCCGGGGAAGACGATGCCTGATAGGATTTCGCTTTCACCAAGAGCCAATATTGGGCGCGAGTGTCACACGACCTTCGCGCCCTTTTTGTAAAAGCGCACCACGCGCACTAGAATGTCGTAGATAACAAAAAGAAGGACAACTGAATGACCCCAATCCCCACCATCCTAGAACAATTGCAGCAACACTATGACGATGCGGTGGCCACGCTCCGCGCCGACGTGATCGCCTTCGGCAAGAACGGCACGATCCCGCCCGAGCGCAAGCGCAAAGACGGCAGCTATGCCTATCCGCAACTGACCCTGCGATATTCGGGAGTGGGTGATCCCAAGGACCGCAGCCGCGCGTTTGGCCGGCTGGAAATGCCGGGGACCTATACCACCACCATTACCCGCCCCGATCTGTTCGCCCCCTATCTTACCGAACAGCTCGAGTTGATCGCCAAAGAATATGAAATCGACGTCAGCGTCGGGCGTTCACGGCAGGAAATCCCCTTCCCCTACGTGCTCGACGGAGAAGCAGGCGCGGCCATGGTTGGCATCGCGCCGCAAGAAATCGCGCAGCACTTTCCTTCGACCGACCTTTCGCTGATTGGTGACGAGCTCGCCGACGGAATCGAGTTCGACGATTTCGCCGACATGCCCCTGTCGCTGTTCGACGGCCTGCGCACTGATTACTCGCTCGCACGACTGGCCCACTACACCGGTACGAAGGTTGAGGATTTTCAGGACTTTATCCTGTTCACCAACTATCACCGCTATGTCGACGAGTTCGTCAATTGGGGCGCGCAGCAGCTTTGCGCCGACAATGCCGACGACGGCTATATCCGCTTGAGCGGTGCCGCCGGGCTCGACATTTCGGAGTGCACCGACAACGCGCAGGCACAGCTCGACGATACCGCGTGGCGCCGCCACCAGATGCCCGCCTATCACCTGATCCGCGAGGACGGCCGAGGGATCACACTGGTCAATATCGGCGTCGGACCCTCCAATGCAAAAACGATCTGCGACCACCTTGCGGTGCTGCGTCCGCATGCGTGGATGATGATCGGCCACTGCGGCGGCGTGCGTTCAAGCCAGAAGATCGGCGACTTCGTGCTCGCCCATGCCTATCTGCGCGACGACCACGTTCTCGACAACGTGCTCCCGCCCGAGATTCCCATCCCGCCGATTGCCGAAGTCCAGCAAGCTCTGGCCGCAGCGGCAGAAGAGGTCTCGGGAGTTCAGGGTGCGAACCTCAAGCAGCGTATGCGCACGGGCACGGTCGTCACCACTGACGATCGCAACTGGGAACTGCTCTACGCTTCCAGCGCAAGGCGGTTCTCGCACAGCCGCGCAATCGCGGTGGAGATGGAGAGCGCCACCATCGCGGCACAGGGTTACCGTTTCCGCGTGCCCTACGGGACGCTGCTGTGCGTCTCGGACAAGCCGCTGCATGGCGAAATCAAGCTGCCGGGCCAGGCCAACAAGTTCTACGAAGAGGCGATCGCGGCTCACCTCAAGATCGGTCTGGAAGCGGTCGCAAAGCTCCGCGACGAAGGCGACAGCCTGCACTCGCGCAAGCTGCGCGCCTTTAACGAACCGCCCTTTAGGTGATTTCCCTGCGGTAGAATTGCGCAGGCCCCCTGCCCCGACCCACTAACCAAAACCCGCCATATCGTGGCGAATGTTTGGGGACACAGATCAAGGGATTAGCCGTTCGGGGCAGGTGCTGATCGGCGCGCAGATCGTCATTGCGCTTTTCGCGCTGGGGCTCACCATATTCGCGCCGCGCGAAGGTGAGCCGGTGCTACTATACCCGCTCAGTTCGACGGCGGCCTCGACGCTACCGGCCACACTCTCCAACCCGGACACGCTGTTGCTCGCCAGGGGGCAATTTGCCGGGTCCTACGTCGTGCGTGGTGATCGACCGGGCTTTGTGGAGAGTCTGGCTGGCGACGGCGTTCTGGTGCTCAACGCGACAGCGCCGGGTTGCGGGCCGCGCAATGCGAGGCCCGCACCATGATCGCCGAAGTCAAAGCACTCAGGACGCGGGGGCTGCAACTGCTGGTTGCAGGCGGTTGGCTGGTTGTTCTGATCGAATGCCTGATGATCCCCTCACTCGGCACATATGCGCTCGACGCGGCGATCGTCAGCGCTTTGCTCTATCTCTTGCCAACATGGTGCATGTTGCAAGGAAGTGTCGATCGACATGCGCGGATGATCGTCGGCGTGGCCGCAGCGATGCAGCCGGCTCTGCTGGTTTTCGCCACGCAAGGCACGCTGTGGCAAATCGACATGCATCTGACTTTCTTCGTCGCACTCGTGGCGATGACGCTGCTGTGCGACATTCGCCCGGTCATTTACGCCTGCGCCTTTATCCTGCTTCATCACGGCACGCTGACATACGTCGCACCCGATTGGGTGTTTGCAAACGGAATTGGGGCCGAGAGGGTCGCAATCCACTCCATCGCCGCAGCGCTAATCGGAGTGTGCCTTTGCTTTTTCGGAATCGAATACGGCCGCGTCCTCAAACGTTCGGAGCATGCCCGGATCCAAGGCGAGCGGCAATCGCAGGAGAATCTGGAAACCAATGCGAAGCTGGAAGCCGCCATCGCCCAGATCGAGGCCGAACAGGAAGCGCGCAGCCAAGCACTCAATGTCGCGAGCCGCGAACGCAAGGCCGAGTTCGAGCGTGTGGCGCAGGAGTTCGAAGGAACTGTCAACGCGGTCACGCGTTCGGTCGCCAGCACGGCGCAGTTGCTCGAAGATGCAGCGGGACAGCTCAAGCTGATTTCTGATGCGACGGGCAATGAAGCGCGCGTCGCAGTCGGGTCAGCCGAAAATGCAAGCCGAGCTGCCAACACCGTTGCCGCAGGCGTCGCCGAACTTTCGCTCGCGATTGCGGAGGTCGCGGTGAATGTCGATCAGCAAAGTGAATTGACACATCTCGCAACCGAACGCTCCGAAGGCGGTGGCAGGGCTATCGGGTCGCTGACCGATCAATCGCGTACTATCGGAGAGGCCACGCGCGCCATCGTGCGCATTGCCGAGCGGACCAATCTGCTGTCTCTCAATGCCGCAATCGAAGCCGCATCGGCAGGCGCCTCGGGTCGCGGGTTCAGCATTGTGGCGCATGAAGTCAAAGTGCTGGCCCAGCAGGCCGGCACCGCCGCAACCCAGATTGAGACGTTCCTCAAGGGCGTGCGCAGCGGCACGCTGGAAGCCGAACGCAGTTTTCAAGCAATCGATTCCGCGGTGGCCGAGCTCGACAAGGCGGCGACGCTGATCCGCTACGATGTCGATAACCAGCGCCAGTCCGCCGATACGATCGAGAGCTTTGCGCGCAAAGCTGCGGGCGAAGTGGACGTGATGGTGGGCCAGATCCGGGCCCTGTCTGACAGCGCCTGTGCTTCGGCGCGGCTGTCAGACGAGCTGGACCGTGCTGCCGCCGCGCTGGCGGAAAACATCCATAACCTCGAAAAATCGACCCAGAGCTTCACCTCCAGGCTGAAGTCGGCCTGATCAGCCGCCGTTTTCCATCGCCACCAGCGTGCGGCTGAGATTGGAAATATTCTCGCCGAACACCAGCAATTGCGCCTGCACATTGCGGTAACTGCTACCGTAGGCGACGTTGATATAGGACTGCAGCGCGATCATGCCCTGACCGTTACGCATGATCTTCGCAGTGGGATAGCGGTCGTTATACTGGTTGATAAAGCTGTCGAGCGCGGGGCCGCTGGGCGTGCGCACATCAGTAAACAGCGCGATCAGCACCAGACCGACGCATCCCTGTTCCGGCGTGCAAGCACGCGGTGCGAGCACGAAATTGAAGCCGCCCTCTGCACTGGCGCGATAGGTCGCTTGCCCTTCGGCGTCCTGCTCGACCGTATAAGTCGCCTGAATATCGGCTAGCAGATAGCGGATCGTCAGCTCGTCGAACTGGCTAACGGCCTGCGGGCGCTGGGGCTGCTGCTGGGCCGAAGCCGGAGCCGAGAGCGCCAGCGCGAAGGTTGCAAGGATGGTCGAAAGGAATGAAAACTTACGCATGGCGGCGAGATAGCCTCTTTCCCCTCGGCACGTAAAGCGCAGCGTGGTCTGCGTCCCGCTGCGGCTCACCCGCGCCCCTTGGTCTTGGTCGCGCCGATCTTTGCCTTCGCCTCAATGAACGCGATGATCTGGCCAGCGACGTCCTTGCCGGTCGCAGTCTCGATACCTTCCAGACCGGGCGAGGAATTGACCTCCATGATAACCGGACCGTGGTTGGAGCGCAGCATATCGACGCCGCAAACATTCAGCCCCATGCGCTGCGCGGCACGAACAGCGGTGGAGCGTTCTTCGGGCGTGATCTTGATCACTTCGGCACTGCCACCGCGATGGAGGTTCGAACGGAAATCATCCGCCGCTCCGGTACGCTTCATCGCCGCGACGACTTTGCCGCACCAGAGCGCGAATATCGGTGCCGCCCGCTTCCTTGATGAATTCCTGCACCAGAATATTGACGTTGGCGCCACGAAACGCCTCAATCACCGATTTGGCGCTCGACATGGTTTCGGCCAGAACGACACCGATGCCCTGTGTCCCTTCGAGCAGTTTGATCACCACCGGCGGCCCCTTGACCGCCTTGATGATTTCCTCGGCCTGTTTGGGATCGTTGGCATAAGCAGTCAGCGGCAGACCAAGCCCGTGCTTGGCGAGGATCTGCATCGAACGCAATTTGTCGCGACTACGGCCAATGGCGACGCTTTCGTTGAGCGGCCAACAGCCGCGCATCTCGAACTGGCGCAGAATTGCGAG
>JAYPMZ010000128.1:0-7741 GCA_038130205.1 Erythrobacteraceae bacterium | reverse complement strand
CGGTAAGCGAGCCCTTGGCCTTGAGGATCTGCTTGAGCGTCCCCTGCGCCACCACTTCGCCCCCGCGCACACCAGCGCCCGGGCCGAGGTCGACGATATGGTCGGCGGTGCGGATCGCGTCCTCGTCATGCTCGACCACGATCACTGTATTGCCGAGATCGCGCAGCCGCTTGAGCGTTTCGAGCAGCCGGTCATTGTCGCGCTGGTGCAGGCCGATGGAGGGCTCGTCCAGCACGTAGAGCACGCCCGAAAGCCCGCTGCCGATCTGCGAGGCAAGCCGGATGCGCTGGCTCTCCCCGCCGCTAAGCGTGCCGCTGGTGCGGTCGAGGTTGAGGTAGTCGAGACCTACGTTGTCGAGGAAGCCCAACCGCTCGTTGATCTCTTTCAGGATTGCGCGCGCGATCTGCTGTTGCTGGTCGGTCAGCTGCGCATCGAGGCCGAGGAACCACGCCTTGGCATCGGCAACGCTCATCTTCACCGGCGTCGCGATATCGGTCGCGCCGTCGCCCGTGCCGACCTTCACCGCCAGCGCCTTTTCATTGAGCCGCTTGCCGCCGCAGGTCTCGCACGGTTGCGCGGTCTGGAATTTGCCCAGCTCCTCCTGCATCCACGCGCTCTCGGTCTGGAGCATCCGGCGGTTGAGGTTGCCGATAACCCCCTCGAACGCCTTGTTGACGGTATATTCCTTGCGCCCGTCCTTGAAGGTCAGCGCCACCGGCATCCCGCCCGTGCCGTGGAGGATGATCAACCGCTGGTCGGGCTCCAGGTCCTTCCACGGCGTGTTGATGTCGAAGTCATAGGCTTTCGCGAGGCTGGTCAACACCTGCATGTAATAGGGCGACGGCGGGTTCGACTTGGCCCAGGGTGCAATCGCGCCCTGCTTGAGAGTCAGCGCCTCGTTCGGGACCACCAGCTGCTCGTCGAACAGCTGCTTTTCGCCGATCCCGTCACAGGTCGGACATGCGCCCTGCGGGCTGTTGAAGGAGAACAGCCGCGGTTCGATTTCCTCGATGGTGAAGCCGCTAACGGGGCAAGCGAATTTCTCGGAGAAGACGATGCGGTTCGCAGGGATGCCTGCCCCCTTCATCGCTCCGCCTGATTGCTCTTCGCCCTCGCGCCCCGGCACAACGCCGTCGGCGAGGTCCACATAGGCCAGCCCGTCGGCCAGCTTGAGCGCAGTTTCGAACGAATCCGCCAGCCGAGTCTCCAGCCCTTCCTTCACCGCGAGGCGATCGACCACCACTTCGATGTCATGCTTGAACTTCTTGTCGAGCGCGGGCGCGTCTTCGATCCCGTACAGCTCGCCGTCGATGCGCACGCGGGTAAAGCCCGCCTTCTGCCATTCGGCCAGCTCCTTGCGATACTCACCCTTGCGACCACGCACCACCGGCGCGAGCAGATAGGCGCGCGTACCCTCGGGTAGATCCATCACGCGGTCGACCATCTGGCTGACGCTTTGCGCCGCAATCGGTTCGCCCGTCGCGGGCGAATAGGGCACACCGACCCGCGCCCACAGCAGGCGCATATAGTCATAAATTTCGGTCACCGTCGCCACGGTCGAGCGCGGGTTGCGGCTGGTGGTCTTCTGCTCGATCGAGATCGCAGGCGAGAGCCCGTCGATATGTTCGACATCGGGCTTCTGCATCATCTCGAGGAACTGGCGCGCATAGGCCGAAAGACTCTCGACATAGCGGCGCTGACCCTCGGCATAAATGGTGTCGAAGGCGAGGCTCGACTTGCCCGAGCCGGACAGCCCGGTGACCACGATCAGCGCATCGCGCGGCAGATCGATATCGATACCTTTGAGGTTATGCTCGCGCGCGCCGCGCACGGATATGGTTGTGAGTGACATGGGGCTCCAAGTGGGGGCTCGGTGTTGGCAAGTCCAGACGCTGCAAACAGCCCTGGGGAATAAGCAGACATGTTCCCTTTACGTTCACTCTTTCGCCAGGCTGGTCAAGAGGTCAACCGGGTGTTCTGCCCAGCCCGGTCGTATTCTTGTCTCGCTTGCCGCTAGACAACATGAATCGGAACCGTCATCCTTCTCAAATACAGCTGCTAAATTCCTAGAATAGATAGGGTCGAGTTCATTGTCACATTCGAGAGAAATATCGACGCCGCGCCCGGGTGAAGTGCGTTTGAGTGCCGATGGTAACCTCCTTTATTCCGCTGAAAGCGATGGTCATCTGAGGGTCTATACGATGCCTTCAGGAGACTTGCTGCACGAGTGGCCGGTCGGACAGAGTCTTGGTCAACTCGACTTGTCGCCCGATGGCAGCTTCCTCATCGCGCTCGACACCAGCGTGTCGCAGATTTACCGGATCGATGCGGCGACTGGCGAAGTCACCAGCTTTGGCTATTCACGTGCGAGTGACGAGGGACTGCTTTGGGACGTGGCAATCCTCTCCGATGGCACCGCACTTTTCTCACAAGACTACTTCGGATCAGGCTTTAATGAGGCTCGACTCCTAGACCTTACGACAGGGGAACTCTCGCGGCCGGGCATTCCGCTACGCGAGAACGCCACTTTCGTGCGCTCTGCAGATGGTAGCGAAGTCCTTATTATCGAGTCTGGAATCAGTAACGGTCCGATCAATATCTATGCAACTGGCACGGGAATCATTGCTGAGCGAGAACTCTTCAGCTCGGTGGCGAACGGCGGCGCGTACAATGGTGACTTTGCGGCGACCTATATCTATGAGCGCGGAATCCTGATCTACGATCACGATCTCAACCTAGTGACCACGCTCGCAGACTGGCAAAACGGGCAGATAGTTGATCTTGACTTCTCGGCGGACGGCAGCAAGCTCTATGTCCTCAACTATCGCACTAGCACGATCGATATTATCAGCACTGTGGACTGGAGCCTGATCGGATCGATCGGTCTTCACGAACGTGTCGGCGTCCCTGCTCCTTTCCGTGCAAATGACGGGGCTCTCATCGTAGCTCCGGACGAATCTTTCTTCACCATCGTCACCAACAGCGGGCTGTATCGGGTCGACTATATTGATCCCGCAACCAATGTAGTGACGGGGAGTGCAGGCTCGGACGACCTTGCGGGGTCGGAGGGGATGGATGATTTTGCCGCACTAGCAGGCGTCGATTACCTCGCCGGCGGGCTTGGCGACGATTCAATCGATGGTGGCAGCGATGTCGACACCGCGATTTTCAGCGGCAATCGGGCGGACTATATCGTGACCCAGACTTCCACCGGAGTTTTCCAGGTGGCGGGGCCGGACGGCACCGATACTCTGACCAATATCGAATATCTGCAATTCGATGACGGAACCGAGCGGCTGCTACGCGGGACGGGAGTAAGCGTGACCTTCGAAACCGCCGATCCGTCCGTTTACCAGTCGGCAATGGACGCGATCCGCGATTTCGACGGCAATGCGCTGGGCGGAAACGGTTCGTGGCTGCGCATTGGCAGCGCCGACATCAACGGCGACGGAGACGTGGACCAAATCCTCGTCAACGATGCGATCGGGCGGTTTGCAACTGTCGGGACGCAGGGCGGGCTTGTCTATTTCGATGACTACTCGTGGGCGGGCGAGACGCGCGTTGCGGGTATCTATATCGACCCGCTGGTGCAGTCGGGTGATGTGATCGCAGGCAGCGCAAACGACAGCCAACGGCGCTTCCAGAACGATCTGGAGATCGAGAACATCAATCGCGTGCTCGGCGCAGACGACTACGATGGCGACGGCATCTGGGAGGTGTACTTCGCACTCACCGACGGCACCGCCTATCTGCGCGCGCTGATGCACGAGGACGGCAACATCCGCTACGCCAACTATCAGAGCGAGCAGGAGGTGATCGATTACCTCACCGCCAACGGCTATGACGAGAGCACTTTCGGCGACTGGTTCGGAACCGCCACCGGCACCGCCGATACGCTGACTTTCGTCAACGAAGCGCCCAAATTAGCGGAGATCGAGACCTTCGAGCGCCCCGTGGAGTTTCACTCCCGGCCAGTCGACGAATGGCAGGTGGAGTATTTCGGCTAGGCGTCAGACCAGCGTCCCCCGTAGCGGCACCTCAACTCCCGCCTGCGCCGCAATCGCGCCCACCCACTCACCGAGTTTGGCGATCTCGTCCTCGACCACCGCGCTTTGCGTGGCGGCGGTGTCGCGTGCAGATTTTTCGGCGTAGTCGAGGCCGGTCTTGGCGTCCTTTGTGAACACCGGACCGCTCGCGATTTCTGCGGCGCGTGCCGCGTCGATACCGACGCCCGTAAAGCGCCCCACGGCCTCCAGCACCTTCGCAGGTTCGGCGCCAAACACATCCCCGTCGAGCACCCGCACGCGGTCACCGAACTGGCGCACCAACGCGTCGAGATAGCGCTGGTTCAGGAACCACGCGAGCGCGCCCGCCTGCAAATCGGTCATCGCGAATTGCTCGCGCGCGTCCAGCCCGAGGTCCATCCCCGCATAACCCATCATCTCCAGATAGAGCGTGCGCGCCCAGCGGCGGCCCATCATCCCCTTGCGCACAACAGCGCCGAGAAAGGACGGCAGTGGATTGGTCATCAGCACCGCTTTTGCATCGGGACGCGCCTGCATCAGCGCCGGCACCAACACATTGGCGTGATTGGTGGGCTTCACAAAGACGTTCTCGCTCCCGTTTTCATTGGCACCCCACGGCCGCGCCAGCAGCGCCGCGACCGGAGCCACTGCGCGCATCCCTGCATCGCCCTTGCCCACCAGCCGCGCGAGGATTCCCGGCTCGCTTAGCCCTGCGCTCACACCCGGCAGTTCGAGCGCGCGCACCAGTAAGGTCGAGCGGCAAAAGGCAGTATGGAAGATGAAATGCTGCGGCGCTTGCGGAGGCGAGAACGCTGCAATCTCGCCAAGCGGAACCTCTACCGGAGCAAAGCCGGGCTCGCTTGTCGCATCGGCGAGGAAAGCATTCTCCGACAGGCGCGCACGCGGGATACGGATAAAGGTGACACTGCCGCGAGCGGGGTCAAAAGCGTGAGGCAACCACTGCGGATCGCTCAGAATTTGCGCAAAATCGGTCATTAACAAGCCATAGTCGAGTGACCGAGACACCGCCAGCTTCGGAAATAACTCGTTTTATATCAGGGTCTTGTCTAAATTTTCAGGACCTACAGGAAATATGAAGTTCCCCCTCTAAGGGATTTTCCGCAGGCATAGGGCCTCTTTGGCTGGATTTCGCTTCGTGCCCTTCGGGTCGCACCATGGGTTTAGAAGCGAACTGTCAAGGAATTGCGGCGAACCCTAACCCGCCGTACCGGGCCGGTGTGTGCCTGCATCATGCGCAGGTGATGAAGGCGCTGCACCAGCTATTCGCCGCCGAGCGTGACCAGCGCATGCTGGCCCGGATTTCCCAACCATTGCGTATCGACACCCCACACGCGGGAAATCGTTACCCCAGACAGCGCATCGCACGCGGGTGCATCGGCTGCGAGCCTCCCTTCGCTCAGCACTAGCACCCGGTCGGCGTGGTTCATCGCGGTGGCGAGATCGTGCACGACGATCACCACGCCAGCACCATTGCTGGCGCAGCGCTTGAGCTGTCCGATCAAGCCATGTTGATGCGCAAGGTCGAGCGCGGCGAAGGGTTCGTCGGCGAGTATCCAGCGCGGCTCGCCTGCCAGCACGCGCGCAAGCAGCACCCGCGCGCGCTCTCCGCCGGACAGACGGCTGACAGGCCGGTGAGCAAGCTCGTTCAAGCCGAGCGCATCGAGCGCTGCGCTGACCGGCTCGCGGCGGCTATCGCGGTGCGGCAGGCGGCCCAGCGCGACCAGCGCTTCCACCGACACATCCCAAGCCACATCCGCCTCGTGCGGGAGATAGCCGATCGCCTTGGCGCGCTCGGTCGGATGGAGAGCGGCCAACGCCTCTCCGTCGAGCGATACAGCGCCCGCAGATGGCGCAAGCAATCCGGCAAGCGTCATCAGCAGGCTCGATTTGCCCGCACCATTCGGCCCGACGATGGCGGTCACTTCGCCGGGGTGAAGCGCAGCCGACACATCACGCAGCACTGGCGCGTCGCCGCGGTTCACGGTGAGTTCGCTGGCGGCGAGGATCATATCCGCCCTTTCCGCATGCGCAGCAGCAGCCAAAGGAAGAACGGCGCTCCGATCAGCGAGAGCGCTATGCCGAGCCGCAATTCGGTAACGAAGGGCAACACCCGCACCGCGCTATCGGCGGCGAGCACCAGGCACGCGCCTGCAAGCGCGCTCGGCAGCAAAAGCGAGGACGGCAGGCGGTCGGTGAGCGGGCGTACAAGATGCGGGACGATCAGTCCGACAAAGCCGATGATCCCCGCCACCGCCACGCCCGAACCGACGGTGAGGCCTACACCCACGACCAGCAGCACCAGCAAGCGGCGTGGGTTCATGCCAAGCGAGCGAGCCGCTTCCTCACCCAAGGTCAGCGCGTCGAGGCTGCGTGCGGTGAAGGCCAAGACCGCGATACCGGCGAGCGTCAGCGGTGCGGCAATCCAAACATCTGCCCACGAACGGTCGGTGATCGCTCCGTTGAGCCACATGACGATCTGCCCCATCGCAAAGGCATTGGGCGCCATGGTGATAGCAAGTGCGGTGAGTGCTCCTGCAAGGCTCGCGATCATCAGGCCTGCCAACGTGAACAGCGCAATCCCGCCGCCTGCACCGGCGCGTCCGTCCGACACGCTGCGCCCCGCAATCAGCGCCAGCAGCACCATCGCCAACCCTGCCCCTGCAAGCGCGGCGACGGGCAAGGCCCAGGTCGCTCCGATCCAGAAACTCGCAACCGCTCCCAGCGCCGCCATCGGGGCGATGCCGAAAAGGCCGGGATCGGCCAAAGGATTGCGCAAATAGCCCTGCATCGCTGCACCCGCAGCGCCCAGCCCTGCCCCGATGATCACCGCCAGCACCGCTCGAGGCAGGCGCAGTTCCATCAGGATCAGCGCGGCATTGGGCGTGGTTGCAGGGTCGAGCCAGACCCGTCCGGCGAGCAGCGAAAGCGGCACCAGCACCAGCAGCAAGACGGCAAAGACGAGCGCAGCGCGATTCATCGCCTGCCTGCCATATCGGCGCGGATTTCGACCAGCCGCTTGCGCGCGGCGAGGATGCTGGGACCAGCGCAGTAAAACAACTTGGGGTCGAACCGGGCAATGTGGGTGGCGAGCGATGGATCGCGCAGCAGCGGGTGCTGCTGTCCCGCGCTATCGCCTGCCACCAGAAGCAAATCAGGCGGATCGGCGAGCACCTGCTCCAACGTGATGTGATCGGCCTGTCCCAATCCGTGCGTTCCGGCGTAATTGGTGAAGCCCGCCCAGCGCAGATGCTCGGCCACCAGCGAGGCCTCGCCGCCGACGATCTGGCCCGGCTGCCACAACAGCGCCGAACCGCCCCTACCCGCAGGCTGCTCTGGTTCGCCAGAGATTGCCTGTGCCAGCCTCTCCCCCTTTTCGACCTGCCCCGTCAGCGTCGCCAAAGCTCTCACCTGATCGAGACTTGCCTCAACGTTTTCCGGACTGCCGAAAGTCTCGACCCGTATACCCGCCCGTTCCAGCGCGCTTTTGGTGGCCGGATCGATAAAGCTGCTCGCCAGCACCACGTCGGGCTGTAGCGCGATGACCTCTTCTGCCGTGCCGCCGGTTACGCCGAATTGCTCTGCGTGCGCGACATCGATCGAACTTGCGGCGGGATCGCGGCTGTAGTGGGATAGTGCAAGCACCTGCACCGGCTCCGCGACCTCGACGAGAATTGCATCGAGGCATGGGTTGAGAC
>JAYPMZ010000127.1:0-7793 GCA_038130205.1 Erythrobacteraceae bacterium | reverse complement strand
GTGCTGCTGCTTGCTGCGTGGCTGGGCGGCATCGCTCCGCCCGATTCGCCTGCGGGCTGGCTCGCGGCCTTGGGCGCAATCGGCGTCGCTGGGCTGGCCGGAGCACGCGGGCGCGCGGAACTCTTCGCCCGCCCTGCCCTGCGCGCGGGGCTTCTGGCGCTGCTGGTCGCGGCGGCGGCAGCCTATGGCTGGACCTACAGCAATTCGGTGATCGAGGGGCTCGGCGGCGAGCCGATTGTGCGCGGATCGGTCTGCACGCCTGATGCCGAGCTGATCTTCGAGAGCCAATGCCCCGACCTTCCCGCAGAGGCACTGGTCGACGCCGCCTATGACGAGACGCTGCTGTGGACCACTGCCTCGATCGGGCAAAACGCCTTGATCCTCGCTTTGGCGTGGGGGATCATGGCAGCGGCTGCGGCGGCGCTGATCGCAGGCTGGCTGGGCGCATCGCGCCCGATCAAGAGGGACCAATAAAATGCGCGCAATTGCACTTATCCTGTCCAGCCTCGCGGCCCTGATGCTCGCTCCGGTGGTTCAGGCGCAAGGGGTCAGCGCGGAAGACATGCGCGCCGCCGAAGATAGCGTTGCGATGCGAAACTACTATCCCGAAGGCTATTACGACGTGCGCGTCGCCGCGGAAGCCACGATCGCAAAGTGGCCGCGCGAACGCGACGAAATGCTCGATTACTGTGAGAGCGGCTCCGACTACGGGCGCGCGTCGGCCTATGGCAGTGCGCAAGGTTCGGGGCGCGGACGCTGCTATGAGGTGATGGATTGTGCGTGGCAGCCGGTCCCGGCCAATGACGACGACCCCGCCTACACCCGCTTCGGCGCGATCGCACTGGAGGTTGCGCGCTTGCGCAGTGAGCTTGACCGGCTCGGCTACCCCACCGGCGTCTACGCAAGGCCCATCGACGAGTTCGAACGCCGCATGGTCGAGACCGGCACACCGCTCGAAGGAGAGGCCGCCGACGACGTGCGCAAAGATCTGGTCGACACGCTGGAGAGACGGCGCTCGCGGCTGGCGCCGCAAACGCTGTCGATCGTCAACGATGCGCCCTGCGATCCGCTGCCAGATGGCCCCATCATGGTGCGAACGGTTCCCTCGGGCGGCGAAGTGCTGCTGATCAACGCCTTTTCCTTCAACGTCTGCACCCGTCGCCAGCCGGACCCGTGGGACCGCTTCGCGTGCCGCTGGAACGAGTGGGTTCCGGGCGAAATGCGCACCCAGCCCTATGGACGGTTCATGTATCAGGTCACCTGGCCCGACGGTACGAACCGCCGAGGCAGTCGCGAGATCGTGCGCGATGCGGGCGAGGAATCGGTGACGGTGACGTTTCGGAAATAGCGCAAGAGCACGCTTCGAGAAGACCGACCGATCGGTAGAATGATGGGTGATTTTTGAAGTTAACGGCTTGTTATTGGTGCGCTGCAATACGCCACGTGTGACCCCGTGGCCCCGCCTTAACTCTCTTGCCAGCGCCAACACCCTTCTGGCGGTTCAGGGCGCTATTATCCTGTTTTCGCTCGCCTTCCTGCTGCTGGCCCCGACGGGCTCGCGGCCGATGATGTTCATCCCGATCTCGGCTTACGGGCAAGGCGAAGTGGCTGCTTTCGCAACTGCGGAAAATCGCAAGCTGCTGGGCCTCGGGACCATTCCCGGATCGCTCGTGGTGCGCGGCAATTCTCTCAATCCGGTCGCGGCCCTGTTCCAACGGGGCGTGCTGGTTGTCTCTGTTTCCTATTCTTCCTGCTCAAGCGGAGCCGAATGACCCAAATCAAGTCTCTCAACGACCTGCACGTCGCAGGCACACGCGGTATCGTGATCGCAGCATGGATTGCCTCGTTCGTTCTCGCATGGCGCGCCCTCGCTCTGGGCGGCCCCTCCACCGAGGCGCTGGTCTTCAGCGTGCTCGCAAACCTCGTTCCCACCTATTTCGCCTACACCAAATCCACTGACACCAAGGTCAGCTATTCGGTCGCAATGATGGTGGCGGCCCAGCCAGCCCTTTTCGTTTACGCCATGCAGCTGTCGCCGTGGCAGATCGACATGCACATGTATTTCTTCGTCGGTCTGGCGATGCTCGCGATTTACTGCTCGCTACGACCGATCATTTTGGCGTCTGTGCTGATCGCGGGTCACCATCTGGTGCTTTCGCTCGCCGCCTCCGACTGGGTTTTTCCGCAGGGAGGCGGGTTTGAGCGGGTCGGCATTCACGCGCTTGCCGTGGTGATGCAGGCGGGCGCACTGGGCGTGATTGCCGAAAGCCTCGCCAAGCTGTTCCACGCACAGGAAGCATCGAAAGCGCGCAGAGGCCGTCTGCTCAAGGAAGCCGAAGTCGCGCGCGCCGAAGCCGAACAGGCACGGGCCGAAGCCGAAGCAGCCTTGCAGGAGGCAGGACGCGAACGCGAAGCGCGCGCGCAATTGATGCAGAAACGCCGCAGCGACCTGCAAAATCTGACACGGCAATTCGAGCAATCGGTGAGCAATGTCGCCGGTTCGGTTTCGCAGGCCGCGAAGGCGCTCGATGCGGCCGCAGCGACGCTCGACCTTGTTGCCAGCGAGACCGGCAATCGCGCCAGCGCTGCCGCCAGTGCAGCCGCCCAGTCGAAAATGACGGTGCGCGACGTCGCGAACACGATCTCCACGCTCACCCAGTCGATGACAGGGATCGCCGCCATCGCCGCGCAACAGAGCAGTCTTGCGAATGCGGCCGAGGGATGCTCGCGCAAGGGCGACGAGACGGTATCGGAACTTTCCGACAGTTCGGACACAATCGGCTTTGCGACGAACGCCATTTCGGACATTGCCAAACGCACCTCCATCCTGGCGCTTAATGCGACGATCGAGGCAGCGAGGTCAGGCGAAAGCGGCAAGGGATTTGCAGTGGTCGCCAACGAGGTCAAAAATCTTGCCATGGAGGCGGGCAAGGCCACAGGCCAGATCAGCCAGATCCTCACCGAAATCCGCATCGGCACGGATGAGGCGGAAACCAGCTTTGCCGGGATTGCCTCATCGGTGGCGGAACTCACCGAATCCGCCCACGCGATCCAGTCCGCCGTCGAGGAGCAGCAGGCCGCCGCCGCCAATATCGAACGCCACGCGGTCGAGACTTCGGCGGGCGTGGACGAGATGGCGCGAAGCATCGAGGAAGTGTCGGATAGCGCCGAAAAAACCGGCGCGCTGTCAGGCGAGGTGCGCCGCTCCGTCAGCGTGCTTGTCGATCAGGTTGCGTTGCTCGAAGGAGCGACGCAGGAATTCGTCGGCGTGCTCAACGCCGCTTAATCGACCTCAGACCGTCGGCCCTTCGTAAGCCTCGACGATCCGCCCGACGATCGGGTGGCGAACGACATCGGCGGCAGTAAAGCGGATTGTGCCGAAGCCTTCGACGCCTTCCAGCTTGTCGACCGCATCGGCCAGCCCGCTCATGCGGTCGCCGCCCGGGATATCGACCTGACGCGGGTCACCGCAGACCACCATCCGGCTGTTCTGGCCGAAGCGGGTGAGGAACATCTTCATCTGCTCGCGCGTGGTGTTCTGCGCTTCGTCGAGGATAACGAAAGCATCGGCCAGCGTGCGCCCGCGCATGAAGGCGATGGGCGCGATCTCGATCTCTCCACTCGCAATCCGCCGCTCGACCTGTTCGGGCGGCATGCAGTCGTAGAGCGCATCGTAGAGCGGGCGCAGATAGGGATCGACCTTGTCCTTCATATCGCCGGGCAGGAAGCCGAGCTTTTCACCCGCCTCGACCGCCGGACGCGACAGGATCAGCCGCTGGACGCTGCCCGACATCAGCTGCGCGACTGCCTGTGCCACGGCGAGGTAGGTCTTACCCGTCCCTGCCGGACCCAATGCAAAGATAATGTCGTCGCGCACGAGGCTGCGCATATAGGTGATCTGCATGGCCGAGCGCGGGACGATCGTCTTGCGCCGCGTGCGGATCATGATCGGCGGCTCGCTTTTCTCCTTGCTCACGATCCCTTCCAGCGTGGGTTCGTTCGACATGGCGATGAGCGATTCTATCGCGCCTGAATCCAGCTCCTGCCCCATGGCGAGCCGGTCATACATGGTGGTCAGCGTCTCGCGCGCACGCGCAACGGCGTCCTCCGGCCCCTCGATCATGATCTGGTCGCCGCGTGCATGGATATAGACACCCAGCCGGTTTTCGACCTGCACCAGATTGGAATCGAACTGTCCGAACAGCGCGCCCAGCAAGGACTGATTTTCGAAACTGACCTCGGCCCGCGCCTGCCCGTGGCCGATCGGCGCATTCTGGCGGGTGGCGGGATTGATGGCTTCGGGGACGACCGAAGGATCGATTGCACTGGTTGGTCTGCGGCCCATAGTTTCCTTTGCTCGGCGGCCTGAATGGCTGAGTCGGAAGGTTACGCTCCCGCCGGGCTAAGGCAAGCGCAGTGGGTATTCATGACGGTGGATAGTCACACGCTTGTCACCGCGCACCCGGTGGATCATCCTCGCAGTCAGACAGGATGTGATGAGGTAATTTGCGATGATTCGATTTCCCGCATTAATGGCGACGGTTGCGCTCGCAGCCTGCACCGCCGACGCACCCGACGCAGAAGCCGATACCAATATCGCCGGCGTCGAAGAGGTGTCGCCGGGCCCTGCCAATGCAGAAGAAGATATCCAGAATTTCCTGCTGCAGGAATATCCCGAGGCGGAAGGCATCCGCTATGCGTTGGCATGGCACGATCTCAACGGTGACGGAGCGGACGAGGCGATTGTCCATGTCGTGTCGTCGTGGGTTTGCGGCACGGGCGGCTGCAATACGCTGGTGCTGACTCAGGCTGGACCGATGTGGCGCAAGGTCGGCGATATCAGCGTCTCGCGATCACCGGTGACGGTGCTCGACAGCTCGACCGAGGGATGGAAGGACATCACGGTCGATGTTTCGGGCGGCGGCATGCCCTCCGGCATCGCGCTGCTGAAATTCGACGGCGAGGCTTACCCTTCGAACCCGACGATCGCTCCAGCCGAGCCAGCCGAGGCGCGCGGTGAGGTCTTGATTGCGGAAGAGCCCGAACTGGTCGAACTTCCCCCGATGGAACCGTCAGAGGGCTAGATCGGCGCTCTGGCGCACCGCGCCGCGGATCGAGTTGGGACCGGCTTCGAGCAATTCCGCCTCGACGATATCGCCAATCGCGCAATCCGCATCGAACCACACCGATTGCAGCCACGGCGACTTGCCGAGCCACTGGCCTGCATGCTTGCCCTTGCGCTCGACGAGGACCTTGCAGGTCTTGCCGATACTCGCCTGATTGAAAGCAAGCTGATCGCGGTTGAGATGCGCTTGCAAGCGCTGGAGCCGCTCGTCCATCACTTCCGGCGAAATCTGGTCGCCCATCGTCGCGGCGGGTGTGCCGGGGCGTGGCGAATATTTGAAGCTGAAGGCCGCCGCATAGCGAACTTCGTCGATGAGTTGCAGCGTCTCTTCGAACTCGGCCTCTGTCTCGCCGGGGAAGCCGACGATGAAATCGCCCGACAGCGCAATATCGGGCCGCGCTTCACGGAAGCGTTCGAGCAGCTTGAGATAGCTTTCCGCCGTATGCTGGCGGTTCATCGCTTTCAGCACCCGGTCGGAGCCGCTCTGTACCGGCAGGTGCAGATAGGGCATCAGCTTGTCGACCTCGCCATGCGCGGCGATCAGGTCGTCTTCCATGTCGTTCGGGTGGCTGGTGGTATAGCGGATACGCTCCAGCCCATCGAGTTTCGCGAGCGTGCGGATCAGACCCGCAAGCCCCTGAGCGCGGCCCGCTTCATCCTCGCCGCTCCACGCATTGACGTTCTGCCCCAGCAGCGTGATTTCCTTCGCGCCGGCTTCGATCAGCTTGCGCGCTTCGGCCACCAAGTCGCTGTAGGGGCGCGATATTTCCGCGCCGCGCGTATAGGGGACGACGCAATAGGTGCAGAACTTGTCGCAGCCTTCCTGCACGGTGAGGAAGGCGGTGGGTGAACGCCGCTTGCGCTGCGGGAGACTGTCGAACTTTGCAATTGCAGGCATGTCGGTGTCGGTCGCCCGCTCGCCCTTTGTCGCCTTGTCGAGCATGTCGGGAAGGCGGTGATAGGCCTGCGGGCCGACCACCATCGAAACTGCAGGCGCACGCGCCATGATCTCTTCGCCCTCGGCCTGCGCAACGCAGCCCGCAACCGCGATCATCGGGGCCTTTCCGGCTTCCTCGCCCGCCTTCACCAGACGGCCAATGTCCGAATAGACCTTTTCGGCTGCGCGTTCGCGGATGTGGCACGTGTTGAGCACCACCAGATCGGCCGCCTCGCCTTCAGGCGCAGGCGTGATGCCGCGCTCGCCGAGAAGTTCGGCCATGCGCTCGCCGTCATAAACGTTCATCTGGCAGCCGAAGGACTTGACCCGATAGGTCTTGGGGGAATTGGTCGGTTTCATGATGCGCAGGCGTTTAGCCCGAAGCGGCGCGCGGTTCAATTGATGTGCGCTTGCAACTTTGCGCAGGGCTGGCACATTCCGGCGATGGTCACGAAATCCACTGTCTTCGCCGCCCTTCTGGCGCTCGCCTCGCCCGCTATCGCCGAGGAAACCGCGCCCACTACCGCCGAAGCGCAATTCGCGCAAATCCTTGGCTGGGAAGGCCGCTGGAAGGTAGCCGAAACCGACGCGCTTGAAATCGTGTTCGAAGTCACCGCGCGCGGTAAGACCGTGGTCGAGCGGTGGGAAACGGCATCGGGCCTGCACTCGATCACCGTCTATCACCTCGACGGTGACAGCGTGATTGCCACCCATTACTGCCCGCAAGGCAACCAGCCGCGCCTGCAATCTGTGGCCGGAGACGCAAGCGCAATCACCTTCGAGTTCCGCGACATCACCGGCCTCGATGAAGGGGAAAGCCACCAGTTTGCGCTATCCTACACCGTGCGCGAGGACGGCTCGCTTCTGCGTTCCGAAGTCTATCGCAGCGCCGAGGGAGAAGGCGACCCCAGCAGCTACACGCTGATGCGTTCGCCCGAAAGCAGCTCCTAGGCGGGTTCTTCTTTTTCGGGACGCGCGCGGTGGGTGCAGGGCTCTGACACAGCAGGCATCACGCCGGGATGCGGTTTGTCCTCGTCCCCGCATTCGACCATCGGCTTGCGCACCGCGTTGGCGAGCACGGTCCTGAGCGCATCGGGATCGCCATAGGCCGCAATCCAGGTGATGCAATCGGCGAGCGGGCGGATCTTGTGCTTGGTGAACTGCCCGTTCCGCGGGGCGCAATTAAGCGTGTAAACGTCCGCAGCGGGAGCCTGATCGTAGCGTGCAAACTTGCGCAACACTTCGCCGCGCTCGTTAAAGACGGTGCGCTGCATATCGTTCACGCGGTCTTCGCCGCCGTAAAAGGGCGAGGTGTTGAACATAAAGGCGCGCACATGCGGGTGGGCGATAGACACCTCGGTCGCGAGCGCCCCGCCCAGCGAATGTCCGGCGACGACCCACTCGACCCCGTCGGCGAATTCGGGCCGTGCGCGCTCGGCCTCGAAAGCGGCCTGTGCCAGCTCGATCTGGTCGTTGCGCAAGGTGCCGTAGAAAATGTCGGTAAAGCCGTCGAAATCGGTCCCGCGAAAGGCAAGGATGCGCGCAATCGGCTGACGGTCAGGCTGGCCGTACGTGCCCGAGGCGTATTGCGCGAAGATTTCGTAGCCGAAGCCCTTGTCCGCTGCCTCATCGGCAATCGGCAGCCTTTCGAGCCGTTCGAGTACCGGGCCAAGATCGGTAAAAACGTCGTCGTCGCCCGTGTAGGCATTGGCCGAGGCGACCGCATAGGGC
>JAYPMZ010000126.1:0-7870 GCA_038130205.1 Erythrobacteraceae bacterium | reverse complement strand
TCGATCAGGGTCAGCTTGCCGAAAGCGGCACCCATGCCGAACTGCTCGCCAAGCGCGGGCTCTATGCCGACATGTGGGCGCAGCAGGCGCAGGAAGGGCGCGAGACGGAAGCGGCGGAGTAGCCGCCTATTCTTCCGCCTGTGCCTTGTACAGATCGGCGCTCGCAAGGTTGAGTTCGCCAGCCGGGATCACTTCGATATTGCTGCGGATCGCGCTGAGGCCATCGAGGAATTGCGCGGCATTGCCAACGATCACCAGCGTCGCCTTGTCGGGATCGACATAGGCGCGCGCTGCCGCTTCGGCTGCGTCGCTATCAACCGCTGCCAGCCGCTCGGCATAGCGCGCGGCTTGTGCCGGTTCGAGGCCTTGCTGGAGCAGTGTCGCCACGATCGAATTGAATCCACCGCTTGTCTCCAGCGCGCGGGCATAGCCGCCGCCAAGATACAACCGCCGCCGCTGGAGCAGGTCTTCGCCGAGATCCTCCGACCCCAACCGTTCGAACTCGTCGAGAAATATCTGCGCGACTTCGGCGGCGGATTCGTTCTTGGTCTGCGCGCTCGCCGTCAGCATCGACGCATCGGCGCGGTCGGCAAAGCCCGAATAAGCTCCGTAGCTCAGCGAACGCTTGGTCCGCACTTCCTCGAACAAGCGCCCGCTCGATCCGCCGCCGAGCACCGAATTGGCAAGTTCGAGCGGGAAGAAATCTTCCGATGTCCGCGACGGTGCACGAACGGCTGCGATCACCGATGCCTGCCCTGCTTCGGGCATATCGATCACGATGGTGCGAACAGGCTGGTCCGCGCCCGCTGCCGCGTCTGGTACAGGCCAGGGCGCCAGATCGGTCTGCCAATCGCCCAGCATTTCCTCGGCTGTGGCAAGCGCCTGTTCGGGGGCAATGCCGCCTGAAATGACGATCTTCATCCGCGCCGGGTGGATGTAGCGCTGGCGGTATTCGAGCAGGTCGTTGCGGTTGATCGCGGCAAGCGATTCAAGCGTGCCGCCGGGCTGCGCGCCGTAGGGCGCATCGCCATACATTGCCACGCGCACCACATGGCGCGACAGGCCGCCGGGGTCTTTCATCGTTACGCGCAGACTATCGACCGCGCGGTTGCGTTCGCGCTCAAACGCATCGTCGGGATAGATCGCACCCTTGACGATAGCCGCCGCTAGCGCGCCCGCCTGCGCGAGATTGGCGGTAGGTGCGGTAAGGCTGAAGCTGGTGCCGTCCGAACCCGACCCGCCGCCAAAGCGTGCACCGAGGCTTTCGAAACGTGCGGCGATGGCTTCGGCGTCCATGCCATTGATACCCTTGTCCGCTAGGCTGGCGGCGAGATCGGCAACCCCTGCGCGTTCGCGGCGGTCGGTCTTCGATCCGCCGGGCACGAGCATGGTGATCGTCGCAATCGGCACTTCGCCCGTCTGCACTGCGACGACCTCGATACCGTTGGAGAGCGTGCCTTCGACGATTTGCGGGGCGGTGACATCGGGCGATGCGCCGGGGCCCGGAGGGGCCATGCGCTCACCCTCTGGCTTCACCGCGCGGATCGTGCCGGTAGCCGGCGGAAGCGTGCGGAAGGTCGGCATGGGGACAGGATTGGCATAGGCTGACGCATCGTCTGCCCCTGCCTTATAGGTGATCGTCACGCGCTTTTCTGGCGCGAGATACTGCGCGGCGACACGCATCACATCCTCGGCTGAAACGGCCCCGATTTCCGCAAGGCGCTTGTCAGCGAAACCGGGATCGCCGCTCGACACCAGAGCCTCGCCAAGTTCGAAGGCCCTCCCGCGCGCGGTTTCGCGGCGGTTGAGAGTCGAGGCGATGATTTCGTTCTTGGCTTCGGTCAGTTCCGCAGCGGTCACGGGCGCGGTGCGGATGCGGTCGAGCTCGGCATCGAGGGTCGCGCCTGCGACCTCCATCTGCGGTTCGTCGCGCACGATAGCGTAAATGCCGATCTGTCCCGCCTCGCGGAACATCATCATGCTTGCTGAGACCTGCACTGCCTGCCCGCTGTGCACCAGCGCGTTGTCGAGCCGGTTGTTGTCTCCGCGCGAAAGGATCGCCTCGAGCACTTCAAGCGCGGCGGCGTCTTCATGCGTGGTCGGCGGCGCTTTCCACACACCGCCCACCACGGGCAGCGGCACATTGGGCGCCGTGGCGTTGACCGTGCGCGGGCCGTTTGCCTCGGGCTCGCGCGTGTCGATCGCGAGATCGACCGGATTCGCACGGCGCGGAATGTCGGCGAAATAATCATCGACCAGCGTGCGCAGCGCATCCATTTCAAAATTGCCCGCGACGATCAGCGTGGCCGTATCGGGGCCGTAATAGGCCTCGTAAAACGCGCGCGCATCGTCGAGCGTGGCGCTGTCGAGATCTTGAATCGAGCCGATGCCCGGGCGGCGATGCGGCATGACGTCAAAGGCATTTTCGGGAAGCACGAAACGTTGCAAGCGGCCATAGGGCGGCGCGAGCACGCGCTGGCGCAATTCTTCCTTCACCACGTCGCGCTCGGTTTCGAACACCTCGTCATCGACCACGACTTTCGCCATGCGCTCGCGGTGGGTCCACAGCATCGTTTCGAGATAGGCCGCGGGGACCTGCTCGTAATAGTTCGTGCGGTCGATCCAGTTCGAGGCGTTGCGCGTGCCGCCGATATCCGCCGTCAGCCCGTAGATCATATTGTAGGGCATATTTTCGGTCTTGCGACTGAGGATATGCTCGAACAGATGCGCAAATCCGCTGCGCCCTTCGGGGTCGAGTTTCGAGCCGATATCGTACCACAGCGAAGTGGTGACGGTGCTGGTGGTGGCGTCGGGAATAGCGATCACGCGCAGCCCGTTGTCGAGCGTCCACATGGTGTATTCGATCTTGGGGGCAGTCAGCGTCGGACCCTCGGCCGCGTTTTCTGTGTGGTCATCGGCAATGACGGGTGCTGCGGCAGCAAGGCCAGCGACGGCAACGCCTGCGAGGAGAACTGTGCGGATCATGTGTGTGGAGCCCCGGTATTGAATTGCGACAGGGGGAGTTAAAGCGTCTCTGTCCGCAGCATTCAACTGCCGCCGCACGCCTCACCCACAAAGACCCGATAGCTATCGACTGGCGTCGGTGCTCAGCCGCTCAAGCACCTTGAGCGCCTGCCCGCGCCGGTCCCACGGGACAAAGAGGTAATCGTGATGGAGCCCTGCCACGACATTGCAGGCAATGCCCGAAGTCGCCAGCGCGCTGGAAACGGCGGAGGTCAGGCCGACCGCAGCAAGATCGGAGTGCACGCGCAGCGTGATCCGCGCCAGACGCAGGGCATCGGCAGGCGCCGCCTCTGCCGGCAGGATGCAGCACGCACCCTCTTCTTCGCGCAAGACGGCAAAGGCGGTATCGGGAATGAAACGCGTATCGCTCAGCGCATGAAAGCACCATTCCCGCTCCGAAAGAGCGGGGTCCATGTTCATCAGCATGGCTTTGAGTTCGGTGACCGAACCGGGTTTCATAAGCGGCCCTCGGGTGCTGGATATCGTGCCTTTGCGGCTTAGTTCCTCAGCTACGCTCTTAGCAGGCAATCACCCGAATAATTGTATTTGAACGTCACCCATGGCCAAATCTTGTCCGCGGACCGGCGGCAAAGTGATTAGAGGATATATTTCGACAAATCGGCATCGCCCGCCAGATCGCCCAGCCGTTCGCGCACATAGGCAGCGTCGATGGTGACAGTCTCGCCTTCATGTTCCTCGGCCTCGAAACTGATCTCTTCGAGCAGTTTTTCCATCACCGTCTGCAAGCGTCGGGCACCGATGTTCTCGACGCTTTCATTGACCTGCGCGGCAATCGTGGCGACTTCGGCAATCGCGTCTTCGGTGATGTCGAGCGTGACCTTCTCCGTGCCGATCAGCGCACGATATTGTTCAACCAGGTTAGCCCGCGTTTCCGACAGGATACGCACGAAATCGGCCTGCGTCAGAGCGCGCAGATTGACCCGGATCGGCAGACGCCCCTGTAATTCGGGGAGCATGTCCGATGGCTTGGCGACATGAAACGCGCCGCTTGCGATAAACAGCACGTGGTCGGTCTTCATCGGTCCGTATTTGGTCGAAACCGTGGTTCCTTCAATCAGCGGCAGCAGATCGCGCTGTACACCTTCGCGGCTGACCGAGCCGCCGCGCACGTCGGACACCGCGATCTTGTCGATCTCGTCGAGGAAGACGATGCCGTTGGTCTCGGCATTGGCGAGCGCTGTGCGCGTGACGTCGTCGTTGTCGAGCCGCTTGTCGGCTTCCTCTTCAACCAGCTTGTCCCACGCATCGGGAACACGCAGCTTGCGCTTCTTGGTCTTGTTGCCGCCAAAGGCCTTGCCCATCATATCCGACAGGTCGAGCATCTGCATATTGCCGCCCATATTGCCCATGTCGAAGGGCGAACTGGGGACATCGGTGACGTCGATTTCAACCTCCACCTCGTTCATTGCGTTCTGGACGATGCGCTGGCGGAAACTCTCCCGTGTCGCTTCCGACGCATTTTCGCCTACCAGCGCATTGAGCAGGCGCTCCATCGCTGCCTCGCTCGCGGCCTCGCGCACGCTTTCGCGGCGGCGTTCCTTTTCGAGCCGGATCGCTTCTTCGACCAGATCGCGCGCAATCTGCTCTACGTCTCGGCCGACATAGCCGACCTCTGTGAACTTGGTCGCCTCGACCTTCACGAAGGGGGCTTCGGCCAGCTTTGCCAGACGGCGGCTGATTTCGGTTTTACCGCAGCCAGTCGGGCCGATCATCAGAATGTTCTTCGGCGTGACTTCGTCGCGCAGATCGGGTCCGAGCCGCTGGCGGCGCCAGCGGTTGCGAAGCGCCACGGCGACAGCGCGCTTGGCGTCCTTCTGGCCGATGATGTGTTCATCAAGAGCGGCGACGATCGCCTTGGGGGTGAGGTTGTCGGTCATGGAAACTCTATCGTGCTCAGACGGTCTCAACCGTCAGATTGCCATTGGTGAAGACGCAGATGTCTGCTGCCACGCCCAGCGCCTTGCGCGCGATGGTTTCGGCATCGTCTTCATATTCGGAAAGCGCGCGGGCGGCGGCGAGCGCGTAATTGCCGCCCGAACCGATCGCGGCGATCCCGCCTTCGGGTTCGAGGACATCGCCATTGCCGGTCAGCACCAGCAGGCTTTCCTCGTCAGCGACGATCATCAGCGCTTCGAGGTTGCGCAGATATTTGTCGGTGCGCCAGTCCTTCGCCAACTCGACAGCGGCGCGCAGCAATTGCCCGGAATATTGCTCGAGTTTTTTCTCGAGCCGTTCGAACAGGGTAAAGGCATCGGCGGTCGCGCCTGCGAAACCGGCGACGACTTTGTCACCCTGGCCGATGCGACGCACCTTGCGCGCATTGGGCTTCATCACGGTGTTGCCCATCGAAACCTGACCATCGCCCGCAACAACGGTTTTGCCGCCGCGCTTGATGCCGACAATGGTGGTGCCGTGCCATTGGATCAGGCCGTGGCTGTTGGAATTATCGCTCATGCCGCGAATATGGGGGCGGCTGAAGAAGGATCAAGTTCGCAAGCAGCAAGCGCGCTTGCGCAGCGAAAGCCTACTGGCCAACGCCCGCAGCGCCGACCTGACCGATATTGCCGAACAGGTCTTCGAGGAAGCCGCGCTCCCGGCCCAAAGTCGGCGTCTTGTCGCCGTCGGGCTGGAGGTAGACGACCTGATCGATCCCGCTGCGTTCAACGCTCTTCACATTCCCCGCTTCGTCGAACTGGATCGCCATTACGGAATGTTCGCGGATGCGCGGGCGCACGAAAGGACGGCGGCCGGTGATGCTGGCAATGTAATACCAGGTGTTTTCGCCATACTGGCTTTCGAAGGTCGGACGGCCAAGCGTTCCTTCGACCGAGCGGCGATTGTCGATGCCCGGCTGGATCGCTTCGGTGAGCACAGGATCGTTCACAAAGCCGCGCGATTCGCGGATCGAGCTGCACGCGCCCAGCGCCAGCAGCGCGCAGCCAAGCAAAGCCACTTTTGCCGTGCGGTGCTTGCGCAAACCCGAAACCATACCCGTAACTGTCATTGCTTGAGCCAATTCCCGTATCCGTCGTCACTTGCCGCGCGGCTTGCGCGGTCTATATCCGTGGTGAGGCCTTACGGTGTGTCGCGAGGCCTTGCAATGTCGCTGCGTCTCTGCGCTGGGATTACCCCAGTGAATTGTCGCTGAATACCGCGCAAATCCAGCGCCAACAGGACCTTTATGTCATTCCTTTCCCGCCTATTGGGCACCGGCCCCGACCCGCGCGACACGGTGCGCCCCCTGTGGCACCGCGTGATCGAGCTGGCGCGCGACCCTGCCTATTACGCGCAATGCGGGGTGGCGGACACAGTTGCCGGACGCTTCGACCTGATTTGCGCTGTGCTGTGCACGGCAATGGTGCGCCTTGAAGCGAGCGAGATGCGCGCCGAGAGCGCACTGCTTGCCGAGCTTTTCGTCGAAGACATGGACGGCCAGTTGCGCGAATTCGGAGTCAACGACGTGGTCGTCGGCAAGCGGGTTGGCAAATTGATGAGCGTGCTCGGCGGCAGGCTGGGCGCCTATCGCGGCGCACTGGTTACACGCGACCGCAAAAAGCTCGGCGGAGCAATCGCGCGCAACGTCACTTTCCGCGAAGGCGCAGATGAAGAGGTGTGCTCGCTGGCCGTGGCCGACCGGCTGCTCGCACTGTCGCAGCGGCTCGCAGGCTTGCCCGATGCGGTCATTCTTGAAGCAAAGGAGATCGCATGAACGCCCTCCCTGCCCCCGAACTTTCACGCCCGATCAAGGTGAAGGGTCTGCCCGGTGAAACCGTGGTGATCGAAGCCGATGCAGGCGAACGCGCCGCACTCGCGACCCGTTTCGGCTTGCCGGGCGTCGATTCCCTCCACGCCGAAGTCGCGCTCGAACAGCGCGGCCGCGCGATCCGCGCGACCGGAACCTTGCGCGCCGCCATCCGGCAGGCCTGCGCGATATCCGGCGAGGACTTTCCCGCCAATATCGAAGAAACTCTCGACCTGCGGTTTGTCGAGGAGGGCGCGATTGATCCCGCTCTCGAAGAACAGGGCGAGATCGAAATCGAACTCGAAGCCGACGATTGCGACGAAATCGAATATGCCGGCGACAGCTTCGATCTGGGCGAAGCGGTCGCACAAACGCTTGGCCTCGCCATCGACCCCTACGCCGAAGGCCCCGAAGCCGACGCTGCGCGCAAGGCGGCAGGCATCGTTTCTGAGGGCGAACAGGAAGGCCCGCTAGCCGAAATGCTCAAGGGATTGAAGAAAGGCGGCTAAGCCCTCGCCACGCTCAATCGTTGCTGGCCGCCGAGTCCCGGTCCCGGAAATCCTGTTCGTTTTCTGCATGCCGAGTGGCGCCCGATGCGGTTAGGGCGGAGGCGAAGCTGGAGAACAGGATCTTTGTGTCCATATCCATCGTCGATGGAAGCGCGCCGGTGAAGACCTGAACCGACCCGATGCCAGTCACCGGCGTGATCAGCGAACGCATCGACCAATCGGGGCACTCGCGCCCGAAGCGCGAATCCTGCCGGATGTAGACGATGTTTTCGTGCCGTGTGTCCCGCTCGATCGCGTGCATGGTGGCGAGCACCGTATCGCCCTCGCCTTCGAGCAATTGCATGAAGTTGCGCGAATTGTAGGCGAGCAGGCCGGTAATCTGGTGCTGCGCATTGTTCTTGGCTGCGCTGGCAGCCAAGTCTTCAACCATCGAATCGGTGATCGGCACCCGCGCGGTGCTGACGTAAATTAGTGAAAGCAATCGGTATTCCTCAAAGCCGACCTAACGGCAAAAAGGCAGGTTCTACTATCCTGACGCAAAGTCAATGACTTAAGACGGATGTGGAGTTAAACC
>JAYPMZ010000125.1:955-7880 GCA_038130205.1 Erythrobacteraceae bacterium | reverse complement strand
CTTGGGCGTGCCGGGTTCAACAATCAGGTATCCACCTGCATCGGTTTCCAACTTGCCCTTGAACAGCTCGGTCGAAGGTGCGTGGCCAATGGCAACGAATGCGCCGTCGACTTCGAGCGTGGAGGTCTCGCCAGTTTCGGTGTCTTTCAGGACAAGGTGGCTGAGCGCGCCGCTTTCGCCTGCCTCGAAACTCTCGACCGTCTTGTTCCAGAGCGTCGAAATCTTGGGATTCTTGAACAGGCGTTCCTGAAGGATACGCTCGCTGCGCAGTTCGTCGCGGCGGTGGATCAGGGTCACGTCGTCGGAATGGTTGGTGAGGTAGAGCGCCTCTTCGACAGCGGTGTTGCCCCCGCCGATTACCGCGACCTTCTTGCCGCGATAGAAAAACCCGTCACAGGTCGCGCAGGCAGAAACGCCCTTGCCGCCCAGTTCCTGTTCGCCCGGAACGCCAAGCCATTTGGCCTGCGCACCGGTTGCGATCACCAGCGTGTCGCCGATATATTCATCGCCGCTGTCACCGATAGCGCGGAACGGAGGGCCGTTTTCCAGATCGACCGATACGATGGTGTCCCACATCATGCGCGTGCCGACATGCTCGGCCTGTGCCTGCATCTGCTCCATCAGCCACGGGCCCTGCACCACATCCTTGAAGCCGGGATAGTTTTCGACATCGGTGGTGATGGTCAGCTGGCCGCCGGGCTGGAGGCCCTGGACTACAATCGGTTCCAGCATGGCGCGCGCGGCATAGATTGCGGCCGAATAGCCTGCGGGGCCGGAGCCGATGATGAGCATCTTGGTGCGATGGGTAGCCATTGTGTGTCTCTTCAGATTGTCGCTTGTGTTGCCGCCGATATGGGGCCGCATTGCGCGGTTGTCACGTTAGCAGGCGCTCGCGCAGACGAGCTTTCCTTGCCTCATCCACACCTAAGGTTTGCGCCATATAGGCATCAATGGAGCCGTGGTCGCGCGTCACCTCGGACCAATACGTCGCGATATATTCCTCGCGCACGCCCATCAGGTTGCGGATCGCCTCGGGATCGATCTGCCCGTAATGCGCTTCCATCCGCGGCAGCGACTGGCGTTCAAGGATATGCGGGGTCGGTGCGTCGTTGGTGAGCAGGAACTCGGCGACGATGTCATCGTGATGCGCGCCCAGCGCGTGCATCAGCAGCGCAACTGCAATGCCGGTGCGATCCTTGCCTGCGAAACAATGCACGAGACTCGCCCCGTCACGCGTTTCGATCGCTTCGAAATAGCGCGTGAACATGTCGATCATGGCCGGATTGACGGGCATGCGGGTATAGACCGCGGTCATCCGCTCGAACGCCTTTTCGGGCGTCATCGTCACTTTGCCGCCGCCGCCTTCGTGCGGGGGGGAATTGCTGGTTTCACCGTCATAGGCGATCACCTTTGCATCGAACTCGGGGTGTCGGCGACAAGGAAAGCCGCCGCGCTCGCTCTCGCCGCGCAGGTCGATGATCGTGCGGATATCGAGCCCCTGCAGCAAATCGAGATCTTCATCGCTGGCATCGCGGTGCTGGCCGGAACGCAGCAAGAGGCCGCGCTTGATCCGCGCGCCGTCGGCGGCTGCAAAGCCGCCGGAGTCGCGGGGATTTTGGTTGGCCGCGGCCAGGTAGAACGGGCTGGTGTCACTGGTTCGAATCATGTGGGATATCAGTGGCAGCGCGTCGCATGCCGGGCAACCGCTCTTGCTCAATGCGCCTTAGGTATTGGTGCTGATGAGCGGCAGAACACGCGCTTTGCCCAATCTTGCTATCCATTCTTTTCCATAAAACGCGCATTTGTCCCGAAACGCTGAAGAGAGGCCCCCGACATGGCCCATGTCCTGATTGTCGACGACGACGAACTGATCGCGGAGCTGGCTTCGCAAGTGTTGATTGATGCCGGTCACGCATGCGGCTGGGTAACGAGCGCCGAGGAGGCCTGGTCGCTGCTCCAGCGCAGGCGCCCCGACATTCTCTTGCTCGATCAGGATATGCCCGGCATGTCGGGTGTGACATTGCTGCGCAAATTGCGCCAATCTTCGACCTTCTATGATCTGCCGGTCATCATGTTCACCGCGATGAAGGGCGAACAGGATGAAAGCCAGGCGATTTACGCCGGAGCGCAGGATTACATCCGCAAGCCCTTCGAGCCCAGATTGCTCAGCGGGCGCGTCCAGCGGGTGCTGGCCAAACGTCAGGAGCGCCACACCGATCTCAAGACCCATCTCGCCCAGAGCGCAGGCTTGGTTGCGTGGGGCGCCGGGCAATCGCGCCGCTATATCTGAGGTTCAGTTCAGCGGGCCAGATCGCTGCAGAAATTCGTGGTCCAGTCCTGCACATTGTCCTCGCGCACGGTGCTGATCATTGTCTGATAGCGTTGCTTGCGTTCGTCGAGCGGCATGTCGAGCGCTTTCTTGATCGCACCGGCGAGCGAATCCGGGCTGTGCGGATTGACCATCAACGCGCCCTCCCCGTTGCAATCGAGCTGCTGGGCCGCACCTGCAAATTCGCTGAGCACCAGCACGCCGGGGTCCTCAGGGTCTTGCGCGGCAACGTATTCCTTGGCGACGAGGTTCATCCCGTCGCGTAGCGGCGTGACCAGTCCGATCTTTGCCGCGCGGAAGAAGCCGTAGAGCTCGGCGTGCGAATAGCCGCGGTTCACATAGCGGATCGGAACAATATCGACATCGCTGCGTGCGCCATTGATCTGCCCGGTCTTCTGTTCGAGCAATTCGCGGATCTGCTGATAGCTCTCTACATCCTCACGACTGGGCGGCGCGATCTGGATGAAGACGAGGTCGCGCGTGCGGTCGGGATATTCGTCGAAGAAGCGCCCGATGCCGTCGATACGTTCGGGCAGTCCCTTGGAATAATCGAGCCTGTCGACCCCGATCATGCCCGTGCGGTGGCGTGTCGAGGCAAGAAAGCGGTCCTCGGCCACCTTGGCTTCAGGCTTTTCGCCTTGCGCGGCAAAGTGGTCCCAATCGATCCCGATCGGATAAGCGCGCGCAATGGTGGTGCGGCCTTCGTGAGTGATCTTGCCCGTTTCCTTGTCGACCTCGGCGCCCAGTTCGTTCTCGCAATAATGGACGAAGCTCGAAAGCCATTCGCTTGTCTGGAAGCCGATCAGATCATAGGCGAGCATCGTGCGCACGAGCCGTTCGTGGAACGGGAGCGAGGTCAGCAGGCGGCTTGGCGGCCATGGCGTGTGGAGAAAAAAGCCGATGCGGTTCTTCACACCGCGCGAACGCAGACGCTCGCCCAGCGGGATGAAGTGATAGTCGTGAACCCAGACGAGGTCGTCTTCCTCGATCAGCGGCAGGACGCTCTCGGCAAAGCGGTCATTGACCCGCTCATAGCCTTCACCCGTGCGGTTTTCGAAGCGAGCAAGATCGATGCGATAGTGAAACAATGGCCACAGCGTCGAATTGGCATAACCGTTGTAATATTCGCCCACGTCGCGGCTCGACAGGTCGATGGTCGCCGTCGTCACCCCGTCATTACGCTGCAAGTCCATGTTGCCATCTGGGTCTTCGTTCTCCTGCCCCGACCAGCCGAACCAAACGCCACCGCGATCTTTCAAAGCGGCGTTAAGCGCGCCCGCAAGTCCGCCTTGCGCCCCGGCGACCCCGCGCGCCTTGGGAACTGCGACACGGTTCGAGATAACGACTAGCCTGCTTATCGGACTTCACTCCATGATTTGGACAAGAGGCCTGCGCAATTGATGACCCCCACCAGCGAATAGGTCTGCGGGAAATTGCCCCACAGCTCACCTGTTTCGTAATCGAGGTCTTCGCTGAGCAGACCCGATTTCGTGGTATGGCTCAGCATGGTTTCGAACAGCGTGCGCGCCTCTTCGTCGCGACCCGCCAGATGCAGCGCTTCGATCAGCCAGAAAGTGCAGACATTGAAGGCGGTTTCGGGTGCACCGAAATCATCCTCTGCTGCATAGCGCAGCATGTGGTCGCCGCGCCGCAAATGTTCCTCGACTGCCGCAAAAGTGTGCTTGAATCGGTCATTCTCGGGCGAGAGGAACCGCAGTTCGACCATCTGGAGCAAGCTCGCGTCGAGATAGTCGCTTTCAAAACTCGCACCGTAGTGGCCTGCATCACCGTCCGGTTTCCACGCCTTGTCCTCGATAACCTTCGCGATTTTCGCAGCACGCTCGCGCCACAACTCGGCGCGATCATCCTTGCCGATGTGGGCAGCAACATTGGCGAGCCGGTCGCATGCTGCCCAGCTCATGACGGCGGAGTAAGTGTGCACTTCCTGCCGCGTGCGGAACTCCCACAGGCCGGCATCGGGTTGATCGTGCATCGCCCACGCCATCTCGCCGACCTGTTCGAGATTTTCGAAGTCACGCTCGTCTGCGGGGCGCAACAGGCGCTGGTCGAAGAAGCTCTGCACGCTCGGCAGGACGATCTGGCCATAGCAATCGTGCTGGACCTGCTTGTAGGCGGCATTGCCGCGCCGCACCGGCCCCATTCCACGATAGCCTGCAAGATAGCTGGCGGTGGTTTCATCCAGCTCGCTTTCGCCCATCACCGAATAGAGCGGCTGGATCTGCCCGCCGCGCGCGCTGTCGACGATGTTGCGCAAGTATCCGAGATACTTTTCCATCACATCGAGCGCGCCGAGGCGGTTCAAGGCCTGCACGGTGTAATAGGAATCGCGTATCCAGCAGTAGCGGTAGTCCCAGTTCCGCTCCGAATGGGCGGCTTCTGGGATGGAGGTTGTCAGCGCGGCGACGATCGCGCCTGTCTCTTCGTGCTGGCACAGCTTCAAAGTGATCGCGCAACGGATCACCTCGTCCTGCCATTCGAGCGGAACATGCAGGCCGCGCACCCAGTGCTGCCAGTATTTGCGCGTGGATTGCTCCATCGAACGGATTTGTTCGCGCAAATTTCCCTCGAAGGGTTCGTCGGGGCCAAGGAAGAAATGCGTATCACCTTCGATCCGGAACGTGCGCCCTTCCTGAATGTAACCAACGGGCGCATCGGTCGACAGGCGCAGTGAGGTCGCGCCGGTCAGGTACCGGATGTGATTGGTGCCGTGGGTCGTATCGGCGATGCCCGAACCGTAATTCTTGGTCGGGGCGAGCACCACCTTGATACGCGGATTGCCGCTGATCGGTCGAACGATGCGCGCATAGGCGACCGGGCGATACATACGGCCCGAACGTTCGAAGCGCGGCGAGAAGTCGAGGATCTCGATCGCACTCCCGTCCTCGGCTTCAAGCGTGGTGAGCAAGTGCGGCGTGTTGCGGATATAACGCTGCGAGGCGCTGACCTGCCCTTCCAGCTCGAACCGCCAGATGCCTGCATCGCGCTGACTACCATTGAGCAGCGCGGAGAACACCGGATCGCCATCAACCCGCGGGACGCAGCCCCACACCAGCGCGCCGGTATCGTCGATCAACCCGGACACCTGGCAATTGCCGATGGGCCACAGTTCGAGGTTGGGAGTGTGCTTCAAATTCTACAGCTCCAGCCATTGATGGACGCTCGCAACGTCCGTGATTGCATATTGCGCGCAGCTACCCTGCCGGTCGCCCACGAGAATTCCTGCGCCTCCCGCGTCCTGACAGGCGCGAAATCCGGCTTCATCGGTGAGGTCGTCGCCGATGAAGAACGGCATTGCGCCCGCAAAAGGCGACATTGCCATCAACGTTTCCACCGCGCTTCCCTTGTTCGCGTCATTGGCGACGAGTTCAACCACGCATTTCCCGCTTTGTGCAGCCCAACCGTGCTGTTGGGCGAGGTCTTGCGCGAAGGCGACGGCCTTTGAGCCGTTTTCTGGATTGCGGCGATAGTGCAGCGCGCCGCCATGCGGTTTGTGCTCGTAATCGAGGTCATGCTTATCGGCGAAGCTGCGCAAACTGGCCTCGATTTCCTCTGGCAGCCCTTGTGCCGAATTGCCGTGCCGCTCGCCGTCGGGAAAGCGGATGTCCGACCCGTGCGATCCTGCTGCGGGGACGGCAAGCGCGCCGATATGACGTTCGATATCGGAAATCGCGCGGCCCGAAACCACCGCGCACGCCCCGCCGAGCCGGACGGCCAGCCTCCCTAGCCGCTCACCCATATCCGCGAGCGGCGCAATCGCGTCCGGCCCCGGCGCAAGCTCTACCAGCGTTCCGTCAAAGTCGAGAAACAGCGCCACCCGCCCATCGGCCAGCAACGACGCAAGCGGCGGCGGTGCTGGTGGCGTCGAGACGCCCGGATCTGGGGCCGAAGGCATTGCCTTTGCATAAAGAATGCGCGCGAGGGGTCAACAATCCTGCTGCACTGCAACACGATCTTTGCCTCGCTATTCGATGATATAGCGCACCGTGAGCGTGAAATTGCGCGAGGCCGAAAGCGCGCCACCGGGCCGCACGCGGAAATTCGTGATCGCAGTGTCGCAGCCCTGCCCGTCCGCGCTGGGCGTATAATTGAAGCTCGCGCCGTTATCGTTCGAGAATTCGAGATTGTCGGTCGCCGATCCCAGACTGGAGAAGCTGTAAGTCAGACCTGACGTACCCGCAGGCTCGGCAAATATAACCGGCCCGCCGCTGCGCGAAATCAGGCACATCTTAGCGTCTGCGGGACCATCATCGCGCACAACCACCGTGCCGCTGTCGGTCGCGCTCGGTCCGGCGTTGGAAACAGTGATAAGATATTCGATCAGCGCACCGGGGATCGCCTTGGGATTGGTCGTCGCGTTGACCGGATCGGAGATGACGCTCGACACCTTGCTGACGCTCATCGCTGCGAAGGGATCGCACACGGTGATGTCATGCAGGCCGATGCCTTGCTGGCCGGGATTGGAAGGCGCGGTGGTGTGATTGCCATACTGGATCGTGATCCGGTCGACGGCCTGTGTGAAGGTGATCACCACATTGCCGGTGGCCTGGTCATTGGCCGCTGTGCCATCGCCGATCA
>JAYPMZ010000125.1:0-945 GCA_038130205.1 Erythrobacteraceae bacterium | reverse complement strand
TTGCCGTTGGTAAGCACCGGATTGACGCTCGCACCGCCATTGCTGCCGGTTACGATCAGACGGTCGGCAAACTGGTTTGCTCCGAAGTCGACGTCGAAGATCGAGAACTGTACACCAGCAAACGCGCGCGGCAAGGTGATGGTGATAGTGACAGCACCCGACAGATTTGACTGGTCAGAGACGACCTGAAGCACGTTCTCCGCCGGAGCGAGGCCGCCGTTGAAATAGTTGAAGACATTCGGAGTGTTCCCGCCCCAAACGGTGTTATTCACATAGGCACCGTTATTGGTCAGCTGGAAACGGACATTGCCATAGGTGTCGAAAGCATAGCTGTTGTCGACGCTGCCCGCGCTCCAGCCAGATATCGTATCCCAGTCGAAGGTCGAGCGGCCCGCCGGACATGACAGCACCGGAGGAATACCGGGCGAACGACCGCTCTGCACCGTAAAACTTGCGGAGGCATAATCGTCTTCGCTGGTGACACCGTTGTTCACGGTCGAATCCGGATCACTCACGCTCGAGGCGATAATTTCGGCTACGTTGGTAACAACCGTGCCAGCGCCGCTCGATATCGTGCCGGTAAGCGTCAGCGTCGCGCTTTCGCCGGGTGCGAGCGAGGGGATGGTCCACTGGCGATTGCTCGAATTGTACGAACCGTCACCGCTGGCCGAGCTGAACGTAAATCCGCTGGGATAGGTATCGCGCACGATGACGTTTGTCGCGGTGTCGGTCGAAGTCGAGTTGTTGGCGACAATCAGCCGCCAGACCGCGGTCCCGCCCTGCACCGGCGGTGATCCGATCAGTGCCTTGCTGAGCGCCAAGTCCGCGCCTCGCTCGGTAAAAGAGAGGTCGGAAATGCCGGCGAACTGTTCCGAGGGATCACCGCTGCCGCTGTAGCTGAAATAGACGATCTGGATACGGCGCACCTGTTGCGTACCGAAATTC
>JAYPMZ010000124.1:7430-8008 GCA_038130205.1 Erythrobacteraceae bacterium | reverse complement strand
CAGCATCACGTCGCTGGTCGGCTCATTGGCGAGGCTGTGGCGATAGAAGCGGCTGATCGTCTGGATCATTCGCTCGGCGCGATCGGTTTTGCCTGTCATCACCAGCGCTGACAGCGAATTGAGCGTGTTAAACAGGAAATGCGGGTTCACCTGATAGCGCAACGAGCGCAGTTCGGCGGCCTTGGCAGCGGAACGGAATTGCTGCTCGCGCCGCTCGGCCGCGCGCGCTTGCACCCCTGCCAGCAAGGCAAAATAGGTCGATGCCCAGGCGAGCAGCAGGAAATAGCGACCCAGCGCAATCTCGAGCACCGCGCGCCAATCTTCCTCGCGTGTTTCAGCCGGAGCGATGATCAGGCTTTCGGATACCTTATAGCCACCCGACCCGTCGGGCGCTGGCGCCTTGATCGCCACGCCAGCGGGCAAATCGTAGAGCAAATTACCCTCGTCATCGAAGCGGAAGCCGCGTTCTTCGGCGTATTTCTGCTCAAGTTCCTGCTGGATATCGTCGAAGGCGAGCTGGTTGATCTGGCCGATGCCGATTGCAATCGGAATCGCAAACAGGCTCGCCGCGCCGATCT
>JAYPMZ010000124.1:0-7420 GCA_038130205.1 Erythrobacteraceae bacterium | reverse complement strand
CCACAGCACCAGCGTAAGCCCGACCGCGGCAATGGTGACGAGCAGGCGCCGGACCAGCATGTCTGTCTGCAGGTCCATATCGAGGATATAGCTGCGCGCGGTTATGAGGACGAAATATGTCCCCCACAGCACCAGCATCGACACCAGCACGGTGCGAAAGGGTACGCTTAGAGGCGTCTTGGTAGCGGACGCTTTGGGAGTTTGGCTCATATCCATGGTCTTGGCTGCGAAATAGCGCCAAAACGCCGGCAGCGCCAATCGGTCGTCGGCCCGGATACTCGCTTGGTCGATGGAAATCGACGCTCAGCGATGATCCGGGCAAGCGACACGAGGCAGATAAAACCTAGCCGCGCGGCTTGATCATATCCGCAGGGATCACCCATTCGGCGAATTGCTCTTCGGTCAGCAGGCCGAGGGCAAGCGCCGATTCCTTGAGCGTCGTGCCTTCGGCATGCGCTTTCTTCGCGATCTTGGCGGCATTGTCATAGCCGATATGCGGGTTGAGCGCAGTCACGAGCATCAGGCTTTCGTTGAGCAGCTTCTCGATCCGCGCTTCGTTGGCTTTGATGCCGACAACGCACTGGTCGGTGAAGCTCACCGCCGAATCCGCCAGCAGGCGGATCGATTGCAGCACGTTGAAGATGATCACCGGCTTGAAGACGTTGAGCTCCATATGGCCGTTCGACCCGCCGACGCTGACGGCGACGTGATTGCCCATCACCTGCGCGCAGACCATGGTCATCGCCTCGCACTGGGTCGGGTTGACCTTGCCCGGCATGATCGAGGAGCCCGGCTCGTTTTCGGGCAGCGCGATTTCACCCAGCCCGCAACGCGGTCCCGAACCGAGCAGTCGGATGTCGTTGGCGATCTTCATCATGCTGACGGCAATCGTGTTGAGCATGCCCGACAGCTCGACCAGCGCGTCGTGCGCTGCAAGCGCTTCGAACTTGTTGGCCGCGGTAACAAAGTCGTGGCCCGTCGCGCTGGCGACATGGCTGGCGAACTTTTCTGCAAAGCCGACGGTGGAGTTGATCCCCGTGCCAACCGCAGTACCGCCCTGCGCAAGCTCGAGGACGCGGGGCAGCGCGGCTTCGAGACGCACGATGCCGTACTCGACCTGCTTGGCGTAACCCGAGAATTCCTGACCTAGCGTCAGCGGAGTGGCGTCCTGCAAGTGGGTGCGACCGATCTTGACGATATCGGCAAAGGCTTTTGCCTTGTCATCGAGCGAGCCGTGGAGCTTCTTCAAGGCCGGGATCAACCGTTCGATCACTTCACAACCGGCAGCGATATGCATCGCTGTCGGGAAAGTGTCGTTCGAGCTTTGGCCCATATTGCAGTGATCATTGGGGTGGACCGGGTCCTTGCCGCCGTGCTTGCCGGTCAAGATCTGGTTGGCGCGGCTCGCGATCACTTCATTGGCATTCATGTTCGACTGCGTGCCCGAACCCGTTTGCCACACGCTCAGCGGGAACTGGTCGGCGAGCGTGCCGTCGATCACTTCCTTGGCCGCAGAGACAATCGCCTCGCCGATTGTCGCGTCGAGCACACCCAAATCCATATTGGCCTTGGCCGAGGACATTTTCTGGATGCCGAGCGCCTTTACCAGCGGTGCGGGCATGGTCTCGGTACCGATGGCGAAGTTATAAAGGCTGCGTTGGCTCTGCGCGCCCCAATGGGCGTCTGCCGGAACCGCGACTTCGCCGAGCGAGTCGGTTTCAATCCGCACTTCGCCGGTCGCACCGAAGATCGATCCATCGTTATGGACCGTCTTGATCCCGTCCTGCTCGCTCATGTCACTCATCGAATCCATCCTCCGTTCGGTCGATACAGGCTCTCGCCCCACACGAATTGTCCCATATGACGCGCTCCGGTGACAGGTCAAAGGGAAGCTGACGCCAGCATTCACCTAATTGCTTGGAACTGCGCGCCGCGATAGCTAGGAAGGGTTGACGAACTGTGTTGTGTGAATAATACAGTCCTACGGAGCGAATATGAGCAACACCACTATCTCGCGTGATACCACCGCCGCCCGCAAGGCGATGATCGACAGCCAGCTGCGCACCAGCGGCGTGAACGAGGGATATGTCCTCGCCCGGATGCTTGCCGTCCCGCGCGAAGACTATCTGCCCGCAGACAAGGCGAGCCTCGCCTATATCGACCGTTCGATTTCGCTGGGCGAGGCCGGCCATCTCGCCGCGCCGCTGTTCTACGGCAAACTGCTGCTCGAAGCGGCGCCTGCGCCTACAGACCGCGTGCTACTGGTTGAAGGCGGCACCGGCTATCTTGCCGATTTGCTGCGCCCGCTGGTGGCGGAAGTCACCACGGTTTCGGCCGCCGCCGCCGCCGCAGGCACTCTGCCCGATGGCACTTATTCGCTGATCTTCGTCGATGGCGCGATCGAGCAATTGCCCGAGGCATTCGGTGCAGTGCTCGAAGAAAACGGCCTGATCGTTTCCGGCCTCTTGCTACGCAAAGTCACCCGGCTGGCTTCGGGCCGCAAGATTGCAGGGCGGGTTGCCCTGTCGCCGGTCGAGGATCTGGGTATTCCTGTATTGCACGGTTTCGACCGTCCCGAGAGCTGGACCTTTTCGTGAATCAAACCGCCCGCTTGCTCAAGACCGCCAGCTGCATTGGCGCACTCGTTCTTGCGGGCACAACCGGCCCTGCGCAGGCGGAAACACTGCGCGATGCGCTGGTTGCGGTGTACAACACCAATCCCACGCTCGAAGCCGCGCGCGCAAATCAGCGCGCAACTGACGAAGGCGTTCCGATTGCGCAGGCTCCGGGGCTTCCGGGCGTCGATGTGACCGCGACCCATATCGAGTTTCTGCGGAAGTCGGCAAACTCCTTCACCGCGCCTGATCGCAATCTCGGCATTAACGCCCAGCTTGCCGTGCCGATCTATTCGGGCGGTGCGATCCGCAATACCGTCAATGCCGCCGAAGAGCGCGTTTCTGCCGGGCAAGCCGATCTTCGCGGCACCGAAAGCTCGGTCTTCAGCCAGACCGTTGCCGCTTACATGGATGTGCTGCGGACCGAGGCGCTGGCCGAGCTTGCCGCCAATCAGGTCGAAGTGCTCGAGGTAACTTTCCAGTCGACCAGCGACCGGTTCGAGATCGGCGATCTGACCCGCACCGACGTTGCCCAGTCGCAATCGCGGCTTGCCGTCGCACAGGGCGATCTGCGCACGGCCTATGCCAATCTCATCACCGCGCGCGAGACCTATATCCGGCTTGTCGGGCGCGCTCCGATGGGGCTGGAGGCGCCGCCGCCTCTGCCCGGCCTGCCCGAACGGGTGGAAGATGCGGTTGTGACCGCACTCGAGAACAATCCCGATCTGATCGCCGCGAAGGAACGCGCCTCTGCGGCGGGTTACGACACCGATGCGGCAGGTGCAGGACGACTGCCTACAGTCGGCGTCTTTGCCAATTACGACTATTCGAACTTTTTCGGGACCTTGGGCGGTGCGGTCGCTTCGACTCTGGTCCAGACCGAAAGCACCGCCAATGCAGGCGTGCGCGTTTCGATCCCGATATTTCAGGGCGGCCTTCCCGCTGCGCGGCAGCGTCAGGCAGGTGCGCGTGAAAGCGCCGCGCTCGAACAGGTAATCGCCGCCGAACGCAGTGTGATCGCGCAAACCCGCTCGGCATACGCTAGCTGGCAGGCTTCCAACGAGGTCATCGTCAGCTCTAAAGCCGCAGTCGATGCCGCAGAACTCAGCCTTGAGGGCGTGCGCGCAGAGAACTCCATCGGCAATCGCACGATCATCGACGTGCTCAACGCCGAACAGGAATTGCTGTTCGCCCGCGCACAGCTCGTGACCGCCCGCCGCAATGCCTATGTCGCAGGTTTCACTCTGCTGGCAGCCATGGGCAAGGCCGAGGCACGCGATCTCAACCTCGACACCGGCGGGCCGCTTTACGATCCGGAAGTTAACTACGAACGGGTGCGCGGCAAGTTCTGGGACTGGGACCGCGATCCCGAACCGGCTCCGAATGCAACCAGAACCGTTGACATTGCCCCCGCAGACGCATTGATTGGCCCGACACTCAACTCGGACGGATAACGTTAGTCGCGTGATTCGAATGGTTAACGCACGAAGCTAGGGGCAAAATCGTGGCGAATAACGAAGCATCGGTCGAAGAAATCCTCGAATCGATCAAAAAGGTGATGGAACGCGACAGCCGCGCTTCCGCTGCGCAGGCACGCAAACGCAAGGTCGAAGATGCCGAACGCGCCGAGGCACGGGCCGCTGACACCACCGAAGACCAGGAAGACGAAGTTCTCGATCTCGCAGAGATGGAGCTGTCCGAAATCGTCGAGTTCGACAGCGAAGACGATTATGCCGAAGACTATGACTCCAATGATGATAGCTCCGATTACGATGATGACGGCGAAGACGCCGACGACAGCGACGTTCCGCTGATCGGCGAAGCTGTGCGCGGCGCAATGCAGGAAAACCTCGCTGCGCTCGCCATGCTCGCAGAACCGCCCGCCAAGCCGCAGATCGTGCGCTCGGGTGAAACCTCGCTCGAAGGACTGACCCGCGAGCTTTTGCGTCCGATGCTGGCCGAATGGCTCGACAAAAACCTTCCCGGCATGGTCGAGAAGATGGTTCAGGCAGAAATCGCACGGATTGCAGGCAAGCGCGGCTGATCAGACTAGCCCGCGCGGCCTGACGCTGGTTTCACTGGAAACCTACAAGCACAGGCGCTAACTCCCCTCCCCATGGGAAAACGCATTCTGAAAGGCGCTGCGCTGGCAGCGTCGATCTCGCTCGCATCGGCGCCTGCCTTTGCCGATGATCACGTCGAAACCGCTGCGGATGCAGCTGTGCCCGGCGTCACAACGCCGCCGATGAGCGCGCGCGATCTGATCACAATGCCTCGCCTCGGCAGTCCGACGGTCAATGCGGCGGGCAAATATGCGGTCTATTCGGTCACATACACCGATCCCGAGACGCTGAAGCGCTCTCCCAAGCACTATCTGCTCGATCTCACCACGCCCGGCGCCACGCCGGTGGAGATCGATCTAGGTATTGCCGGATCGGGCCTCGCTTTCGGATCCGACGACTGGCTCTATTTCCTCAGCAGCCAGAGCACCGATGAAGATGCTGAGACCCGCACGCGGGTCTGGCGCGTTGCACTCGAAGCCAATGGCAATGTTACAGGTCCGATGGTGGTTGCCGACATTCCCGGCACGAATATCGACGGCTTCAAGCTCTCGCCGGAGCTTGATGCAATCGCGCTATGGGCTGAGATTGCGCGCGATTGCGAGGCTTTCGGCTGCGACGATGAGGTCGAAGCGACCGGCACCGGCCGCCTTTATGAAGGCGACGGGGGTTTCTACCGCCACTGGGACACCTGGGCGAATCCGGGCCATTACAACCGTGTGTTCGTCTTCGGTCTCGAGGACGGTCAGGCAGTTGGCGACGGCACCCCGCTCGACGGCGGCGATGCCGAAGGCGCGCTGGTCGGTGACACGCCGACCAAGCCGTTTGGCGGCGGTGAGGACATCGCATGGGCTCCTGACGGATCGGGCGTCTATTTCGTCGCCCGGCGGGCCGGAGCGGACGAGCCGATGTCGACCGACCTCGATATTTACTGGTCGGACATGACCGGCGCAGCGCCTGTCGAACTGACCGAAGCCAACACCGCGCACGATTCGAGCCCTGCCCCCTCGCCCGACGGCAAATGGCTCGCCTATCTTGCGATGGAACGCCCCACCTACGAAGCCGACCGGCTCGTGGTTCAAATGCGCAACCTTGACACCGGCGAAACGCGCGCGCTCACGCAGGATGACGACCTGTCCTTCGGCGGTCTCTCTTGGAGCGCCGACGGCAGCTATCTGCTCGCCACGGCAGCCGATGTGCTCGACACACCCGCCTTCCGCATCGACCCAAAGACGGGTGCGGTGACCAAGCTGAACCTGATAGCGGGAAATGAGGCGCACATCGGCAACGTCACCCCGCTCGCGGGTGATCGCATCCTGTTTACCCGCGATTCCATTGGTGTTCCGGCAGAACTCTATCTCGCCGAGGGCATGAACGAAGCCAAGCCGCTGACCGATGTGGTCACCTCGCGCATGGGCACGATGGCCTCGACCGTGACCACGCGCTTCAGCTTCGAAGGCGCCGACGGCGATACCGTTTGGGGCCAGATCACCCGGCTCGAAAATCAGGAAGGGCCGATCCCTGCGATCCTCTATGTCCATGGCGGCCCGCAGGGCTCGTTCAACGACGGCTGGTCCTCGCGCTGGAACCCGCGCGTTGTCGCCAGCCAGGGCTATGCCGTGATCTCGGTCGATTTCCACGGAAGCGCCGGATACGGCCAGGATTTCATGGATTCGATCAATCGCGATTGGGGCGGCAAGCCTTTGGTCGATTTGCAAAAAGGTCTCGAAGCCGCGCTTCAGATCGATAGCCAGATCGACGGCGAGCGCGCCTGCGCCATGGGTGCGAGTTATGGCGGCTACATGATGAACTGGATCGCGGGCAACTGGCCCGAGCGGTTCGATTGTCTAGTCCAGCATGACGGCCTGTTCGACATGCGCAGCATGTATTATTCGACCGAGGAACTGTGGTTTCCGCGCTGGGATTTCGGTGGCTCCTATGCCGAGCAGGCCGAAACCTACGAGCGTTGGAACCCGGTGAACTTTGTCGATCGGTGGCAGACCCCGATGCTCGTCATCACCGGCGAGCAGGACTTCCGCGTACCCTACACGCAGGGACTACAGAGCTTCACCGCCCTGCAAGAACGCGGAATCCCGTCGCAATTGCTTGTTTTCCCGGACGAAAACCATTGGGTCTTGAACGCGAAGAATTCGCTGCAATGGCATGACACGGTGTTTGACTGGCTGGGCCGCTGGCTCAAGGAAGAGGACCAGTCGGGCGAATGAGCGGCAAAGGTTTGCTTGCTGCACAGACCGCGCTGGCCAAGAAATACGGCAGCGCGGGCGACGGGATTGAGCGCCATATTTTCCTGTGCGCTGTGTCCGAGAAGCAGAAGTGCTGTTCGCGCGCCGAAGGTCAGAAAGCCTGGCAGTTCCTCAAGGACCGCCTGAAAGAGCGCGGTCTAGCGGGACCTCGAAGGACACAGGACCACCCTAAAGGCCCCGGCGGGGTCCAGAGAACCAAGGCCGATTGTCTGCAAATCTGCGGCGCGGGACCGATCGCAGTCGTTTGGCCCGATGGCGTCTGGTACCACTCCTGCACTCCCGCCGCGCTCGAGCGGATTGTCGAAGAGCATCTTATCGGCGGGGTTCCGGTCGAGGAATTCCGGCTTTCGCCGCCGGGCGCTTAAGGACTAGTCCGAGCCCTTGTCTTTCGGCGACCAGATCTCGTCGCTGGCGGGCATCTGGTTGTCGACCGAATCGTCATGGCCCGTGCCGTGCGAGAGGAACATCAGCCCCATCAAGC
>JAYPMZ010000123.1:3445-8016 GCA_038130205.1 Erythrobacteraceae bacterium | reverse complement strand
ATTCGTTGATCTGGCTATCGCGGCGATCCATCTCGCCACCGAAGCGGATCTGGTTGATGCCGAACGCCGCGATGAGGGCCGAAACCACCAGAATCCCAACAATTCCGGCGCCCAGGCGGCTGGCGGCCTGACTGATTGTCATCTCGTACCCTCGCTTGCTTGGTAAATATGGACCGAAGCGGCAGATACTCGTCAGCAGCGCACAAGCCGTTTTGTCGTGCATAGGTGATGTGACGGGGAAGGCAGCGAGGGTTGCCCCTACAAGCACTTTTGCAATGCGCGGCGATTGGCCGGCTTACGGTTCAACCAGTCTGTCGAGCGCGGGGATGAGATCTTCCGCCAGCGCACTGGCCGCTGAGCGCGTTCCCGCCCGGTCGGCATCGTCGTCCACCTCATAGGTGTAGGCGGGTATGCCATAGGTCCAGTTGAACCAGTTCTTGGTCGTCCCGCGCCCCGGATTCGCATTGCTAGGGTTGATGGTGAAAGGATAGTCGGGGAAACGGAACTCCTTGCCATCAAGCCAGTCGGTGCGGAACTGGACACCCTTGGCATCGGCCTCGTCACCCTGAACATAGAACAGGTTGCTCGACGTCGAATGGAAATCGAGCATCAGAACCGGACGCACCGTTCCGGGCAGATTATCGAGCCAACGCTTCATCGCCTGCGTTTCGGGTTGGCTGAATTCGCCCCAGTCACGATTGAGATCGCGCCCGCCCAGATTTGCCCGCCAATGCCCGCGCGCAACCCCGTCGGGATTGACTAAAGGAACGACCACAAACTGATAGCGTCCGGCCAATACGGGATCGCCTGCAACCATCGCCGCGATACGATCGACGAACGCCTCCATCGCAATCGCCCCTGTCACTTCGGGCGGGTGCTGGCGACCGAGCAAGACGACCAAATGGGGCGAAGCGAGATTGCCAAATCGCAGCGCCTCGATCGGCCTGCCGTCGTGCGAACGGCCCAGTTCGAACGGGGCAGTGCCGGTAGCGGCCGCCCAGCGTTCTAGCGCCTTGTGGTAGTGTTCTGCCCCGATCAGCTCCTGTGCGCTGACCACGCCTTCGCCAGCCGGAAGTGCGAGCAGCGCTGCCTCATTGTCATCGCTCACTTCTGCAGCCAGCGGGCGCGACACTCCGTCTTGCGTCAGGATCGGCGCATAGCGATGCCAGCCGGACAGATACTGGAGTTCGACCGTGACGTCAGCGCTCGCTGCCGCTTCGTAGCGGAAGGCATACCAAGGGCTGGGGTTGATTGGCGGTGAGTGTTCGGGAGTGATCAATAATGCGAATTTGCGCTCGCCCAACACAGCACAGCGCGTCGGCGGTGCCCCTTCGAAATCGAACGCAATCCAGACGCTGTCCGAATGACATTGGTTCGGTCCCGCCGGAGCGCTCGCCCCCGATTGCGCCGAAACAAGTGGAGGCGGCACGTTGGCCGTGCACGCCCCCAGCATCAACGCACATGCGATTGAGGAACTGTTCAAACGCATGTGCGCTCCCTGCTAAAGTTAGAAGTTCTTCCGCAGCTCGACGTGGAACACGCGTCCGCGCGCCGAATGCAGCTCGCTGAAGTAACCATAGGTTTCGTCAGCCAGCGGCGGGTCTTCATTAGTCAGGTTGTTTACCGCACAGCGAAGGCGCGTGCCATCCAGCGCGGTGTCGTTGTCGATCGTGTAGGAAATCGACAGGTTGAAAGTCAGGAAGTCGTCGACCCGGTAGAAGTTGGCATTGGGATCGTTGCTCTCGATCAACACGTCGCGCGTGACGCTGGTGTCCCAGACCTCGCCGACATAGCTGGTGAACAGGCCGATATCGACCGGACCGCTTTCCCAGTTGATCGCCCCGCTGAAACGCCATTTCGGACGCCCCTCGATTTCGAGCAGCTCGCCCAGCCCGCCGACGGTGACGTCGGTCGGCAACAGACCGGCGGTGATCGCATCCACCAGTTCCTGCCCGTCAGGTCCAGCCGACTGGACAAAGCTGTTCAGCTTCGCAGCATTGAAGCGCAGACGGAAATCGCCAAGCCCGAAGTCGGGGACGCTGTAGAACAGGCCGAAGTCCCAGCCCTTCGAGGTGCGGCTGTCGAGGTTGAGGTAGGGGTCGAGTACCTGGATGATCTCGCCCGCCGGATCGAGGCTCGTTCCGGCGAACAGCGCGATATCGTCTGCGGTTGGCGCAGCGCGGATCACATTCGGGTTGGTGCTGCCGTTGAGGCGGCGCAGCAGGTCGAGCGCGATAGCGTTGTCGTCCCCGAAAGTGCCGACCAGACCGGTCTGCTTCACGCGCCAATAGTCGGCAGTCAGCGTCAGGCCCGGGATGAAAGTCGGCTCGAGCACGACACCCAGGTTGATCGAAGTGCTGTCTTCCGGTGTCAGATTGTCAGTTCCCGAGCGGAAGCTGATCGTGCCGGCACCGGGGCAGGAATCGAGGCCCGAGAGCGTGCCCTGCTCGACCATTGCCTGACAGCGCACGAAGTCGTCGCGGGTATTCGAACGGGTCGTGCCCGCATCATTGACCTGCACCAGGTTCGGCGCACGGAAACCCTGCGACCATGCCCCGCGGAACGTGACACCGGGAACGGTGGTCCACGAGGCCGCAACACGCGGAACCGCAGCGGTTTCGTTGACATCGTCAAAGTGCTCGATCCGGCCAGCCAGCTGGACGTTCAGTTCCTCGACCAGCGGAATGTCCATGTCCGGTCCGACCAGCGGCACGAACAGCTCGGCATGCGCCGAATAGACATTGCGCGAACCGCTGGTGTCGGGCGACGGGCTGGTGCCCGCAACGTCCGAACCGTTAAATTCGCCGGTCACGCTGTCGGTGAAGGTGATCGTCCCGTCGAGCCGCGGATCGCGGTCGTCATAGAACGTCTCGCGCCGCCATTCGACACCGGCCGCAACGCCCAGATTTCCGCCGGGGAGCTCAAACAGATCGTCGCGGCTGATCTTGAAATCGGCAAGCGCAAGGCTGGTGCCGCCCTTGCGGAAGACATCGATACGGAACGGATCGATCGAAGACAGCGGGTTCGGCGTGCAGTCTCCCACGCCCGGATCTCCCTGCACGCAGCCGCCGTTGAACGGGTTGTAGGCATCGGGCGTGGTGAGGTTGATCTGGTTCTGCATCAGCGTCAGCGAAACGCGGTTGCGCGCAAGGTCGGTCAGGTCGGCTTCGGAATAGACGAAGCCGGTGTCGAAGTCCCACGACCCGAGCTCGCCCTTGAGGCCGGTGACAATGCGGAACACGTCCTTATCGACACTCACATCGCGGTTGCCAACATCGACAAAGCGATAGCGTTCCATGATCACGTCCGCACCGCCTGCGGCGATGGTCGTGCCCGGAAGGCGGTTCGGGTTGGGCGAACCGTCAGCCAGAGTGGTCGGGCCGAACGGGTTCCAATAGGCATCACGCGCGATACCGACCGGGACCGCAGAAAGGATCGCCGAGGCTTCGATGTTGCGGCGGTTTTCCGAGCGGTAATAGGAGCCCTCGAAATAGGCTTCGAGGCTGTTGGTCAGCTCGTAGCTCAAGAGCGCCATCGCGTTGTAGCGGGACTTTTCGCTGATCAGATGGTTGCCGCTATTTGTGTTGTAGCGGACCGCGGTGGTCGGCGTCGTCCCGTTGCGCGCACACAGGCCATTGCCGAAGTCGAGACGACAGCCGGTGAACGTGCTCGGCTGCAGGTAGAAGTCATCGTCGCCGATTGGCGTGCGGCTCGACGGAGCCTGAATGTCGAACTGGCCGAACGGGCCGAAGGTATTGCGGTTGTTGAACGAGGCATCGTCTTCAAACGGCGTGCCGACAACCAGCGGTCGGCGGTCTTCTTCCTCTGCATAGGCGCGTTCGGAAGCAAGCAAGCCGTTCTCATGGAAATAGCCACCATAGACGGTGAGGTTCGCACGGCCATCAGCGAAGTCGAAGCCGTAGCCGCCGCTGAGCTGGTAGCTGTAGAGTCCGGTGCCGTCAGACGCGCGCCAGTCACCTTCGACAAAGCCGCCGGTCCGGTTGCCGCGCAGCACTGTGTTGATCACGCCCGCAACCGCGTCGGCACCGTAAATGGCCGATGCACCGTCGCGCAGCACTTCGACGCGGCGCACGCCGCCCGGTGCGATTTCATTGGTGTCGGAGCTGACCACAGGGACCAGCAATTCGGTCTGGAAACCGGGGTGCAGCGTCATGCGGCGACCGTTGATCAGCAGCAGCGTGTTGCCGGTGCCGAGATCGCGCAGGTTGATCGAGCCGACATCGCCGCGCGCGCTATTCTGCGTGGTGGCGTTCTGTTCGTTGAAGGCCACCGTGCCTGCCTGCGGGATCGAGCGGAACAGCTCGTCACCCGACGCAGCGCCGGTGTTTTCGATATCGGTCTCGGTAAGCACGGTGACGGGCAGCACGTCGTTGATTTTCGCGCCCTGGATCGAGGTGCCGACGACGACGATCTCGGATTCTCTCTCTCCGCTCGCCTGCGCTGCGGTGGCATCCTGCGTGTCCTGGGCCTGGGCGACAGTTGCAGCCATCAGGCTGCCGCCACCCATCAGGGCAAGCTTGCAAAAGCTCATATTTTTCATTGTTGTACTC
>JAYPMZ010000123.1:0-3435 GCA_038130205.1 Erythrobacteraceae bacterium | reverse complement strand
TTGTACTCCCTGTTGTGCGTCAATTTCTAGTGATTGAAACCATTTCTCGAACAGCGCGGGCCATTGGCTCAGCACCTGTTCGGGGCGGCCCAGCCCCCACCCGTGTCCGCCGTTGCGGAACAGGTGCAACTCCGCCGAAGCGCCGGCGGCGATCAGCGTCTCGAACAGCAGAATTCCGTGCCCCGGCGGGGTGATCGGATCATCGGCTGCGGCAAAGATGATGGTGGGCGGCGCCTCGGCGCTCGCATGGGTATCGAGCGACCAGTCGTTTTCCGCACGCGCGCTCGGATCGCGCCCGACGATCTCGCGCCGCGTGCGGGTGGTGTCATAGGGCCTGCGCAGCGACACCACCGGGAACAGCAACACCGAGAAATCGGGCCTTGCTGAGACCTGCTCGTATTGGTCGATGCCTGCATAAAGCTCGCGGTCCGGCTGGAGCGCGGTAAACCCTGCAAGATGCCCGCCTGCGGAAAAACCCATGATACCGATCCGCGCCGGGTCGAGCGAAAACTCGGCTGCGCGGGTGCGGATGATCTTCATCGCGCGCTGCGCATCCATGAAGGGGACCGCAGAATCCCAGCCGTCGTTCGGCAGCCGATAGATAAGCTCGAAGACGGTGTAGCCGCGCGCTTGCAGCCATTGCGCAATCGGTGTGCTTTCCTTCCAAAGCTGGATACGGAAATAACCGCCGCCGCCCGCGACCAGCACCGCAGCGCCATTGGGTCGCGCGGGTCGATAGACGCGCATGCGCGGGTTCGCGATATTGGACACCGCGCCATAGCCCGAACCGGGCCCGCCGATCTTTTCGGGGCCCGTGACCCCGCCCCTGCCTGGCGGCGAACCCGGCCACAGCGCGATTTCCTCGAGGAGTGCTTCGTCCAGAGCCAAGGCAGGCGAAGCGCCCGCCAGCATGGCGAGCGCGGCACTGCGTCCGATAAGAGAGCGGCGGTCCAGCATCAGCCCTCTCCCATGCTCTGAGCGGTCTTCTCGCTATGCGGACCGGTGCGTTCGTGGCGCTCGATATCCTCTTCGGGCAGTTCCATCGGATTGCCCGCCATGGCCGCGGCAAGCCGCGTGGTATCGAGCGAGCGCTCCCACTTGGCGACGACGATCGTTGCCACCGCATTGCCGACGAAATTGGTGAGCGCGCGGCACTCCGACATAAAACGGTCGATACCGAGGATCAGCGCCATGCCTGCAACGGGCACACTCGGCACGACCGAAAGCGTCGCCGCGAGAATTACGAAACCTGCGCCTGTGACCCCGGCAGCCCCTTTCGAGCTGACCATGGCGACCAGCACCAGCGCGATCTGCTCGCTCCAGCTCAGTTCGATCCCCACCGCCTGCGCAATGAACAGCGCAGCCAGCGTCATGTAGATGTTGGTGCCGTCGAGATTGAACGAATAGCCCGTGGGCACGACCATACCGACCACCGGCTTGCTGCAACCGGCGATTTCCATCTTCTCCATGAGGCTCGGCAAAGCCGCTTCGGACGATGACGTACCGAGCACCAGCAACAGTTCCTCGCGCAGATATTTGATAAGTGCGAAGATCGAGAAGCCTGCGAAATAACCGACCAGCCCCAGCACCACGAGAACGAACAGCAGCGAGGTGAGATAGAAGGTCGCCACCAGCGCCGCGAGGCTGGCAAGCGATCCGATGCCGAATTCGGCGATGGTAAAGGCAATCGCGCCGAACGCCCCGATCGGCGCCAGCTTCATCAGCATGTGCACCAGCTTGAACACGACTTCGCTCAGCGAGGTGAGCACGTCGAGAACCAGATCACTGTGCGGACGTGTCGATGCAATCGCCACGCCCGCCAGGATTGCGACCAGCAGCACCTGGAGGATGTTTCCTTCCGTTAAAGCGCTGAACAGGGTCTTCGGAATAATGCCGAGCAGGAACCCGCTGAGGGTCTGTTCGTGTGCGGTCTCCGCGTAATTTGCGACCGCGGCAACGTCGAGCGAAGCCGGATCGATGTTGAGGCCCGCGCCCGGCTTCACGACATTCGCAACGATCAGGCCGATGATCAGCGCGAGAGTCGAGAAGAACAGGAAATAGACGAACGCTTTGCCCGCCACGCTGCCGACCGATTTCATGTCGCGCATGCCTGCAATGCCGGTGGCGACGGTCAGAAAGATCACCGGAGCGATGATCATTTTGATGAGGCTGATGAAGCCGTCACCCAGCGGTTTGAGCGATGCGCCGAAATCCGGGAGAAGGTGTCCGATCAGCGCGCCCAGCGCGATCGCCGCGAGCACTTGCACGTAAAGCTGCGCGTAGAACGGTTTGCGGCGGACCGGGTCCGCGGGCGCTTGCGCGCTTGCTGCTGATGCTGCCATCTCTCCCGCGCCCCCTAGCGCGTCCCCAAGGATTGGAACTATTTTATCCCGAACCAGACCCGCTCCAAGCGAAGTGGCGGGATAACGTGCTGCGTGACAAAACAGTGACTTGCATGGCCGAAGGCGCCACTTTGTGCGGATTTCCGCACAATTCGATTGACGCTTGTGCGGAAATCCGCACAAGCACGCGAAGGGGGAGCCGGGGATGAGCAAAGGAATGAACCGCTGGTATCTGCCGGTGCTGGCAACGCTCGGCATATTGCTCGTTGCTTTGCTGGCGCTGGTCGCAACCGATCGGGCGATGCGCAACGCGGCGATGACCGAAACCAAAGCCGCCGCCGAGGCCGATGCCGCGATCCTCGTGGCCGGTCTTGGAAGCGAGCTTGAAAAATTTAGCCTTGTCCCGCGCGTGCTTGCCAATGACCCGCAAGTGCGGGCCTTGCTGGGCGGAGACAGCCGCCAGCGCGCGGTGCTCAACACACGGTTGGAAGACCTCGCGCAGCAGACCGGCGCAGCCGCGATCTATCTGGTCGATGCAAAAGGCATGACCGAGGCCGCCAGCAATTGGCAGCTGCCGACCAGCTTTGTTGGCTCCGACTACAGCTTTCGCAGCTACTTCGCCGAAGCGCTCGCGCAAGGCACTGCCAGCGAATTTGCGCTCGGCACGGTCAGCCGTCGCCCCGGCCTCTACATTGCCCAGCGCGTGAACGACGGGGACACCCCCCTGGGCGTTGTCGCGCTCAAGGTGGAATTCGATTCCATCGAAGAAAGTTGGCGCGAGGCGATGGTGGGCGCCTTTGTCACCGACCGTGAAGGCATCGTTCTGATTGCGAGCGATCCCAATTGGCGCTTTCGCACGACCCGCCCCATCGCCACCTCCACCCGCAGCGAGGCAAGCGACACCTTGCGATACGGCAGCGCAAACCTCAAACCGATGCCCCAGTTCGCAACCGGCTCCGATCTCTCGGTGACATCGCTGATGGAGCGGACGCAGCCTGTTGCAAGCAATGACTGGGACCTGCATCTGATCGTCGATCCGCTGCCGAAGATCGATGCAGCTGTGGCAAACGGACGACTGGCTGTCCTGCTGGGG
>JAYPMZ010000122.1:0-8070 GCA_038130205.1 Erythrobacteraceae bacterium | reverse complement strand
GGAAGAGCTCGCCGCGGTCGCACCCGACGACGGCGATCAACCCGCCCCTCGCCGCGACATTCGCTGCAGGGGTCTTCGATCACCTGACCGCGCCCGCCACAGGTCGGACAGGGCCGTTCGACGACGAACATGCCTTGCTTGGCACGGACAGAACCCTGACCGTGGCACAGGTTACAGGTTCGTTCGCCCGTTCCGGGGGTTGCGCCCGAGCCTTCGCAAGTATCGCAGCTTTGCGAGACTTCGATCTCGATCTCGGTCGATTTGCCGTGGAACGCCTCGTCGAGCGTGACTTGCATGTCAAAGCGCAGGTCTGCGCCGCGGCGTTGCTGCTGGCGCTGTGCTCCGCCCATGCCGCCACCGCCAAAGGCGCTGCCGAAAATGGTTTCAAAGATATCGCCGATGTCGCCAAAGCCGTCTTGTCCGCGACCGCCACCGCCGAAACCGCCGCCCCCACTCATTCCCTGAGTGAAGGCCTCATGTCCAAAACGGTCATAGGCGGCACGCTTTTGCGGGTCTTTGAGACATTCATAGGCCTCGTTGCAGGCCTTGAACCTTGCCTCAGCCTCGGCGTCGCCCGGATTGCGGTCCGGGTGCCACTTCATCGCGAGTTTGCGATAGGCCGACTTGATCGTCGAGCCATCGGCATCGCGCGATACTTCGAGCAGTTCGTAATAGTTGGTTTGGGTAGCCATTATTGTGCCTTCCAACCGTCCCGCCCTACCCACGCACGGCGGGTAGAGCGGTTGGGTCTAGAGGGAAAATCGCTTAACCCTTCTTGTCTTCGTCGACCTCGGAGAATTCAGCGTCAACGACGTCTTCGTCGCTGTCTTCTTCCGCCGATGCCTCTTCGCCAGCTTCGCTACCAGCACCAGCTTCCTGCTCCTGCTTGTAGATCTGCTCGCCCATCTTCATGGCCGCCTGCGTCAGCTCCTGCGCCTTGGCGTTGATCTCTTCGGCGTCGTCGCCTTCGAGCGCGGTCTTGGTCGCAGCAATCGCGGTTTCGACTTCGGACTTCAGCCCTGCGTCGATCTTGTCGCCATGCTCTTCGAGTTGCTTTTCGGTCGCGTGGACGAGGCTTTCGGCCTGATTACGGGCTTCCGCGCCAGCGCGGCGCTTCTTGTCCTCGTCTGCAAACTTCTCTGCATCCTGAACCATCTGGTCGATATCAGCATCGCTGAGACCGCCCGAGGCCTGGATCTTGATCGTCTGCTCCTTGCCGGTGCCTTTGTCCTTCGCCGAAACGGATACGATGCCATTTGCGTCGATGTCGAAGGTCACTTCGATCTGCGGTACGCCGCGCGGTGCGGGCGGAATTCCGACGAGGTCGAAATTGCCGAGCAGCTTGTTATCCGCTGCCATCTCGCGTTCGCCCTGGAAGACCTTGATCGTCACCGCGTTCTGGTTGTCTTCGGCGGTCGAGTAGGTCTGGGTCTTCTTGGTCGGGATCGTCGTGTTGCGATCGATCATGCGGGTGAACACACCGCCGAGCGTTTCGATACCCAGCGACAGCGGGGTCACGTCGAGCAGCAGCACGTCCTTCACGTCGCCCTGCAGCACGCCTGCCTGAATGGCCGCGCCCATGGCGACGACTTCATCGGGGTTCACGCCCGTGTGCGGCTTGGCTTCGAAGAACTTTTCGACGACTTCGCGCACCTTGGGCATGCGGGTCATGCCGCCGACAAGGATAACCTCGTCGATTTCGTCCTTGGTCACGCCCGCATCGGCCAGAGCCTTCTTGCACGGCTCCAGCGTGCGGGTGATGAGATCGCCGACCATTTTTTCGAGGTCGGAACGGCTGATCGTTTCCACCAGATGCAACGGGGTGGACGAGCCACCTTCCATGCGCGCGGTAATGAACGGCAGGTTGACTTCGGTCGTGGCCGAGCTCGAAAGCTCGATCTTGGCCTTTTCAGCGGCTTCCTTGAGACGCTGAAGCGCGAGCTTGTCGGTCTTCAGGTCCATGTTTTCCTTCTTCTTGAAGGATGCAGCGAGGTGTTCGACAATCGCGTTGTCGAAGTCTTCACCGCCGAGGAAGGTGTCGCCATTGGTCGACTTCACTTCAAACACGCCGTCGCCGATTTCGAGGATCGAAACGTCGAACGTACCGCCGCCAAGGTCATAAACGGCGATGGTCTTGCCGTCGTCCTTGTCCATGCCATAGGCGAGCGCAGCAGCCGTCGGCTCGTTGATGATGCGCAGCACTTCGAGGCCTGCGATCTGGCCGGCGTCCTTGGTCGCCTGACGCTGGGAGTCGTTGAAGTAGGCCGGAACGGTGATGACCGCCTGCGTCACGTCTTCGCCCAGATAACCCTCGGCGGTTTCCTTCATCTTTTGCAGAATGAAAGCGGAAACCTGGCTGGGCGAATAGTCTTCGCCGCCTGCCTTGACCCACGCATCGCCGTTCTTGCCTTTGACGATGTTGTAGGGAACGATGTCCATGTCCTTCTTCGTGGTGGGATCATCGAAGCGGCGGCCAATGAGGCGCTTGATCGCGAACAGGGTGTTGTCGGGATTGGTCACAGCCTGACGCTTGGCCGGCTGGCCGATCAGACGTTCGCCATCCTTGGTGAAGGCCACGATCGAAGGCGTGGTGCGCGCGCCTTCCGAATTCTCGATCACTTTCGGCTTTCCGCCGTCCATCACGGCAACGCAGCTGTTGGTGGTGCCGAGGTCGATACCGATTACTTTACCCATGTCATTTCCTACCATTTGACTTTGTTGGACACCTGCCTTCACGCTCCCCTACTGTGGCAGAGCGGCTTGGCGGCTCGAATATGAGGCGGATATAGGTGCGGTTTTGCTTGGCACAAGAACCGCAGGGGCCTAGTTTTTGCCGTGTCCACAATGCGGGACAGTTTCAGGGGTGTTAGAATAATGAACAAGAATAAGACGGGTATGGGGATTAAAGGCGCTGCGAGCGCGATTGCGCTTGCGCTGGGCATGACACTGGCGGCCTGCGGTGACGATGCCGCACCGGTCGAAGCCGCGCCCGAAGGCGTTATTCCCGGTGTCACTATCGAACACGCGCGCGTGGTGCTCGCCCCGGTCGAGGGCAATCCGGCCGCGGTTTATTTCGACTTTTCCTACGAAGGCGACCGTGCCTTCTCGCTGGGCCGCGTCTCGGTCGAAGGCGCGGAAAGCGCGATGATGCATCAGTTCGGCGAATACGACTTCAAGGTGCAGATGATGGAAGCATTGCCGATCCCCGTCACCAACGGGACCAAGGTCGAATTCAAGCCGGGCGACTATCATGTCATGGCCATGGGCGTTTCGCCCGATATCAAGCCGGGTGACACGGTCGAGGTGACGCTGACGATTTCCGGCGGCGATAAGCACAAGTTTGCAGCCGAAGTTCGCGCCGCCGGGGAAGAGCGCTGAACGAGACGGTGACGAAAATAGAAGCGGCTCCTCTGCCCGCCTGTCCGGTGGGCGGGGAGCGGCATCTGACACCGGGCGAAATCGAGCTGGCCCGCACGGTGTTCGGCGATGCTCTCGACTACGAACCGATCACGCTGCGACGGCGAAAATGGTTTCCGTTCCAGCCAAAGAATATCACCATGGCTCCGCGCGGGCACTTGCACTTTCACCCGGACGGCATGGGATATTGCGACGATTTTTCCACTGCAAGCGTCGCGCGACAGGGCCTGCTCATTCATGAACTGACCCATGTCTGGCAAACGCAGTCACGCGGTGACTGGTATCTGGTGCTCCACCGCCACCCATGGTGCAAATATAAATACAGCCTCATGCCGGGGCAGCCGTTCAAGGCCTACGGGATCGAGCAGCAGGCAGAGATCGTCAAACACGCTTTCTGGTTGCGGCACGGCGTGAAAATCGCAGGGATTGGCGACAAGGCGGCCTATGATCTGCTTGTGCGGTTCAAGGGTGCGACACTTTAGCTGTCTGCATGATCTTGAAACAGGTGATAAACCCGATATTCAGCCGTCAGGCATGATAACATAGAACGAGCAGTCGCTTATCCGGTCGCTCGCTTTGACCATTGGGGGGAAATCCATGTTGAAAACACTTTCTATTTCCGTTGCCGCTCTCGCCGTTTGCGCCACTGGCGCTGTAAGCGCGCAGAACATTTTCGGCGATCCCAACTCGGGCACGGTTGTGCTGGAAGCGGGCTTCCCTGACGATCCGCACACGATCGAGCTGGTTTCGGGAGGCTCGATCAATGCCGAGGAAGCTATCGGCAATTGCTCGGGCTACATCTCGGAAGACCCCGACGTGCGCCTCACTTTCACCCGTGACGAAACGCACGATGCGCTGCCGCTGTTCATTTCGGTCCGCGCAGATGGGGACACCACGCTGGTAATCAACGCACCGGACGGAAACTGGTATTGCAATGACGACGGACAGGGCGAAGGCGTGAACCCGTCGGTCGTATTCGGCCCTGCGCAAAGCGGCGACTATGAAATCTGGGTCGGCTCGTTCGAGGAAGGCGAATTCATCGATGCCCAGCTCGATATTTCCGAGCTTGGCGGCCAGTAAGCCCGCACATCAACCGAACGACGCAAAGGCGGGGCAGCGATGCTCCGCCTTTTGTTTTGGGCCTTTCACTTCGGGCCTTTTGTCTTGGGCCTTTTGCTCAGGCGCTGGGTTCAGATCATTGCTCGACGGCTACCATGCCGCCGCCGGAGGTTTGCAGACCGAGCTCCTGCGGTTCGATCAGGCTGATCCGCCACTCGTCGTTTTCCGAGACGAGCTCCATAACGACTGGGACTTTCCCCCTGCCCTTGGTGGTGAGCGTTCCCTCGATACGGCCTTGCGAATTGTTGATGCTGCGCGAGTTCCAGCTCGTGTCGGTCACTTCGTTAAGGCCGCGCTCGGTCAGGAACCGTTCAAGTTGATCGGGCGTGTTCTCTGCCTGCATGGCCTGCGATGTCAGCGCGTGTGCTTCGTCATATTTGCCCTCGGCAGCGGCAGTGAAGAAATCGTCCGCCGCATCGACGATGCCGCCAGTCGCCCAGAATACCGCCCCGACAATCAGGCCGATAAACAGGACAAACACGACGATCGCGCAGCCGACAGCTTGCCAGACTTTCATGAATCACCCCCGCATCAGCCGCACCAAAGCTAACGGTGCGACCGCCAGCGCACCGCTATCATAGCCCGATTTTCAGGCAAAAGCGGTGCTAGCTTCCCTTAGTCCGGCTTCTTCGACACGCCCACCATTGCAGGGCGCAGCAGGCGGTCCTTGATCATCCAGCCCGACTGCATTTCCTGCACCACTGTTCCCGGCTCGTGATCGGCCGAGGGGATTTCCATCATCGCCTGATGCTGGTTCGGGTCGAGCGGCATGTTGAGTGCGGCGATGCGCTTCACGCCATTCTGGCCGAACACTTTTTCCATCTCGCGCAGGGTCGCTTCGATGCCGGTGATGAGCCCCTTCATCGAATCGTCTTCTCGCGAAGCGGCAGGGATTGCATCGACCGCGCGGCTGAGGTTGTCGTAAACGCTCAGAATGTCGCGGGCAAAGCCGGTTGCGGCATAATTGCGCGCATCGGCCACGTCCTTTTCGGCGCGGCGGCGCACGTTCTGCGCCTCGGCCTTGGCGTAGAGCACTTCCTGCTTCGCCGTTTCGAGATCGCCGCGCAGATTCTCGAGCGCTTCGGACAACGCATCGCCGCCCGCAGCTTCGCAATCATCGTCCGAAAGGAACTCTTCCGGCACACCCTTCAATTCGTCTTCCACCGCCGCATCCTGCGGCTTGTCGTTCTCGTTCATGTCTTTTGATTACCTGTGTTTAAGCGATGAGCTTGCCCAAGGAACGGGCTGTTAAATCAACCATGGGGACCACGCGCGCGTAATTCAAGCGCGTGGGACCTATCACACCCAGAACGCCGACGACGCGGCCTTCCATATCGCGATAGGGTGATGCGATCACAGACGAACCCGAAAGGCCAAACAGACGGTTTTCGGCGCCAATGAAAATCCGCGTCGCCTCGGCCTCGCGCGCGCTGTCGAGCAGCGAGGCGACCGATTGTTTGTTCTCAAGGTCATCGAGCAGTGTGCGGACCTGCTCGATATCGCCCATCGCCGCCTCGTCGAGCAGGTTTGCCGCACCGCGCACAATCAGCACGGGGCGCTTGTTCGCATCCTCGCTCCACACGGCGAGGCCCCGCTCGACCAGATCGCGGCTAGCATCATCCAGTTGCGATTTGCCGGCCTTGATTTCGCTGCTCATCGCCTGCGCCGCTTCGGCGAGCGTGCGTCCGGCAAGGCGTGCCGTGATATAATTGCTCGCCGTTTCAAGCGAACCGGTTGCCGAGGAATCGATATCGAGCACGCGGTTCTCGACCCCGCCATCCTCTCCGACGAGCACCGCGAGCGCCTTTCCCTGACCGAGCGACACAAGACTGAACTGGGCAAGGCGCTGTTCCCGCGTCGGCACCATCACCATGCCTGCTGCACCCGAAAGTTCGGACAAAAGCGCGCTGGTGGCCTGCAATGCCTGTTCAACCGGGCCCGCTTCGCCAAGCCGCGCCTCAATCCGCGCGCGTTCCTCGGGAGTCGGTTCCGCCACCCGCATCATGCCATCGACGAATATCCGCAAGCCCGCATCGGTCGGCATCCGTCCGGCGCTGGTGTGCGGAGCGGCGAGCAGGCCAAGCCCTTCCAGCTCCGCCAGCACGCTGCGGATCGATGCAGGCGAAAGGTTCAGCGCCCCATCGCTGGCAAGCGTCTTCGACCCGACCGGCTGGCCGCTGTCGATATAACCCTCAACCACGCGACGGAAAATTTCGCGGGCTCTTTCAGTCAATTCGGTGATGGGGGTTGAAGCCATGCGGATAATCTTAGTGTTTGCGCTTGCGACGACAAGCCTGCGGTGTCACTTGGCCCCAGACTGTTAAACGGAGAATTTCATGCGACCCTCTGGCCGCGCGCCTGACGAAATGCGCGCAATCACCATCGAAACCGGCTTCACCAAGCACGCCGAAGGTTCCTGCCTGATCAGCTTTGGCGAAACCAAGGTGCTGTGCACCGCGAGCGTCGAAGAACGGATTCCGCCGTGGCTGCGCGGCAAGGGCGAAGGCTGGGTGACGGGTGAATACTCGATGCTCCCGCGCGCCACGCACACCCGCGGCCAGCGCGAAGCGGCACGCGGCAAGCAGTCGGGTCGCACGCAGGAAATCCAGCGTCTGATCGGACGCAGCTTGCGCGCCGTGGTCGATCTCAAGAAACTCGGCGAACGCCAGATCACGCTCGACTGCGACGTGATTCAGGCCGACGGCGGCACACGCACCGCCTCGATTTCGGGCGCATGGGTTGCGCTGCAACTGGCGATCAACGGCCTGATGAAATCGGGCGCGATCAAGGAAAACCCGATTTCGGGTCAGGTCGCCGCGATCTCCTGCGGCATTTACAAGGGCACGCCCGTCCTCGACCTAGACTATGACGAGGATTCGAACGCCGATGCCGACGCGAACTTCGTCCTGATTTCGGGCGGCCAGATCGCCGAGGTTCAGGCCACCGCAGAAGGTGCGACCTATGATGAGGAAGGCCTGCTGCGCCTCCTGCGCCTCGCCAACATTGGCTGTGACGCGATCTTCAAGGCGCAGATGGACGCGGTGAAGTGACCCGCAAGCTCGGTGGAGGATCGCTGGTCATCGCAACGCACAATGCGGGCAAGCTGAAAGAGATTTCGGCGCTGCTCGACCCATATGGGATGAAGTGCATTTCGGCAGGCTCGCTGGGCCTGCCGGAACCTGCGGAAACCGGCAAAACCTTCACCGAGAACGCGCTGATCAAGGCGCGCGCGGCTGCCGAGGCTTCAGGGCTCGCAGCGCTCGCCGACGACAGCGGGTTGAGCGTCGATGCGCTTGATGGTCGTCCGGGCGTTTACACCGCCGACTGGGCTGAGCGGCAGTGGTTTGAAGGCGAACCGGGTCGCGACTGGTACATGGCGATGGGCAAGGTCGAGGGCCTTTTGCAGCAGCGAGGGCCAGACACAGACCGGTCGGCTGCTTTCCATTGCGTGCTCGCGATTGCATGGCCTGACGGTGAATATGCGGTCTACGAGGGCCTTTGCGGATCCTCTCTTGCTAAAAGAGATTGAAATCC
>JAYPMZ010000121.1:0-8182 GCA_038130205.1 Erythrobacteraceae bacterium | reverse complement strand
TCTTGCGGGCCTGCGGTGGCGGGGGCGGCGTTTCGGTAGCGGCGGCATTTGCCCTGGCGGCGACGGGCTTGCTGCGCTTCGCTTCCCAGTCGGCATAGCCGCCCGCGACGATGTCGACCTTGCCCGACCCGTCGAGGCCGAGCGTGATGGTCACCGTCTTGTCGAGGAAGTCGCGGTCGTGGCTGACGATCAGCACCGTTCCCTCAAAGTCGGCGATCACCTCCTGCAGGAGGTCGAGCGTTTCGAGATCGAGGTCGTTGGTGGGTTCCTCGAGCACCAGCAGGTTGGCGGTGCGCGCAAACTCGCGGGCGAGCAGCAGGCGCGAACGCTCGCCGCCCGACAGGATGCCGACCTTGGTGTCGACCAGCTTGGGGTCGAACAGGAAGTCCTTGAGGTACGCCTGCACGTGCTTGCGGACCCCGCGAACGTCAATCCAGTCGCCCCCTTCGGCAAGGATCTGTCGCACGGTCGCATCGGGTTCGAGTAGCTTGCGCTGCTGGTCGATCATGACACCCGAGAGCGTGCGCGCATGGGTGATAGTGCCGCTGTCGGGTTCCAGCTCGCCGGTGAGCATCTTGAGCAGCGTTGTCTTGCCTGCGCCATTCGCCCCGACGATGCCGATGCGGTCGCCGTTCTGGATGCGCAGGGTGAACGGCTTGATGATCGCACGCTCGTCATAGGACTTGGAGATGCCTTCTGCGACGATGACCGATTTTGACTTGAACTCCTCGTCATTGGCAAGCTTGAGCTTGGCGGTGCCGGAGTCGGAGATCATGGCGGCGCGGGTGGCGCGCATCTGGTACAGCTTCTCGAGACGCCCCTGGTTGCGCTTGCGGCGCGCAGTCACACCGCGTTCGAGCCAATGCGCTTCGAGCTTCAGCTTGGCGTCGAGCTTCTCCGCCGCACGAGCTTCCTCGGCATAGACGCTCTCTTCCCACGCGTCATAGCCGCCGAAGCCGACCTCCTTGCGCCGCAGCGTGCCGCGGTCGAGCCACAAGGTCGCGCGGGTCAGGCGCGTCAAGAAGGTGCGGTCGTGGCTGATGGTGATGAAGGCGCCCTTGTAGCGGCTGAGCCAGTCCTCGAGCCAGTCGATCGCGCCCAGATCGAGGTGGTTGGTCGGCTCGTCGAGCAACAGCAGGTCGGGGTCCTGCGCGAGCGCGCGGGCGATAGCCGCACGGCGCTTCTCGCCGCCGCTGGCGGTGGCTGCATCGGTGGCCATGTCGATGCCCAGCTGGCCCGCGATAGCCTCGATCTCGTGCGCTTGCGGCGCGTCATCGCCTGCGAGCGCGAAGTCCATCAGCGTTGCAAAGGGCGAGAAATCGGGCTCTTGCTCCAGAAACACGATCCGTGTGCCCGGCTTGATCCGCCGCTGGCCACGATCCGCTTCGATCCGGTCGTCGATGAGCCTGAGCAGAGTGGTCTTGCCCGCGCCATTGCGTCCGATCAGCGCAAGCCGGTCGCCCGGCAACACATGCAGGTCGATCGGGGCGACATCGGGTCCGCCGAAGAGCCAGCGTCCGCCTTGTTGCAGGCCGAGCCCTTCCCAGGAGAGGATTGGTGGTTGTGCCATGGAGCGGCGCAGTTAGGAGGTTGCAGGGGCCTTGCCAAGCGGTTCAGTGCGCCGAAAGCCGCTGGTTGCCATGTGGCGGGGCAAAGGAGAACCCCCATGACACCCCGATATCCCCTCGCTCTCGCCGCCGCCGCCATTGCACTGCCGTTCGCCGCTCCCGCACACGCCCAGACCGTCGAAATCGCCGCCACCGGCCCGGTGATCGAACTCTCGGTGTTCGAAAGCGTCACCGCCGAGCCTGACCTCGTCACCATTGGCGCCGGCGTCACCACCGAAGCACCCACGGCGGTGGCGGCAATGCAGCAGAACGCAGCGCAAATGCGCAGTGTCATCCAGCGCATCATGGCGCTCGGCGTGGACGAAAAGGACATTCAGACCACAGGCATCAACCTCAATGCCCGCTACGATTACGACCGCAACACGCAGGCCAATGTGTTTCGCGGCTATCAGGTTTCGAACCGCGTGAGCGTGAAGCTGCGCGAAATCGAGGGAACGGGCGCGGTTCTCGATGCGCTGGTCGCTGCGGGTGCAACAGATATTAGCGGGCCGAGCTTTAGCATCGAGGATGACGAAGCCGCAAAGCAGGCCGCGCGCACCGCCGCCGTCGCGCGTGCGACCGAGCAAGCCGAAGCCTATGCCGAACTCTACGGTTACAGCGGCGTGCGCGTGCTCGCGGTGAGCGAGGCGATTCAGGGCAGCTCCCCGCAGCCGGAGATGAAGATGCGTGCAGCCGCCGATGCCGTCGCGGTCCAGAGCACCCCGGTGCAACCCGGACAGGTCTCCACCGGCGTCAATGTCACGATCAAATATGAAATGACGGGAGGCCCGACCGGCTGAGGACGGACAAGGCGCAATCCCTGAACGGGCGGGCGCAGGCCCATTCACAGCTTGTTCAATGGCCCCGCGCTAGGCATGGTAGCACGATGATCAAGACCCGCTCTCTCTTTGCCACTCTCGCCGCAGCGACGCTGTTGGCTGGGCTCGGCGCAGGCTCCACCACCGCGCTGGTCGCGGCGGGCGCGCAGGCGCAGGACCAGTCGCGCAGCGACCAAGGCGAAGCGCGGCGGGAAATGCGCGCGGGCAACCAGCTCTCGCTCAGTCAGATCGAAAACCGCATCCTTCCGACCATGCGCGGGGCCGAATACCTCGGTCCTTCCTATGACAGCACAGCGCGGGCTTACCGGCTCAAGTTCATCCGCAATGGGCGGGTGACCTATATCGACGTCGATGCCCGCACCGGCCGCATCATCAACCGGTCGAACTGATCGGCACTCGTGGCAAAATCGCGGGGGACTAAGCGCATGAATTGCCGTGGCGTTCGCTTGACGCGCGCACTGCAAACGCGCAGGTCACTTCTCGCAAATTCGCAAGGAAATGGTGGAACATGCGCATCCTGATCGTCGAAGACGAACCCACTCTCGGCCAGCAGTTGAAATCGACGCTGGAGCAGACCGGCTATGCCGTCGATCTTTCGACCGACGGCGAAGACGGGCACTTCATGGGCTCGACCGAGGATTATGACGCCTGCATCCTCGACCTCGGCCTGCCCGAGATCGACGGGCTTTCGGTGCTAGGCATGTGGCGCAAGGAAGGCCGCGACTTTCCGGTGCTGGTGCTGACCGCGCGCGACAGCTGGTCGGACAAGGTCGCCGGGCTCGACGCGGGTGCCGACGATTATCTCGCCAAGCCGTTCCAGACCGAAGAACTGATCGCCCGCCTGCGTGCGCTGATCCGCCGTGCGTCGGGCAACACCTCGTCCGAACTGACCGCTGGCGATGTCCGGCTGGACACCCGTTCGGGCCGCGTGACGCTCGACGGCGAGCCGGTGAAACTCACCGCGCAGGAATACAAGCTCCTGAGCTACCTGATGCACCACAAAGGCAAGGTGGTGAGCCGGACCGAGCTGATCGAACACATCTACGACCAGGATTTCGACCGCGATTCAAACACGATCGAAGTCTTCGTCACCCGCATCCGCAAGAAACTTGGTGCAGAGGTAATCACTACCATCCGTGGCCTCGGTTACAGCCTCGACGACCCCGCAGACAAACCCCGCGCTTAAGGAACAGCCTGAGGGCGCGGGCGGGTCTGCTGCTTCGGCTGAAACGCCGGGCGACGATGTTGCGTCGGAAATTGAAGCCGCCCAGATCGCGACCGACAAACCGCGCGCCAGCCTCGCGCGGCGCATGGGGCTGATCGCAGCGGGGTGGATTATCGTGCTGCTGCTGGGCGGCGGCATCGCGCTCGAACGTACGCTCACGCGGCAGGTCGAGGCAAACTTTGACGAACAGCTCGAATACCAGCTGACCGCGATGGTCGCCTCGGCAGAGATCGATAGTTTCGGCGAGGTGTGGTTTTACCGCAGCCTCGGCGACCAGCGCTTTCTGGAGCCGAACAGCGGGCTGTATTGGCAAATCAGCGGCAGCGATTTCGAACCCTATCCCTCGCGCAGTCTGTGGGACCGCACGCTTGAACTGCGCGCTGGAGAGGCCGCGGAAAGCGATCCCGACCACTTCGACAGCGACGTGCATTTCTACAATTCGAACCAGTTTGCCGACGAGCCGCTGCGGATTGCGGAGCGCACGGTTATCCTGCCGGGCAGCGAGACGCGCTGGACCTTTGCCGTCGCAAGCGCGACCGAGGCGATGGACAGCCAGATACAGCAGGTGCGGCTGATCCTGATTTGGAGTTTCGCGGTGCTCGGCCTCGGACTGATCGTCATGGCGCTGATGCAAATCCGCTATGGTCTGTCGCCGCTGCGCCGCGTGCGTGCCGCCATCCAGAAACTGCGCACAACGGGGGAAAACCGCATTACCGAGCCGCTGCCGCTTGAGGTTCAGCCGCTAGTGGAAGAGGTCAACGCGCTGCTTGAACACACAGAGCGGCAGGCAGAGGAAGCGCGCCGCCACGCAGGCAATCTTGCGCATGCGCTCAAGACTCCGCTGACGGTCCTCACCAACGCTGCGACCGCGCGCGATCCGAAATTGTCCGAAGCGGTGTTCCGTGAGACAAAGACGATGCAGCGCCATGTCGACCACCACCTTGCCCGCGCCCGCGCGGTCGGACGCCGCGCTGTCGGTCAGGCACGCACAAATGTCCGCCAGAGCGCCGAAGCGGTGCGCCGTGCGGTCGAGCGGCTCTATCCCGACGGACGGCTGGATATCGCTGGCAGCAAGGACGCGCTGGTCGCGATCGAACGGCAGGACCTCGACGAAATTCTCGGCAATCTGATCGAGAACGCGGCGAAATATGGCGGCGGCAGCGTGTTTGTGACGGTCGATCACGAGCCGGGCAGCCCGCTGTGTCGCATCTGGATCGAGGATGACGGCGCAGGCATCCCCGAAAAAGAGCGCAATCGCATCTTCGCGCGCGGCGCACGGCTCGACACAGGCAAGCCGGGGACGGGGCTAGGGCTCGCAATTGTGCGCGATGTGGCGGAGATTTACGGTGGCTCGGTCACGCTCGGCGAGAGCGAGGACCTGGGCGGACTGTTGGTAGACCTGCGGCTACCGCGAGCCTGATCGCGTTTAACCCTGCTGCGCCTTCTCGTGATGGCGGATCACTTCATCGATGATGAAGCGCAGGAATTTCTCGCTGAATTCGGGGTCGAGATCGGCCTCTTCCGACAGCTTGCGCAGCCGCGCCACCTGACGCGCCTCGCGGCCTGGGTCGGCGGGGGGAAGGGTGGCCTTTGCCTTGTATTCGCCCACGGCCTGCGTGATGCGAAAGCGCTCGGCGAGCATGTGGATCAGCGCGGCATCGATATTGTCGATGCTCTTGCGAAAGGCCGAAAGCACGGGATCATCTCCCGAACTGCCGGCTGGCGTGGATTGCGTATCTTGCGTCATCACCCGCAAAACTAGCAGCAATTCAGCGCTTGCCAAGCGCGCGCGGCGGGACGTAAGGCGATTGTCCATGACTGCAGACGTCGTTCCTCTCCCGCGCAAACAGCCCACGCTCGACCCGATGCTCTCGCTCACCGCGAGCGGCATGAACTCGGTCAACAGCGTTATTCTCGAACGGATGCAGAGCGAAATTCCGCTTATCCCGAGCCTCGCCGGACATCTGATTTCGGGCGGCGGAAAGCGGCTGCGTCCGATGCTTACGCTCGCAGGCGCGGAGCTGGTCGGATACAACGGTACGCGCCACTACAAGCTCGCCGCTGCGGTCGAATTCATTCACACCGCGACGTTGCTGCACGACGATGTCGTCGATGGCAGCGAACTGCGCCGCGGGAAGGCAGCGGCGAACATCATTTTCGGCAATCCGGCAACGGTGCTGGTGGGCGATTTCCTGTTTAGCCGCGCTTTCGAGCTAATGACCGAGGACGGCAGCCTTCGGGTGCTCAAGATCCTCAGCCACGCCAGCGCGGTGATCGCCGAGGGCGAAGTCTCGCAACTGACCGCTCAGCGCCAGATCGAAACGAGCGAGGAACGCTACCTCCACATCATCGGTGCGAAGACCGCCGCGCTGTTCGCGGCCGCGAGCCAGATCAGCGCCGTCGTCGCCGAATGCAGCGATGAGGAAGAACGCGCGCTCGAAGATTATGGCCGCAATCTCGGCGTCGCCTTCCAGCTTGTCGATGACGCGATCGATTATGATTCGGACGCCGCGCAAATGGGCAAGGATCAGGGCGACGACTTCCGCGAAGGCAAGATGACGCTGCCCGTCATCCTCGCTCACGCCCGCGGCGACACCGAGGAACGCAAGTTCTGGAAGGACGCAATCCTCGGCCACCGAAGCTCGGATGAAGATCTCGCGCAGGCAATTGCCTTGATCCAGAAGCACAACGCGCTCGAAGATACGCGGGAAAAGGCGCGCCACTTCGCCCAGCGCGCAATCGACGCGATCTCGATCTTTCCCGACAGCAAGGCGCGCGCGGCGATGGCCGAAGCCGCGCAATTTGCAGTCGCGCGCGGGTATTGATCGCGCTAACCGGACGGGCGTGAGCCCCGAACTTCCCATCAACGCCGTTCTGCCCGATTTGCGGGCTGCATTGTCGCGTGTTGGTGCCGCTGTGCTGATCGCGCCGCCGGGGGCAGGCAAGACCACTGCGGTGGCCCCCGATCTGCTCGGTGAGACGTGGTGCAGCGGTCAGATCATCCTCACTTCGCCCCGCCGTGTCGCCGCGCGCGCTGCCGCCGAGCGCATGGCGGAGATGCTTGGCGAAAAACCCGGCGAGACGGTGGGGTATCTCACTCGCCTCGACAGCAAGACCTCGGCCAAGACGCGCGTGCTGGTGGTCACAGAAGCAATTCTCGTGAACCGTCTGGTCGAGGACCCTGAGCTTGCGGGCGTCTCCGCCGTGCTGTTCGACGAGGCGCACGAGCGGCATCTCGACAGCGACCTCGGCCTTGCGCTGGCGCTTGAGACACGCGAGGTACTGCGCGAAGACCTGCGCGTGCTGGTAATGTCTGCGACCATCGACGGCGCGCGGTTTGCGCGATTGCTGGGTGAAGACGCGCCAGTGATAGAGAGTGAAGGGCGCAGCTTTCCGCTGGAAATCAAATGGCTTGGCAGCGATCCTTCTGCACGGATCGAGGATCAGGTGGCGAACGGCGTGATGACGGCGTGGCGCGAACAGACGGGTGACATCCTCGCCTTCCTGCCCGGCGTCGGAGAGATCGAACGTACCCGCGAGCGACTGGAAGCGAAGCTGAAGAATGTGCCGATCTTGCCGCTCCACGGGCAAGTTGAACCTGCGGGGCAGCGTGCTGCTATCCGGCGCGATCCCGAGGGGCGCAGGCGGGTGGTGCTGGCGACCGCCATTGCCGAGACCTCGCTGACGCTCGACGGTGTCTCGGCAGTGGTCGATAGCGGCATGGCGCGGCTCGCGGAATTCGACCGTGCAGCGGGCACCACACACCTCGTCACGCGGCGCGCCAGTCAGGCGGCTGCGGCCCAGCGCGCCGGTCGTGCGGCGCGCCAGGGACCGGGTGTGGCCTATCGTCTGTGGGAAGAAGGCGGACACTTGGGCCGCCCCGAATTTGCCCCGCCAGAGATCGAGACAGCAGACCTCACCGCATTGCTGCTGAAGCTTGCCAAATGGGGTTCGAGCGACCCTGCGGCGCTGCGCTGGCTTGATGTACCGCCCGCAGCTTCGGTAGCGGCGGCGCGGCGGGCGCTCGAGGCATTGGGCGCGCTTGACGGCGAAGGCCGGATTACCCCTTCGGGCGAAGCGATTGCGGCCATGCCGATGGCACCCGACCACGCCGCCGCCGTGCTCCACGGTGCGCGCAGCGGTTGCGGCGAAGACACGGCGCGGCTGGTCATGTTGCTGCAAGAGCGCGGACTGGGCGGGCGCGGGGAAGACCTCTCGCAAAGGCTTGCACGCTGGCGCGGCGACCGGTCGAAACGCGCTAGCAGCGCGAACGGTATCGCACGGGGCTGGGCCAAGACCGCTGAAAAACTGGCAGGCGAGCAGTCGCCGCAAGATATGGAGCCTGCCGAGTGCCTTGCTCTCGCGCGTCCCGACTTCGTGGCGCGCCGCCGCGATGCCAGCGGCGAAAGCTGGATCAGCGCAGGCGGACGCGGCTTCATGCTCGACCCTTCCTCACCGCTCGCGCGCGCCGAGTGGTTGGTGATCGGCGATGCCCAAGGGCAGGCCAAGGG
>JAYPMZ010000120.1:7116-8270 GCA_038130205.1 Erythrobacteraceae bacterium | reverse complement strand
CAAGGCCTCGACGGCGAGACCTGCCAGCGCATCCTCGACACTTTCGAGCACTACGAAGATCGGAATGGAGAAACGGATGATGGCTTGGCCGGTCTGGCGCAGCGGATCGAGCTCGCCACGCACAATCACAACGACAAAGCACAGCTGAAGGACCCGCGGCGTGGACCGCTTTCGGCAGACCGCCCGATAGACTAGGTGTCCAGTCCCTGTGCGTGACGATGCAGGATTGTCATCATCAGGGCGTAGATATCTATCTGACAGGTTTCACGCGGGGCCTTTGCTTGGTCGAAACTCCAGAGCTGGAACTTTGGCAACCGCCCCATTAGCCGCCTGGCAGCTTCTGGAAGAAGTGGTTCGTCAGCTAAGCGCCCTAATATCGGACATTCGGTTAGCATTTAGGTGATCCACAGGCTGCCGTTCACCCTATCTGTCGAGATAGGGCACGGTCTCGAATGTCTTCACTTGAATCCGCTCGCATCGCAGTGAGGTGTTTCCTGATCTCGTCAGCATCGAGATACTTCCGATCCAATATCGCCATCGCTGCAAATCGAACCTCTTCACGTCCGTGATCGAGAAGCGAGACAACCCAGCCTACTTTCCGGGCAGACAGGCTTTCCAGCTTACCTAGGACGAAGGACAAGATGGCCGCATCAAGCTTATTGTCTTCGATGTCAGCGATGAAGGAGACAAAGGCATCGTCCTCCGCTTCAATCAGTTGGACCAGCGCCGACTTGCCTACATCGGACACATCGCTCCGCTGGTCAGACAGATGGACTTTTGCGCGATCATAATCTGGACCTTCGATCGCAAGACGTGCCTTTGCGAGATCCGCTCGCGGACTTTCGGGAATGGCGCCGCCGCGTTTCGGATATGGCTCTTCGTGTTCTTGCCAATGGTGGAAGGCATCGTCGATCAATGGTAATAGGTCGCTTTGTTGCGCTTCGGCCACTTTCAGCAGCAGCTTGGCAGCGGAACGCGCTGTCCACACATTCGCCCAGAGACCATTTTCCAGGATAACTTCAAGATCTGCGAGAGCACAAATTGGCGCATGATTGGAAAGGCAGAGCATATCGAAGAGGTGACGCTCTCCCCAGCCAAACTCTTGCTTGAGTCTTTCGACAACAAGGTCTACGCCCGCCCGCCCAGGCAATTCG
>JAYPMZ010000120.1:0-7106 GCA_038130205.1 Erythrobacteraceae bacterium | reverse complement strand
ACCTTCACCATCCGCCAACAAACGAGTGACGCAGGCCTTAAGGGCGTCTGGCTCCAGCTTACCTTCAAGAATGGTGGCGGCCATCCAAACGATCCACCGGCTCGGATGATGTAACGCCTGTTCGAGGATAGCCGTGTCGATTTCCATTTGCCCAACTCGGCTCCAGTCAGGGTCCGGACAATCCACTTGGGACAATTGGTGGAGCGGGGAATGCCTCCATTTGTCAGTCTTGCCTTCTCCTGCGAGCAAGTACTTCTTGGCCGCTATCGCCTCCACCCGCAAAACGGAAGCATCAAGATTGCAAACTCGGGCGAAGGTCTGAATAGCTACTCTTGCTGGGTTCGGATCGAAGTCCTTCGTCCATGCCCAAACATAATTCGCCGGTTGCTCCCAGTAATAGGAAGCCTGTGCAAATGCGCTTAGCGTAAGGAGCGGGCCAGGCTTGCTGCCCTCGCCTTCGACAATTTCTGCCGCGCCTAGGGCATCGAGCCAGAAAAGCTCGGAAACGTGTTGAGCGGCATCATATCCTTCGGGATTGGAGAACAGATTCCGCTTGCCCGACCATAGATCGGATGACCGGCTATAAGCTGAAAAGGTCCAGCCCTTGTCCTTTATCAGTCGCTCAGCCTTCTCAAGAAATCCGATCGAGCCCAAATCTTCATGCTGCAGAATCCCGGGCACGATGGCATCGACTGTTTCGGGCGAAGCGTGATCACCGATGTAGCGGCATCCGGATAAGGCCAGTTCTTCGGTCAGGCTGCGATTGGATCCGAGGCTGAGACTTAGGATTCCGCCACCCAAACGCCTTTTCCTGACTCCTACGCCAGCCTCTACAAGTTCCGGTAACACACGCGTTAGGTCACCGAGCTCCAATTGGTTTGAGTCTGCGGCCAACAGGCAATTCCAAGCGACTAAGCGCACCCAGACATGTTCGCTATCCAGGAAGTCTTTCGCCATCGTAGCGATTTCCGATGGATATGCGCGCGCGGCCTGGGCCAGCGGAAGACCGATCTCGGCATGGTCGCGGGAGCCGTCTCGAAGCACCTCGGCTATTCTTGTCAAGATGTCGGATAACAGCTCCTCATCGAATCTTGCCGGTGAATCGGAAAGAAGCCGCACCAGATGCAAGGCCTTTCTCGGCCCGGTGGAGGCAGTCTCGGAGCTTGCCAATATTGCCCGGGCAATCTGATCTCCAACGCCCAGGCTTGACGCAAAATGAAGCATCTCATCCCATTTGGGATCATCGAGCATATCAGCCAAATCGAAGCGCAATTCGACCGAATCTTTGTCGCAAAAGTGACGGGCGGCAGCGTATTCGCCAATGCTCTTATGCGTGAAACAATAGACTGTGCTCACACCCAGCCCGATTGTCTCAATCAGCCCAACATCTTCCCAATAATGCAAATATCTCTCTGCTTTCTCGGTCGCGACGAGTAACGTTTCGCCGGTAAGAGTTGCCAGTGATTTGGCGCATTCCTGCACTAGGTCTTTGCGATCGAGCAGCGGGTCACGGGTTATATGCCAGCCAGCGATATCCAGGAATCGCGACAATACTGCCTGTGCCGCAGGCTTGCTCAGGGCGCGCTTCGGCATTTCATCTATGAGGACGAAAATCTGCTCGAACAATTCCTGTCTTGATGTGCCCAGCGACCGACCGCCGGCCAGTATCGATGCGGCCAGCCCAACCATCATGGGTGTCCGCCCTACAATGTCCCGGATTTCTACGTTGCTTCTTCGGAGTTCCCGGTCGCAGCGCTTCCTGTACTCTTCCAAGACTTGCTCATCGTCATTCAGGCTATGCAGCAGCGACAGCACATTTTCTGCGGCATGAGACGGATCAAGCGGTAGCAGATCATAGTGTCGCCAATCCGAAAAGTGCCCTGCGTCGTAGCCGATTGGTCGACTGGTCACGATGATATGGCTGTCAGGAAATCCAAAGCTGAAGCGCTCTACGCTGGCGGCCACTTCCGCCTGCATGTCACCGCATTCGTCGAGTCCATCGCCGAGCAACAGCCAGTTTGTGAAATTGACGGCTCTTACATCGGCAGCCGGAAGTCCGCTTCCATCCAGGCCAAGCTCGAATACAACCTGTTCGAAAGACCTGCCGCCGCGCATGCTGGCGGCAACGCTGCGCAAGCGCACCCGCAAGACTGGAATGCAATCTTCGCTATAGCGCCGAACAATGCGGTTGAGCAGCGTGGTTTTGCCCATACCCGGGCCAGCCAGGACAATCCCACGCTTCACGAAACGCCCCAGGGTTTCGGGATCGACGGAGCGGACCCTTTGGTCGGAACCGGCTTCCCTCCGGTCCGTTTTCGCTCGCTTCCAGTCGTGATAATCGGCGAGCGCCTTCGCAATATCCGGAGTATCAACCGGCGTTGAGCCCGCGTTGTCGGAAACCACCGCGGACAACTCTATCCAATCCTTGTCGATGTCGAACTTGTGGTTGAGGCCTAGCACCGAAAAATGAGCGTGAGACTTGTGGTTCCAATCTGAAATCTTGCCCAGCACCAAAGCGCGTCTGCAATCAGGCTCACCGCGCATCTCGATATTCGCCGCTCGAATGCATTTGATCAGTGAGCCAGCGTCGCGCCGACCGCGCCTTTCGATCAGTTCCGAGGCATCCTTGAATAGCAAATCCCAAAGGCGAGAGACATCTCGCTTGTCGGCAGCAATGGATTCGAGAAGCGCTCTGGCCGCCTGTATGGAGGCGAGATCGGCCTTAACGGCGGAAACTGTCTGGATGCGTAGCCGACCGCAGACTCTAGTGTGATCGAGGCCGATGTCCTCCAGATGCGCCAGCCATTCCACGCCGGTAGACGAGAGATTGTCGGATCTACCATCGCCAAGGCGCTCAATGTCTTGGGCAAGCTTCTCGCGAATATTCGCGCTGCTGTTGGGGCAAACCACCAGCACGCCATAGTCGCAATCACCGTCGGCAATCCCGCCTGCCAGAGCCTCCAGTGCCGACCAGAGTTTCTTGCCCTTTCGCAAACCCTTTTTGACCTGCACTTCGACAGTGTCACCGCCCAACAGGGCGATACTTATGTCGTCACCGCCACCACCGGTTTCAGCTTCGATCCGATCAGGTGTGTCCTCAACCAGTCCCGATAGCCAGTTAAGCGGTCTGTCAGCCAGCAGATGGGAATAGGCAATTGCCGTCACAGATGCCTGAAAATTCATCCCACCAGCCGTGGCCGCACCGCCAACGCGAAACGGCTTCTTAGGCTGCATTGAAGATATGCCCGCCATTAGTCATGTGCCTTCGGCGCCCGCCGGGTGAGATCGATGACCACGACTTCGATCGCCGATACGCCAGAATAATCAATGGCGATGCTGAACCAGTATCGTTTCAGAGCATCTGCAAGTTCATCGAGCGATACCAGTTTCCCGTCGATCCGCCACTGCTTGGCCGCCTGGCCTTGCCAGACCAGCAGCATGATGCCGCATTCCGCGCCGTCCTCGCGCAGATAATCGCCCACCAACTGGTTGCGCAGCCGTTCGCACAGCTTGGGGCCGCTCCAGCCTTCATCGAGCACCTTGAGTTCGATCGGTACCGGGGCCGGCACGTCGTTGTTCAAGAGCCAGATATCGGGCCGCTGGCGGTTGGGAAACTCGTTCTCCTGCGCGCAGCGGAAGAGCTTCTTACCGCGCCGGTTAAGCTCGCCGGCCACCAGGCCGCGAATTTTCGTCTCGCCCTTTACCGCCTGCCACGCGGCATAAGGGCTCTCATTGCCTTGTTCCAGCCAGTGCTTGAGCTCCAGAAGCTGCAAGACGCCTTGTTCGAACAGCTCGCGGTTGGTCGTCGGGACAACCGTCAGCGACCTGCCGAACTCGCGGACCTGCTCGGCCGTCCAGGGCGGCAGATCGCCATCCAGAACAGCGCGCCGGCGTGCCTGATGCGCCATCCACTCGCTGAAGCTCGCGTCGAGATGCTCGGTGATCAATTCCCGGATCGCGATATAGCTCTCCTTGCCGGGCATCTCGACCAGGAGGCTGAACAGCATATTGCGGGCGTCTTGTGCATCGTCGCGAAGGCGGAGAGAGTCATCTTCATTTGCGTCGCCAGTTCGGCGAGTATCCTCGGTTGCGCGGATATATTTGTGCATCAGCACGTAGAGCGATTTCAGATAGGCAGGCTGTTTGAAATTGCCGGCGCCAAGCTCGATTTCCTGGCGCATGCCGCGCGCCCCGACAAGCCGCGTGATGAAGTTTTGTGCAGCCTCCTTGGCCTCGTCCGGCGTCAGGCTTGCCAACCATTTTTCCAGAGCCGGAATACCCGTCTCCGGTTCGCAGTCGACCCATAGCGCATACCAGGTTGGAAGCCGGTCCTGTCCCGGCTTTGCTGCAATCCCCCGCTTGGCAAGCTGCACCAGCTTTGCCGGTTCGGTCTTCCCGCCCGCCAGAATGTTCAGAACGTGACGCAGGACATCGTCGTTTGGAAAATCCCGCGACATGAAACGCTCGACAAGACCCGGTGCCAACGCTCCGTGCAGCCATGATCCGTAGTAGACGAGGTCATGGAGTATATAGTGATGCGCGGTGCCGGGACCGCTGTTGCCCAACTCCCAATCGAGTTCCTTGTGAACCGCCGCCAACACCCGGTCGGGGAAGACCTTGTAAAAACTCTCCAGCCAAGCGGGGAAACCGTTAAGCTCCGAAGTCAGGTATCTCAGCGCCTGATCGACATCTTCGGGCCTCAGGCCCGACGGGAAATCCTCGCGCTCCTGTGCTTCTATCGCGAGGCCGGTCATGGCGAAAATCAGCGCATAGGGGATCGTGCTCGTATCAGCCCCTTCGGAGCGCAGCCCGGGTCTGTAGGTCCGCCAAAAGGCGATCGCCGCATCGCGAAACGCGCGGGCAACTTCTTCGCCGAACTCCGGCACCAGCGAGCGCCAGTTCGCCGCCGCCTCGCCACGGCTGACACGCGTCTCGTCCTTCTCGATTTCCTGCATCAACCAATATTGGTCGTTGCTGAACTGGCCTGGCTCCAATCCCGGCGGATTGACGATGATATCGGGATCGGCCTTTATCCTGGCGATCCACTCGGCCCGGTTGCGCTGCTGCTTTTCCTTCTCCTTTGCGCGCTTCTGCCTGCGCGACAGCGAGTCCTCGCGCATCTTCCGCATTTCCTCGGATTCCTGAGGATCCAAACAGTTCGCCAGATAGGCTTCCAGCACCGGATCGCCCGCAATGCTCTCCTGCAGCGCGTCCAGCAATGGCTGCGGCCTATCGGCATCGACGAAGATCTGGAAGGCAAGCGACAGGGCCACCTGCGGATCGTCCGCATGCCCGCCTGCATTGTCGCGGATGAAGCCCAGCACATCGTCGAAGCGCTCGGGCGCGAATTTCCAGTAATGTCCGAGCCAGGAGACCTGATGATGGGTGGTTAGCCGCTCATCCTTCGTCTCCATTCGCTCACGCGCCTGATGAATGCTCGCCCAGAACAATTTGTCATTCAGCGCAGGCCAGGCTGGGACCAGCTCGTGCAACTTGGTTCGGTACTCGTCGATATCGCCCGAGCGCCAGAAACGCACGGCAGGGATTTTGAGCATGACCGAGATCAAATCGTCCGACAGCGCGCCATCAACATGCACCGAGACCAGCCGTTCGGCGGCATGGCTGGCATGAGCGAGCAGCCAGGCGTGGCCTTCCGATACGCGGCATTCGCGGCGTTCCATGTGGGGCTCGCGTTCCAGGAAGGCGTTGAGGCCTGCAACCAGGTCCAACAGCGGCTGCCCGTCTGCTCCGTTCTTGTTGACCGTCATCCGGTCGATCAGGCCGTGCATAGCCTGCGCGAGGCCGGACGCTTCGAAACGTTCGTAAGGCGGCAGTTTCTCCAGGCCGGCAAGAAGCAATCCAACCGTCGCGGCATCGCCGGAGGAATTCTGGATGATTTCCGACAGCAGTTCGCGGGGCAGCTTGTCCGCGGAGCTCAGCAGATCGGCCCAAAGCCGCTGCTTCTGCTTCGAATCACCGCATGTCATAACAGCGCGGGTCGCGGCGATCCGGGCGTATTTCCCGCGCTCGCTGTTCGCCGCAATGCGCAGCAAGGCGGGCACGCAGGTCTTCATATCTCCCTGCCAGACGAGCCGGCCGAGAAAGAATATCGCGTCGTCATGATCGGCGTATTTCTCGATCAGTTTCAAGGCGTCGTCCGCCAGGTCTTCCTGCGCGATCCGCGCGATGGCGTTGTTGTCACTGACCGATCGGGTGCCGTCGCCGTTGACAAGGCGCGCCATCACATCTTGGAGCAGTTTCTGGCGTTGATGGATCAGCAGCCCGGCGGCATCCCCGCCCTCCAGCGCGATTTCGGGTTCAAGCGCGAGAACCCGACTGCGTATGTCTTCGTCGAACAGGATCAGCCAAGGCAGGATCGGGCGCATCCGCGGAGTGATAATCTGCTCGCCATATTGCTCGCGGAATATCAGCGCCTCGACGGCACGACGATGGCCCTTCTTGAGCAGATCGTCGAACCATTCGGCTGCCAGGAGTTCACGCACGTCGCGGCGACGAAAACGCACCATTCCGTACAGCACATCATTGAAGAGCGGTCGGTCCAGAAGCGCGCGAATCTTCTTTTGATCGCCCCAGCCAGCCAGCAGCTCCGCACCATCGATTCCGGGCTTCTCGTGACTTTCATCGGGAACATAGATGCCCGGCTCGCCGGTTAGCAAGACCGCTGCCGCGAGCAATCTCGCTCCCTCGCGGGCGCGTTCGATATCGAGCGGCTGCTGCACCTCCCGCTCCGGCCTGATTTCCCGCAAACGCTCCGCAATATTGTGCCGGTGGAGCTCCAGCCTGCCGCCCAATGCTTGATCGTCGTTCCATTTGGCGATCAAGCCTTCCAGATCGAACGGCCGCCCGGCAAGGTCCATGACATCTGCGCGTTCAATGGCTACTATGAAACCGTCAAGATCAGGCGCCGAGCGGCACTCTGCAAAGAACCGAATCTGATCAATGTTAAGCGGCTTGAGCTGGAACACCTTCAAGCCTGTGTCTTCCACCACGGTATCTTTGCTCGAATCGACATCCTGCCCTGTCGGTTCCTTTTTCTCAGCCACAGATGGGAACAGCTTATCCACGAGGGTAAAATCCTTGCGCGG
>JAYPMZ010000119.1:6160-8321 GCA_038130205.1 Erythrobacteraceae bacterium | reverse complement strand
GCCCCGATTGCGTCGGGCGATGCAGCGCCTTCGGGCACAAACGGGGCTTCGTGACCAAGGATATCGGCAAGGCTCGCCGCATCGATGGTGTCGTCACGGCTCATCAGCGCGAGGCGGTAAACCACATTGCGCAATTCGCGCACGTTGCCGCGCCAATTGCGGGCTTCGAGCGCCGAAACGGCGGCGGCGGTAAATTGGCGACGCGGAAGACCGTCTTCCACTGCCTGCGCGAGGAAATGTTGCGAGAGCACTTCGATATCCTCGCGCCGCTCACGCAGCGGCGGCAGTTCGATCGGCACCACGTTGAGACGATAAAACAGGTCTTCGCGAAATTTGCCTGCTGCGATCATCGGCGCAAGGTCGCGATTGGTTGCGGCGATGATACGGACATTGACCGCTATTTCCTGCCGCCCGCCCACACGCCGGATGCGCCCCGACTGCAAAGCGCGTAGCAAGCGGGTTTGCGCCTCCGCCGGCATGTCACCGATTTCGTCTAAAAACAGCGTGCCGCCATTGGCCTGTTCGAACTTGCCGATCGCCTGCGCCACCGCCCCGGTAATTGCGCCCTTCTCGTGTCCGAACAGTTCGCTCTCGACCAGATCGTGGGGAATGGCCGCCGTATTGACTGCAACGAATGGCCCGGTGCGGCGACTTCCGAGCTGGTGGATCGCCTCGGCCACCAGTTCCTTGCCCGTGCCGCTTTCGCCCGTGATCAAGACGGTCAGATCATTGCGCAGAACGCGCGTGATCATCCGATAGACCCCCTGCATCGCCGGACTGCGCCCGACGAGCGGCATCCCGTCGCCTTCGTTTTCGGGAAGGCTCGGCCCTTTGTCCTCGCGTGTACCTGCCGCCTGACGGACAGCGTGCACAAGCTCGTCGAGGTCGAAGGGCTTGGGAAAATACTCGAAGGCATCGCTATCGCTGGCCCGAACCGCGGTATCGAGCGTGTTCTGCGCAGAGAGCACGATGACCGGCATTTTTGGCGCCTGCTCGCGCACCGCTCCGAGGGTTGCGAGGCCATCGCCGTCTTCGAGCATCACATCGGTAAGCATGACGTCGAACTCGCCAGCAGCCAGCTGGGCGTCACGACCGCTGATCGACGTGCAATGCTCAATCGTGAAGTTTTCGTCTTCAAGTGCGGCGATGATGACGGTCGCAATCGCCATATCGTCTTCGACCAGCAGGATGTTTCCCGACATGGCAATCAATCCTTACTGGGCCGCGCAAGCGGCAGATGCAGGCGGAAATGGGTGTGGCCGGCCTTGGTGTCACGGTCGTGACTGATCGAACCGTTCATGTCGCGCACGAGCTTGCGAACCAGCGCTAGGCCGAGCCCCTGGCCCGATTGCTTGGACGACACGAAGGGTTCGAACACATGGTCGCGCATGGCGGGATCGATGCCGGGACCATTGTCGCTGATCGTGATTTCAATCGGCAGACGCACCGCGCGGCCCAACCGGATCGCACTGAAGGCAAGCCCGCTGATGAAGCGCGTTCGCACCGTGATCGTGCCATCGCTCTGGCCGCCGACGGCGTCGCGGGCGTTGGAAATGAGGTTGATGAGCACCTGTTCGAGCACATCGCGATTGACCCATGCGGGTGGAATCGAGGGGTCGAACTCTTCGCGGAACTGTGCAGCCGCGCCAACCTTGCTGCCCTCTGCGGCCCGAACGGTGGCGATTGCAGAACGGATCGCTTCATGCGGGTTGCAGGCCTCGGCCGCTTCGGGATTGCGAGCACCCAATTGCTGCATCCGGTCGATCAGTCGCGCTATCCTGTCCACCTCATCGGTGATCATGCGTGCCAGCTTCTTGTCTGGCAACGGAAGTTTGCGTGCGGCAAGCTGCCCTGCCCCGCGGATCGCGGCGAGCGGGTTCTTGATTTCATGCGCAAGAATAGATGGCGCGCCAAGCGATGAACCGAGTTCGTCGTCGTTACCCGTTTCCTCGTGACCCACTTCGGAGAATGTGACCACCCGCCAGCCCGGATGACTTACGAGCGGCGATACTGTCATATTGACGCGACGCTCGCGTTCCTCGGTCATGATCCGTATGTCACGTGCAACCAGCGCCGCATCGACATAATCGAGCCGCATGGCCACGCGCGGATCTACCGGCCCCACGATATCGAGCAGCGGCAGTCCGATCAGTCGTTTGGC
>JAYPMZ010000119.1:2709-6150 GCA_038130205.1 Erythrobacteraceae bacterium | reverse complement strand
CCCAGCATATTTTCGGCGGCGTGTTTGGCCTCCGCAATGAGCGCATGTTCGTCGATCAGAAGCAGCGCGAAAACCAGCCCCGCAATCTGGGCTGCGGCATCCGGGCGAGAGGGATCGAAACTCGCGATATCGCTCGCGCCCGGAATGGGAGTGGCGGCCATATTCAGGCAGCTTTGGCAGTACGGCCGAGGAAAGGCGCGTAGAACCGTTCGATCTCGCCCAGCACCTCATCGGGATCATCGATGAAATTGGCGCGGTTCCGAAACTCGGCCGAGCCATGCATACCCTTGGTGTACCAGCCCAGATGCTTGCGCGCGATCTTGGTGCCGACATCGCGGCCATAATGGTCGAGCATACGCTGATAATGCTCCACGAGCGTTGCGTATTGCTCGTCGAAGCTGGGAGTGGGAGTGCCCTGCCCCGTGCGCCACCAATGCATCACCTGTCCCAGCAGCCACGGCTTACCGTAGGCGCCGCGCCCGATCATCAGCCCGTCAGCGCCCGATTGTTCGAGTGCTGTCGCAGCGTCCTGAATGGTGCAAATATCGCCATTCACGATGACGGGGATATTCACCGCATCCTTGACCTTGCGGATGAAGGACCAGTCTGCGCTGCCCTTATACATCTGGTTGCGCGTGCGGCCGTGGACAGTGATCATCTTCACACCCAGGTCTTCCGCGATGCGGGCCATTTCGGGAGCGTTGAGGCTCTGATGGTCCCAGCCCATGCGCATTTTTACCGTTACCGGGACGTCCACCGCCTTCACGGTGGCTTCCATCAATTTGGTTGCCAGCGGTACTTCGCGCATCAGCGCGGAACCGGCAAACTGTCCGACGACCTTGCGCACCGGACAGCCGAAATTGATGTCGATGATCGCCGCGCCATTGCCTTCCTGCATCTTGGCAGCCTCGGCCATCGAGCCGGGATCGCACCCGACAAGCTGCATCGAAACTGGCTCTTCGGTCTTGTCCCACTCGGCCTTCTGCACCGATTGGCGCGTCTCGCGGATAGCCGCTTCGCTGGCGATCATTTCGGTCACGTTAAGGCCCGAGCCATAGCGCCGCACCAGCGTGCGGAACGGCATATCGGTCACGCCGGTCATGGGCGCGAGGATTACCGGATCGGGGATGGTTACCGAACCGATCTGGATAGGCTTCAAGGCCGGAGGAGTGGGTAGCTGCGTCATTACAAGTAGATTTGCCTAATATTTGGGCAGGCGCATAGTGGATTGCGGATTTAACGTCCAGTGCCTAAGCGCGAGGCCTTATGGCCGATACCGCTTCCCTTCCCGCTTTTGCAGCAATTGTCGTGGCAGCCGGAAAGGGCCTGCGTGTCGGCGGAGAGACGCCCAAACAGTTCCGTGACTGGCGCGGCAAACCGCTCTTGCGCCACTCGGTCGAACGCCTGCTTGCAACCGGAGCAGTGCCGCTCACGGTAGTGATTGCCGAGGATGCGCAGGAGTTTGCTGCTTTGGCGCTTGAAGGGCTGGATGGGGTGAGTTTTGCAACCGGCGGCGCGTCGCGGCAGGACTCGGTGCGCGCAGGACTTGAGGCCATTGCTCTTGAGGCGACTGAAAGTGCCTCGCCAGACCGCGTCCTCATTCATGATGCGGCCCGCCCCGATCTTCCGCTTGCAGTGATTGAGCGGCTGCTAACCGCACTCACCGATCATCCCGGTGCGATCCCCGCTTTGCCCGTGGTCGATAGCCTCGCGGTTGCGAGCGAAAGCGGCACGATGACCGGAAAGGCCGAGCGCGAGGCGCTGCGCCGCGTGCAGACACCGCAAGCCTTTCGCTTTGCCGACATTCTCGCCGCGCACCGTCAGTGGAACGGCGCAACCGATGCAGGCGACGATGCACAGGTGCTTGCAGCCATGAACGGTTCAGTTGCACTGGTTCAGGGCGACGAGAGGCTCAAGAAGATCACCTTTGCCGAGGATTTGATGGAAACAGCCACACGACCTGCCTTCCGCGTCGGACAAGGCTATGATGTGCACCGGCTCGCCGAGGGCGAGGAGCTTTGGCTTTGCGGCATCAAGCTCGAACACACGCACGGCCTTGCCGGCCACTCCGACGCCGACGTTGCGCTGCATGCGATCACCGACGCGGTCCTTGGCGCGATTGGCGATGGCGATATCGGAACTCATTTCCCACCCAGCGATCCGCAATGGCGCGGCGCGCGATCGGGACAGTTCCTCGAACACGGGGTGAAGCTCGCACAGAAGGCAGGGTTCGCGCTCGGCAATATCGATCTCACCATAATTTGCGAAGCGCCCAAGATCGGCCCCCACCGCCCCGCCATGCGCGCAGAAGTTGCACGGCTGACGGGACTTGACGAAAGCGCGGTAAGCATCAAAGCCACCACGACCGAAAGGCTCGGTTTCACAGGGCGCGGCGAAGGCATCGCGGCGCAGGCAATTGTCGGATTGGTTCAGACGGAGAATTGACGATGAAAACTATCGCATCCGCCCTGCTTGCAGGCGCAGCGCTGTTCGGTGCGCAGGCGGCACAGGCCCAACAAGCCTGCGTTGCGCCCGAAGATCTTCAAGATGGCCTCACATACGCGATGCCGATGATCTACGAAGCGGCCATGTCGAGCTGTGGCAACCAGTACAGCGCCACCGGCTTCATGAAGACCGAAGGCGCCGCTTTCGCAGACGGTTTCCGTGCGTTGCAAGACGATTCCTGGCCGGGTGCGCTGCGCCTGATCAAGGCGTTTGCAGCCAAGGATGACGACGATGGCGAAGCTGACCCCATCGCAGCCATTATCGACAGCGTCCCTGCCGACGCGCTGCGCCCCTTTGTCGATGCCATGGTGCTGCAAATGGTTGCGGGCGAGATCAAGCCGGACAGCTGTGACAAGATTGAGCGCGGGGTCGAACTGATCGCACCGCTGCCGCCGGAGAACGTCACCGGCCTCCTGACGTTTATCGCTGAACAGACGAAGCTCGATAACCCGCCGATATGCGGTGTCGAAGTGGCCGCCGAGTGAGCGACTACCTCCTCTCAGACGAGCTGACTGAACTCGCCGCGCGCGTCGTTTCGGAGAATGCCGCAATCGGCCGCAAGGTGGTGACAGCTGAAAGCTGCACCGGCGGCCTGGTTTCTGCTGCGATCACCGAAATTCCCGGTTCGTCCGCCGTTTTGGACCGGGCATTCATTACCTATTCCAACGAAGCGAAGATGGAATCGCTCGGGGTAGCAAGCGACATCATCGAAACCTTTGGGGCGGTCTCGATAGCCTGCGTCTGGGCGATGGCGCAGGGCGCGCTCAAACACTCGAAGGCCGACGTCGCTGTGGCGATCAGCGGCGTTGCAGGACCCGGCGGCGGCACCCAGTTGAAGCCTGTCGGAACAGTCGTGTTGGCCCGGCACCACAGGTACAGCGGCGGACAACCCGAACCTGGGCGGAAATTGCTGGGCGGCGGCGAACGGGCAGTCGG
>JAYPMZ010000119.1:0-2699 GCA_038130205.1 Erythrobacteraceae bacterium | reverse complement strand
CCGTTCGGAACAGCGACGGCGAACCCGAAGGTGAGCTCAAATTCTTCGAAGGCGGCGAAGGGTCCGGCGGGCGCGCCGCGATCCGGCATCAGGCGACCGTCTGCGCGCTCGACCTGTTGTTGCCGTAAAGCTTTTCGGCACGGGCTTCGAAAGCTTCGACCATCTTGCGGAATGCGCGGTCGAAATACTGGCCGGCGAGCGCCTGAAACACCTTGTTGCGGAACTGGAAGTCGACTGAAAAGTCGATCTCGCAACTGTTTTCGTCAATCGGACGGAAGGTCCAGACATTGTCGAGGTCGGATAGCGGCCCGTCGACATAATGCACCGCGATTTCGCGCGGGCGATCCTTGGCGACGCGCGAGGTGAAGCTTTCGCGCAGCGATTTGAACCCGACGACCATGTCGGCGACCATCTCGGTTTCGCTGTCCGAGCGCACGCGGGTGGCGATCACCCACGGCAAGAATTCGCCATAGCGCTTCACGTCCGCGACCAGATCGAACATCTGCTCGGCGCTGTAAGGGAGCCTTCGGGTTTCGCGAATTCCAACCATCAGACTGCGAGGCGATCCTTCTTGCGCAGTTTTTCTTCACGCGCGGCACGCATCTGCGCAAAGTCGTCGCCTGCGTGATAGCTCGATCGCGTCAGCGGCGTCGATGCCACCTGAAGGAAACCCTTGGCGCGCGCGATCGAACCATATGCCGCAAACGCCTTTGGCGTGACGAATTCCTCGACCTTGGCGTGTTTCGGAGTCGGCTGGAGATATTGCCCCATGGTGATGAAATCGACATCCGCGCTGCGCATATCGTCCATCACCTGATGCACTTCGAGGCGCTGTTCACCCAGCCCGAGCATGATGCCGGACTTGGTGAAGATCATCGGATTGTGGCTCTTCACCTCTTCGAGCAAGCGCAGCGAAGCGTAGTAACGCGCGCCCGGGCGGATGGTGGGGTAAAGCCGGGGGACCGTTTCGAGATTGTGGTTGTACACATCCGGCCCCGCCTCGCAGATCGCCTCGACTGCGGCGCGCATCTTGCCGCGAAAGTCGGGAGTCAGGATCTCGATCGTGGTGTCGGGCGTATTACGTCGCAACGCTTCGATTACCTTCACGAACTGGCCCGCGCCGCCATCGGGCAGATCGTCGCGGTCGACGCTGGTAATGACGATGTGTTCAAGACCCATCTTGGCCGCTGCAACCGCGGTGTTTTCAGGCTCCATCGGATCGACCGCCCGCGGCATGCCCGTCTTGACGTTGCAGAACGCGCAGGCGCGAGTGCAGACATCGCCGAGGATCATCACCGTCGCGTGCTTCTTGCTCCAGCACTCACCAATATTGGGACAAGCCGCCTCTTCGCACACGGTGTTGAGATTGAGCTCGCGCATCAGCTTGCGAGTCTCGTGATAACCTTGACTCACCGGCGCGCGGACGCGGATCCAGTCGGGTTTGCGCTGGCGGGCAGGACGCTCAGGGTCCTTGGCAGACTCGGGGACGGAAGAGAGGTCGTTCATGGCGCTCCATCTAGGCTTGCGAGCGCCTTGGGACAACCCGCCCTTCCCCCTCTTGCGGAATCACCGGAAATTGGGCAGCGAGCAAGGCCATGAAGACCTATAACGACATGATCGCCGGCTATAACCGCTTCCGTGACGGTGACTGGCAGAATCAGAGAGAACGCTGGGCCGAACTCGCTGAAGGCCAGTCGCCGCAGGTTATGGTGATTTCCTGCTCCGACAGCCGCGTTGACCCGGCCCAGATTTTCGACCTCGCACCGGGTGAGATTTTTGTCGTGCGCAACGTCGCCGCGCTGGTTCCCCCGCACGAAACCTCCCCCGGACAGCATGGTGTTTCGGCGGCGGTCGAATTCGCGGTGCAATTCCTCAAAGTGAAGCAGATCGTTGTCATGGGCCACGGCCTGTGCGGCGGCTGTCAGGCCGCCCTCACCCGCTCGCTGCACGACAATCCAGCAGGCGAAGGCGGCTTCGTTGCGAACTGGGTTTCGCTGCTAGACGAGGTGCGCGGACCTATCGCCGACCGGCTCGGTACGACGGGACGCAAGGCCGAGCTCGAAATGGAGCTGGCGGCGGTCAAGGTCAGTCTCAAAAACCTGCTCACCTTCCCCTTCGTTACGGAAAAGGTTGAAAGCGGTGAGTTGGGGCTCAGCGGCGCACACTTCGCCATTGGCGACGGTATTTTGCGTCTGCTCGATCCCGAAACAGGCAAGTTCGAGGCGCAAAGCTGACCAATCGCAGGCAGATAGCTTGCCGTGCCGGTGCACTAGCGCCATATCGTGCGCCATGACTGAAAGCACTCTCAAGAATATCGCGTTGTTAATCGACGCGGACAACACCACACCCGACGGCATCGACCCGGTCCTGACCGTGATGGCAGAGCTGGGACAGGTTAACATCCGGCGCGCCTATGGCAATTTTGCCAAGGACAATCTCGCGCGCTGGGACAAGATCACCAACAAGTTCGGTATCCGCCCGCAACAGCAATTCGATGTTTCGAAGGGCAAGAACGCGACAGATATGGCAATGACCATCGACGCGATCGATCTGCTCTATCAGGGTAAAGTCGACGGTTTCGGCATCATGACCTCGGACAGCGATTTCACCCCGCTGGTGACCCGGCTGAGGCAGGACGGGATTGTCGTCTATGGCTTTGGCGAGGCGAAGACCCCGCAAGCGTTCAAATCGGTTTGCAC
>JAYPMZ010000118.1:0-8327 GCA_038130205.1 Erythrobacteraceae bacterium | reverse complement strand
GAATGGAACTGCGGAGAAGAGGCGACAGCGTCGCTACTCTCGATAATCAATAGCGAACCGGTTGCTTGCATCGCTGTCGCCACCGACATCTATGGTCGCAAGATTGCTCGTTGTCGGAATCGGGTTTTCGACTTTGGTCAGGAGCAATTACGCAGGGGTATGGCAGTCGCTTCGGATGGCGCTCCTGATGGCTATGCCGAAGCAGTCACAATCGCTCAGAGAATGAAATTTGGCATCTGGTCCTCCACGTTCCAAACACCTTCAGAATGGCGAGCAGCGAACTCGACCTCAGAGCCCATTCCGGTAATGCAGCAACAAGAAGCCGCTCCCCGCGGTTCAAGGCTTTCAGAGCGGGTTTATCGGAACAACAACGGTTGCGCGATCAAAGGAAACCGAAATCGGCGCGGTGAGTGGATCTACCACCTTCCCGGAATGCCGTACTACGATCGAACTCGTGCCGAGGAACTATTCTGCACGGAAAGCGATGCTCAGGAAGCTGGATACCGGCGCTCAAGGGCGAGGTGATCGACATTAGCGAGGTCGAATGCGGTGCTTATTGGGAGGTTATCGGACTAGCTGTTATCGGAGTTTTCTTTTTGAAACCGGCCGCTGCGTTTAAAATGCACAATGATTGCCGGTGTTTCGCATTTTTGGTGACATCGTTGATATTGCGGCGCCGAGCGATAGAGGTTGGTAATGTTCACCAATCTTTATAAATATCGGCCCCGTATTCGGGAGGAAGGTGCGAATGACCGCACGCCGGGCAGGCGCGCGAGGCCGGGCGTGGCCTGATCGCCGCGCCGCTTGATGCCATTGTCGAGGAAGCTCTCGATCGGGATCGATCCGGCGTAATCGCCCGCGATGTGCGCGACCGCCTCGACCGCCGTGCCCTTGCCGTTGCGCCCGCTGCCATAGAAGAACGCCAACTTCTGCTCGCCGATATCGCCCGTCAGCGACAAGCCGAACCACTGGAGGATGAACCGCCGCATCACCGGATCGGGCTGCACGCGGGCAAGGAACTCGTCTCACACCGGCGCGCTGGCACCGGGCGAATACTTCACCGGCGCCAGCTTGGTGATCAGGTCTTCACGCCGATGTGGTTCTTTCACGACCGTGAAGCCGCTCGTCTTCCAGACCGACTTGCCCTCGGCTACCTCTTCGGGCGTCCGCTTCACACTCTGCCGCTTGAGCCGCAGCGTGCCGTTCAGCACATTGATCGCCATCCGGTCCGCGTCAAAGGCATCGGGTTCGACCGCAATCCCCTCGAACGCCCGCGCCAGCTTGGCCACGCTACCCAGCTTGCCCGCACCCCCGCTGGTCTTGGCATGCGCCTCGATCGCCCCCGACCACAGCTTGCGCTTCGACGGCATCGTCTCCCACGCCTGGCCGCGCACCTCGCACTCCGCAATGAAGTCCGTCGCCGCATCGACCGCCTGCTGGTAACTCTCGGGCCGCTCGCCATCGTCATTCTTGGGATGGGCACGCGCGATCGCCCGCTCCAGTTTCGACCACCCCTCGCGAGCCCGCGCCGTCGCCAAGACCTGAAAATTGCCGAGCTGGATGTCGGTCAGGTCCTCGGGATCTTCGCACCCCAGCGCCGCGATCAGCGCCGCCTCGTTCCGGATCGCCCGGATCGTGGCAAACACCGATTGCATCACCTCGGCCGGCAGCGCGTCCTTCTCCTCGGATAGCAAGCGCCGGCGCCGCCGGTCCCACATGAACCAGCCAATCTTGTCGCAAAACCGAAAGTCGTCACCAAAGCGAACCCGCCACCGCTCGGCATTTCCAAGATCGGTCAGCGGCAAATGTGCACACGCGAGATCACGCGGCAGGTCAGGCGACACCGCGATGCGGCTAAATGATGACAAGAGAGCCACCACGACCTAAGCAGCCAACAAAGTATTCGACAGGGGGAATTCTTGAGCAACGCCAGAAGCTGGGCACCGCGCTACAACGCGTTGCCGGAAAACCATGTGCGCTTTACCTTTAACACCACCGAAGTGGTTGATCCGGTGCATATGGTGGCGTTTGCCAACGCGCTGATCCAGCGCTTGGATGCTGCCGGCTTCCCTGTCACCTCCATTGTGCACATCGGCGAGGGCAGCGCTATCCATGAACTGTCTGTCGCCGAGAGCGCCGCGAATGCGGCGAAAACGACGGCTGAAATCGAAAAGCTTCAGGCGGAGAGGAAAGCGATTGAAGCAGACACTCGGATCAAGAATCTGAAAGCTATCGCCCTCGCTGGTGGCCTTTTTTTCGCCGCCGCAAAGCTCGGAATTGAAATCTATGAAAACGAAGGTGGCTTCGCCGCCGCAGCGCGTTCGATCATCACGAGCGGTAGCGCCACCGTTTGTGAAATCGCTGTCGGTGATGCGAAATGTGAAATCGCCTTCGCCGACCACCAACTGGAGGCCAAAGGCATCACTGCGCAAGCAAGTATCGATCTGGCCGAGATCAAATTGCGCGCGGGTGATTCCATTCGCTACGAGAAATTGCTGAATGGCTGGGATGAACTTGGCAGAATTGATCTGATCAGCGAAGGGATTGCCCCGGCCCCGACCAGCGAAGCACGCATTGTTAAATTCGAGGGTGATTTTGACTTGTTGGATGGGCAACCAATTCTCCGGCGAAGGCCTGAAGACGTTCAATTCGTTGGTGTGTCGGAAATCCTGCCTATCGAGGTCGGGACACCCATTCGCGTCAAGGGCTACAGAGTTGGCGACAAGGGCGATACGCCAATCCGCATCATCCCCACTTATATTCGAATGAGGTAAACTCACGCCGCTTCCCCCATCTTGACCCGCACCACCGGCGCCCGCTCGCTCACCCGCGGCAAGCCGCCCACTTTGAGCCGCGCGCGCAACTGCTCGCCCTGCAAACGAAAGTAGGCCTGATCAGTTTGGAGAGATTTTCCAACCGACGTGCGCAAAGCGCACGGTGAGCGGCTAAATGATGACAAGAGAGCCCCCACGATTTAAGCCAAAATACTTTGCAACAGGGACGATGACTGATGGTTTCGAACAGTGTGCCCGAAGATCAAATTTGGCTCGAGATTGACAATGTGGAGCCCGTTCCGGCCGACTTGCTTCTCAAACTTGCTCGGACCGTGATCAGTGATTTCGCAACTCTGGGGCTCGAAGGAGCCGAGATCGTTGAATTGTCGTTCGGGAGCACAAAGCTCAAACTCGCCTACCGAACTGCTCAACTCGGCGTCGCGGCAGCAGCTTTGAGTCTTGCCAGTCAGGCTCTGGAGTTCGCTAGTATGCTGAAATCCGGTCACGCTGAGAGCTCCGCACCCATTATTCAGATAATGGAGCAAGGAGAAGGCTCTAGAATTACAATCAACGCGGACGGAGAGACTATCACGATTGAGCGCAATGAGATTCCAGACGAAAAACAGCCCGATACACCGCGCTGCGCGGCCACATCGCTCAGCGTCAGCAACAACGCTGTCGGCGATGACAAGCGCGTGCGCGGCGAAGGAATTCGAGTAGCCGAAGATCAAGGCGCCCGCGTCACTGAAGAGGGCAGCCCACGCTCGACTGAAAACAGCATTGGTGGATTGGGCGATTTCCTTGACCCTCCAACAAGAAGCGCGAAATTGGCTCTGAAGTTCAGAACCCTCCCAGAATCTTTGCAGGCTACGCTCGGAACCGCTGTAGACGTCATCTACCCTGACCATCTTTCTGGAGCCGAAAAAACGGTCCTTATTGGGTCGATCGAAACCAGCAATGGAGAAACATTCGTCAAGCGGGACGACGGCGTATGGATGCGAATTGCGGGACTCGCGCAAAGTCTCAAATACATTCCCGACGGCGAAATCGTCCGAGTAGAAGGCCGCAGCGAAGGACGAGTTATTTACCCCGGTAGTATTGAAGTGCTCGAATAAGATCATGCGGCCGCTCTTTCCGGTGCCCGCTCGCTCACCCGCGGCAAACCGCCCACTTTGAGCCGCGCGCGCAGCTGCTCGCCAGCGCCCGCATCGCACTCCAGCGTCACCCGCTCGCCCAGCATCCGCAGGCGGGGCAGGGCAGCCGCCCAGTCGAGCACCACGATCCCTTCACCAGAACCGCGCAGCCACGCCATCGGATCGGCAAACACGCGCAGCCGCACCCGCCGCTCGGCCAGCACAGCGCACTCCGCATCTTCGATGCGGTCGAAACCCAGACACCAGCCCACGCCAAGCCGCAGCGCGACCTGATCGGGTGAGGACGTCGAAACCGCCGCCACATCGCACAAACCGCCCTCGTCAAAGCAGGCGAGCAACAGCCGCGCATCGGGCCCTTCCGGCTCCCACAGCGTCCCGCGCCCGCAGAGCGCAACCCGCGCCTGCCCGATCGCCAGCTTCGCAGCCAGCACCGCGACAAACCGCCCCGGCACACCCAGCGCCTCAAGCCGCCGACACCCGCGATAATCCATCCCGTGAAAGAGCATGAACGCGCGGCACGTTTCGTCATCGACCCGCACCGCCGCACGGTCTTGGTCTGCCGCAAACTTGGGAGCGCTCAGAACAGCCCGCTGAATCCTCGGCACCGCACCGCTCATTGCGCACCTGAAAATGTGTAAAAAAGTAGAGAAAAACCCTTTCGCCGCATCCTAAAAGTGTGTATATAAGTGTGTATCGAAAGGGAAAAGGCAGTGATCAGAGACAGCAAGAAGATTATCAAGCGGTTGGAAACGGAAGGTTGGACCGAGGCGCGAACGAAAGGCAGCCACAAAACCTTCAAGCACCCCGCCTTCGACCACGTGATCACGGTCCCGCACCCGAAGGAACTCAAAACCGGCCTAGCAAGGGCAATCGCAAAAGCCGCCGGGTGGGAATAACCACTCGGCTCCACACCTTCGCCTACCATAGCAGGAACAAAGCAATGACCTCCACCAAAGCCATCAACTTCGTCGCGATCATGCAGATCGAGGAAGACGCCTACTGCTTCACCATTCCCGATCTTCCTGGCTTCACCGCGCAGATCGACACTGATGAGGCAACCGATCTCGCCGAGGTCAAAGGCATCGCTGAAGACGTGCTTGCCGAACACCTCGGCGCGCTGATCGATGCCGGAAAGCCTCTTCCCACCCCGCGCTCGCTCGGCATCATCGATGTCAACTGGGTGCTGCAACGCCGCAAGGGCGAGGACGGTGTCTTTATCGTGCTCACCGGCCGCCCACGCGCCACCGCGCCGACGCGCTTCAACGTCAGCATGGACAGCAGCACGCTCTCCCGGATCGACGAGGCAGCCAAGGCGCGCGGCATGACGCGCAGCGCCTATCTGGCAGAGGCCGCGCTGGCATACGGTTGAGGTCGAAACAAGCACTACGCGCTGTTCTCCTGATGAAACGCCGCGCGCAGTTCCTCGGCGATAAGCCGCAGCTGCCGCGCCGCAAAGCGCCCGCGCTCCAGATCCACCTCGATCGGCAGGTTGCGCGTGTCCGGCTGAATCCTCTCAGGATGCAACTGCGCCAACACCGCCTCCGCCTTGCGCTCACAATAAAGCGCAGCCGCCTCGGTCTCCGATCCAGCATCCACGCGATCACGTTCGCTGGTCTCTGTCTGGTGATAATTTCCCATGACCCGCTACACGACCAAAACTGAAAGTGAGATGATGTCTGGATGGAACCTGACCAACTTTGCGCACTCGGAAGTGGCCTCTGTCTTCCAGTTTCGAACTGGTTGACGCTTTGGTTGGGCGTAGCTGGCATCGTCGCCGGCCCTATAACGGCTGTCTTTTCCTTCTGGCTTGGCCAGCGCGCTGAGAGACGAAAAGCTACAAGCCGGCGAACGATCGCGAAGTCGAACATCACTATTGCTCAGAACCGGCTTGTTGAACTGCTCGCAGAAAATCAGGCGATGAACCCCGCGGGAAATCCCTACTTGCCGCAGGAGCAGTCCAAGGCCGCATGTCGCGCCTTGGTCGAATACGCGGCGGTGCTCGATTGGGCGGCAAGTCACCCTGAAATTTTTGGCTACCCTGACTGGGCCAGCATCAACACGCGGCGCGAATTCGTCTATAGCTGGGAATACATGGCCAACCCGCGCGGGAGAAGCGAGGTATTCCTCGGCCAGGTCAGCCCGAGGCATCTCCGGGACTTCGCCAAAAACTTGAATTCCCTTCTGGCTCAAGAATAACCCCATCACGCCACAGCCGAGACAGCGCCAACTGGTGCGCGTTGATTGTCTGAGCGGCCTCACCTGATGCACGGCAACATAGCTCGGCAGCCGTCCTGTACCGACGTCCGCTTGCGGGAGCGACTAACACGTCGAGGAATGTCGGCAACTGGGGCGCAGAAGCGACGCTGGCCGCGCAGCGGTGTGCCCGCATCTCTAGCTTCTCGCGACAAGGTCCATGGCATTCCCCAACCGATCACGCGAGAGGAGCCGACTAAGTGCTGGCGTCCCGCGCGCTCGATACGACAGTTATCCTTGTTGAGATGCGCATTTTCGTCGAAGGCAGGTGCTTAACCGGATAAGGCCCTTGCTTCGAATAGAATGCAAGCGAGTTCTACACCGGCCGGCCGAGCGATCGGTGGCGTTGACAAGTAGTCTGTTCTCAATAATTTGGAATTCAATTTGCGAAAAGTTTCGAATTATTTTCTCGCAAATTGAACTGAAAATCGGGTGAGGAATAGTATCCAGTTGAGCGATAAGATCGAGTGCTATGATCAAGCCAATATCACCTTGACTTGAGGATTCCCAAAGCCATGGTCGAAACATGACGATTAAAATTGAACTGCTTGAGAGAAATTTCGAAGTTTCCTCAATTGTCTCTGCGGTGGAAGGTGGATCCCGCGACTTGCTTTTCGCACCTAAGGGGTTTTGCATCACCGGCCCGGCTGAAGTTGGGAAAACCTGGCTCGTCGAACGTGTCAAAACAGAAACTGCGAATTTGCAAAACGTTGTCGCGATTGAAGGAAATCTCGACGCCAATTGGGAGAGCCTTGATCCTATTGAGCGATTAGTTGGACTACGAAACTCCTTGGCTCGCCAATTCCATTTGTTTGATCCGGCGGCTTTTGACCTCTGTTTCCCCGTCTTTCTAGCAAAGTTTCGACCGGGCTACGGATACAGCATCGAGCGCGCGAAAAAACCGTCAGGCTTACCTTTTGAAGAGACAATTATTGATGCTTCAAAAAAGGGGATCGAATCCGCGATAGACGATATTACTACCTCCGGGGCATCCGCTGGCGGCACCGCGGTTCTTGCTGGGGCAGCGAAAGCTGCCGCATCTGGCGGTCTTTGGGTTGCTACTTCGGCAGTCGCGGTGGCAGCTGCAACAGCAGGCATTATTACCTTCGTTACCGTAATAAGCGCGCTCAAGTGCAAGAAGCTTATTCGCCGACAACGGAGGCGGGCGAGGTATAAAGGCCTATTCAGGCGGTACGATCAGATGGCTCACTTCATGTCCAGTGACTGCCAAGACTACGATGAATTCTTGAGCTTCCTGACTTACTTGATCGGTGATGCGGTCGCTTCAATGCATGATGGTAGACGTGGTTTCCTATCCGTCCTCATCTTCGATCCCACTCATGGTATCTGTAGGCATCCAGAAGGGCCAGCGACTCCTGTAGCCCAGATGTTGACCGAAGTTTTCGATAACTCTGGGCGCCGCGTCGCTGTCGTCACGTCCCGAATGTCAATGAAGGAATGGCAGAGTACAACAAGCAAGTTTGGCTGCGCCCCTGAATTGGTCTATACTGAATTTGCGCTGGATCACCTCAGCATCGTGGAGGCCGAGCGAGCTGCGAGAGAGCGTGGGTATGACGGCAACTGGCCACCATCCAACATTTCTCTCGTCGACGAGCACCAAGTTGCGCCGAAAGCGTTCGCAGATTGGATGAAGACGTTGGATGCTCCGCCAGTTGAAGAAAGTGAGGGCCTATGACTGTCTCTCCATTGCATGAAAAGACAAAAGCAACGCTGGATCAGCTTAGCTCTAGCCATGATGCCCTGGAACTCAGCCGCGAGCTTCTGGTTACCAAAATCCATAGTGCAATCGAGCAACTTAATGGTGCACATTTGCGCGATGTTGAAATTGTAGTTGATGCGATGATTGGCTTCGGGAATGCTTGGGCTGCTGAGCCTGGACTTCGTCAACTTCTTTTGAAGAGCCAGCAGTCAGATGATAGCCATGCCCAGAAAGTTGCGTCCAGCCTTCTTAAACAAGTGATCAAAGCGAGGTCGGCGCCACAACGATACTTTATTGAGGCAATGCAAGAAGTGTTGGACGCCGATGGCGGAGCTCAAGAGCTGGCCGAGGCATGTGTCTCAAAAAGTATTGAGTGGGGCGGAAAAACCCTCACTCTGGAAACCGGCCGCGTTGCCCGTCAGGCAG
>JAYPMZ010000117.1:2807-8408 GCA_038130205.1 Erythrobacteraceae bacterium | reverse complement strand
GAGAAAATCGTTTCTGGCACATTGATGAGATCCAAGGCCGCTTATTGAGGCCAAGAATTGACCTCTTCATTTTCCATTATCTCGTCATGCAAACCGAAAGCACGATCCGAATCGAGCGGCTATTCAAAGAGTTCAGGGAATGGCGAGACAGGAGCGGTGCTAGCAACGAAGAGTTTCTCGCCGACCTTAAAACTGCGAGCAGCCATTTTCGGAGATTGATCGATCCAAAGGGGCACTCCCGGCTTGAGGTATTTGCGAGACGTCTACGTTCACTTGATACCAGCACAGTTTATCCGCTCTTACTTTTCCTCGCGTCAATTGAAGGAAAACCCGGAACGAGCCCGGAGATCGATCAGGCCGTAATCGACATAGAATCCTTTCTGATCCGCCGGTTCATGTGGAATTTGACAGGAAAGAACTACAACAGGTTCTTCGTATCGGTGCTGGCGAAAGCCAAGGCTGCGCACCGAGAAGGAAGGTCCGTTTCATCTGCCATTCGGAGTGAGCTGCTCCGATCGCAGGACTGGTCTGCACGTTGGCCGAATGATGAAGAGTTCGAAGAAGCCTGGTGTTGGAAAAAGCTCTACGTGCGATCGCGCCCTGATCGAGCCGTGATGGTTCTGTCCGCACTGGAGATTGCAATGCGGTCAAGCAAAAATGAGATGGTCGAGATTCAGAGCGGGCTCACTGTTGAGCACCTGCTCCCCCAAAATGGTGAACTTAAAGATTACCCCTATGCGTCGGACGAAGATGCGGGCCGTGACGAAGGCGACGACCCTGAAGAAGACCGTCAGAATATGATGCACACCGTGGGCAACCTCACTCTACTCACTGGGCCTCTCAATTCGTCCGTTTCAAATGGACCTTGGCCTAAGAAGGTCCATGCGATCGTTGAAGACAGCGATTTGCGCCTCAACGCCTGGTTGCGGAACGAGCCGCCAGCGGATTGGGAAGAAGCAAAGATCTGGGAGCGGAGCGAAGAGCTCTTTGAGCTGGCATGCAAAGTCTGGCCAAAGCCAGAAGCGTAGCTGAACCGGCTTATAGATAGAACGAGGGGAATTGAGTTGGCAGGTGATCGGAAAAAGAAGGCGAAGGACCCGAAAGAGATTGTCAGCTACCGGCACGAGGAGACGCGTGCCAATAATCCTCAGGTGGGAATGGTTCATGCCGAGACCGATCCGGACCAGCCGAAGACCGAGTGGCAGTATGATCCGCATCTTGATCCCGAGCTGAACTTCGACAGCGCGCGGGCCGGAATCGAGGCCCTCATCGACGATGCCTTGGCCAGCGGTGATGCTGACACGATGCGGGAGGCGCTGGAGGAGTTAAAGCGTCTTCAGGCTCCCTACCTCAACTGGACAGGCAAGGCAGAAAAAACCAGCTTCGAAGTCGATACGGTTTCACTCCATGTGCACGAGAGGGTCGATCCGGCGACGATTTTGGCCAACGCCTCAAAGCGTTTGAAGGGCAAGGACGGGGCCTTTGCCTGGCGTCAGGCGAACCTATTCGAGGCGGCGTTCGAGCAACTGCCGCTGCGCCAAGCGCTCGATTTCTACAAGCATGAGAAAGGATGGTCGAACCGTCTGATTACTGGCGACAGCCTCTTGGTGATGAACTCACTTCTCACCAAAGAGAGCATGGGCGGTAAGGTGCAGATGATCTATATCGATCCGCCTTACGGCATCAAATATGGATCGAATTTTCAGCCGTTTATGAGTAAGCGGGACGTAAAAGATCGTTCAGACGCCGATCTGACGCAAGAGCCGGAAATGATTAAGGCATTCCGTGACACTTGGGAGCTTGGGCTCCATTCTTATCTCACCTATCTGCGCGACCGACTGGCTCTAGCAAGGGAACTGTTGGCTGAGAGCGGTTCTATTTTTGTGCAAATCTCGGACGAGAATTTACACCTTGTTCGACAAATATTGTCGGAAATTTTCGGTGCAAATAACAGTATGTCGTTGATTAGCTATTCAACGACCGGCGGCTTTGCCTCCTCAGGTCTGAGTAGAACAGGCGACTACATACTCTGGTTTGCGAAAAATAAGGAGAAGGTCAAATTCAATCGGCTCTATTTACCAAAAGACAAGGCTGAGGCCGCGCGAGGTGACTACGACCAAGCGGTTTTTGAAGATGGTAGCCGCGGCCCGCTCCCAAAGGAACAGCGCCTCGGCCTTGAGAAAATTCCGGCCAGCACTGCAATTTTTACGGACGGTGATCCGAGCTCTCAAGGCGAGGGGGCCGCCACCGTTGACTGGGAATGGTGCGGGATGACTTTTCATCCGGGGGCCGGAAATCACTGGAAGGCCCCAGTGCCTCACGGAATGCGGCGTCTGACCAGAGCGAACAGGTTCCTAATTACACCCCGGGGCAAACTTCGTTACATTCGATTCTTTACTGACTTTGACCAAGTGCCGATTACGGATAATTGGTTTGATATAGCTGGTGCCGTACAAGATCGAGCTGATCCAAAGGTTTATGTCGTCCAAACAAGTAACAAGATCATCGAAAGATGTCTTCTTATGACGACCGATCCGGGTGACTTAGTTCTTGATCCGACCTGTGGTTCGGGCACTAGCGCTTACGTTGCTGAGAAATGGGGGCGACGCTGGATCACCTGCGATACCTCGCGCGTGGCCACCTCTCTAGCGAAGCAAAGGTTAATGACGGCTAGCTTCGATTACTATCTCCTCCGTTATCCTCATGAAGGCTTGAAGGGCGGCTTCGACTACTACACGACCCCGCGCATCATGCTTGGCAAGATCGCCAACAATCCTGATATTGATACGATCTATGAGGAGGACCACCCTAAGATTGAGTCTATTCTTGCTGAGTTAAACAAGGCACTCGCGCAAGAACCACCCATACCACTTTGTTGCGATAGAGGCGCCCGCAAGGGCAAAGACATAGACTTCGCTCGTGGTGACCGACTCTACGAATGGGAGGTGCCATTTGAATGGCCAGAAGCGAGTAAGGAATCAACTTCTTGGCCTGGAAGCGCGCGTCGTGCATTTGAAGCGTTTCACGCGGCTCGCGAAGCCATGCAGCGGCGAATGGACCAGAGCATTGCTGATCATGCGGATCAAGAAACGCTCTACGACAAGCCGCACGTCGACAAAGCCAAACTTCGCATAACAGGGCCTTTCTCAGTAGAAGCCGTCCCGGCGCCGACCGTGCTTTCGCTCGACGAAACAAAGGCAGCAACCGAACCGGATGAGACGATCGCTCGGTCTGGCGGAACCAGCCGTCAGGCGCAATGGCGAGATGAACTGTTGAAGACTGGCGTCCGTGCCAAGGGCGGGGCGATGATGACTTTCGCCGAGTTCGAAACATTGCCCGGCACCAAACATCTTCATGCCAGTGGCAGCGTAGCCGACACCGGCGAGCGTGTGGTCGTGAGCTTTGGGCCGGAGCACGCTGCGCTAGAGCAACGTCAGGTCGAGCTGGCTCTTGCAGAAGTTGAAAAGCTCCGTCCTTCACCCAAATTCGTCCTCTTCTGCGCCTTCACCTTCGACCCGGAAGCCGCAAAGGACATCGACGAAGTGAACTGGCCGGGTGTTACCTTGCTCAAGGCGCAGATGAACACCGATTTGCTGACAGAAGACCTAAAGAAGAAGCGCAGCTCCAACGAGAGCTTCTGGCTTATGGGCCAGCCGGAGGTTCGCCACTGGAAAAATGATGACGGTACTTGGCAAGTCGAAGTCCTTGGCTTCGACTACTTTGATCCGCGCAAGGGCGATGTCGTCTCCGGCGGCACAAAGCAGATCGCCATGTGGTCGCTTGATGTGGACTATGATGAGCGATCGATGATGCCGCACCAGGTCTTCTTCCCCATGGCAGGCACGAAGGACGGCTGGAACCGCCTCAAGAAGACGATCCGCGCCGAGTTGGATGAAGAACTGCTGGAACAGTTCCACGGCACCGTTTCTCTACCCTTCAAGGCGGGGGAGTACGCCAAAGCGGCGGTAAAGATTGTCGACGATCGTGGGATCGAGTCCTTCAAGATTATCCCGCTGGAGGGATAGTCGATGTCCCTCATCATAAATTCACCGTTCGAGAAGCCGGCTAGCCACCATCGCGAGCGCGTTGCCGGGCAGCTGGAAATTGTCGAAGAGCGTCGACCGGCGAGCTATGAGGTCTTCGACGCACGCAACAATACCAAGCGAACGGTGACGCTGGATCTGGTCAATGTGATCCGCGAGCGTGTCGATGCATGGCGAGCTGACAATTACCCTGGAGTCACTATCGTTACCCGCAAGTTGCTGGAGCACTGGAACGATCCGACCGCGCGGCAATATCAATTCTATTTCTGCCAGCTCGAAGCGATTGAGACGCTGATCTGGTGGATCGAGGGTGCGGAAGCCTACAAGCAGGGCATCCACATCCCCGGTGACGGCGGAGAGTGGGACCGACTTTGCAACAAGATGGCGACCGGCGCTGGCAAGACCACGGTGATGGCAATGATCATTACCTGGCAGGTCTTGAACGCTCTGACCTATCCGAAGCGCAACAAGGACTTTAGCCGGGCAATCTTCATCGTGGCTCCGGGACTGACAGTGAAGGAAAGGCTGCAGGTCCTCTATCCGAGCGAAGGGAGCTACTACGACGAGTTCAACCTCTGCCCGTCGGACTCCATGCGTCAGAAACTTAATCAGGCCGAAATCCTGGTGGAGAACTGGCACACGCTGATGCCGCTGAAGGAGCAGGTACGTTCGGTAGTAAAGAAGGGCCAAGAGTCGGACGAGGCATTCACGCGGCGCGTTCTTGGGAAGCTGGCAAACTACAAGGACGTTGTCGTTCTGAATGATGAGGCGCACCATGCCTATCGCAAGCCTGCCGAAGCAAAGATCAGCAAGAAGGACGCTGCTGAGCACGGTATCGATCTGGACGAAGCGACACGCTGGATTTCCGGTCTTGATCGCATTCACAAGACTCGGCGCATTCAACGGTGTTACGATCTATCGGCCACGCCATTTGCGCCTACAGGCAAGAAGACGACCGACACGGCGTTGTTCGACTGGATCATTTCCGATTTTGGCCTGAACGATGCAATTGAGGCGGGTCTCGTAAAGACGCCTCGCATCGTTGTGCGAGATGATGCCTTGCCTGTTGCAGAAACACTGAAGTCGAAGCTTTATCACATCTATCGAGATCCTTCTGTCAGCGAGGACCTCAATCGCGCCAAAGCCGAACCGCATGAGGCTCTGCCGAAGCTGGTGAAGGACGCATACACCCTGCTTGGTGCCGACTGGCGTGAAACAGCTAAGCAATGGGAGGGGCACCACTCGCCGCCAGTAATGCTCACCGTTTGCAACAGGACGGAGACCGCTGCTCGCATCGAACATTATTTCAATAGCGGTGATGCATATTGGCCGGAGCTGAAGGCTCCTCAGAAGACACTTCGTGTAGACTCGAAAGTCCTCGAGAAAGCGGAGATCGGAGAAGCTTCAGCGTCTGATAAGGGCTACGAACAAAAGCTCCATGAAATCATCGATGCGACGGATCTGCCCGCGACCCGCAAGGAGGATCTAAAGGGGCTGAAGAAGGAAGAACTATTACGCGAAATTGTCGACAATGTCGGCAAACGCGGTGGTGCATGAC
>JAYPMZ010000117.1:0-2797 GCA_038130205.1 Erythrobacteraceae bacterium | reverse complement strand
GTGCAGGACATCGGCTTCAAAACGTCGTTTCTGTCGCAATGCTCTCAGAGGGGTGGGACGCGAAGAACGTGACCCACATCATGGGCCTCCGGGCGTTTACTTCTCAGCTTTTGTGCGAACAGGTTGTTGGCCGAGGGCTACGCCGTGTGTCGTACGATACCGACGAGAATGGCCTATTCGTTCCAGAGTACGTGAACGTATTCGGCGTTCCGCTGACGATTTCCGAGAGTGGAGACGAAGGTGAGGCTCCTCCACCCCCGAAGCCGTCGACGCAGATCGAAGTAGTCCCCGAGCGCAGAAACCTTGAAATCCTTTGGCCGAACGTGGTGCGCATCGACACTGTGACGCGGTCGAAGCTAACCGTCGATTGGCAAGAAGTAGATCCTATCGAGCTAGATCCAGCGGCAACGCCTATTTCAGCTGATCTAGCCCCGGCGTTGGGGGGAGCCGCTGACCTTTCTAAGATCAGCTCCATCGACCTTGAGGCCCTGCCGGATGAATTTCGGCTCCAACGGCTGGTGTTCCAGGCAACGCGCAAGGCAGTTGCGGAGATGAAGGACGGGTTCCGCGGGACAGACGAGTATTTGGCCAGCCAGGTCGTCAGGCTCGTCGAGCAATACCTCGCGTCGGACCTGATCGTGGTGCCTTCGCTGTTTCATCAAGACCCGCTCAAGCATCGCATCCTGTTGGGGCTGAATATCGATCGGATTGTTCAAGAGTTGGTACGCCACATTCGTCAGGACAGTACCGAGGCGCTTGAGCCTATATATGACGATGAAAACCCAATCGGATCGACTGGTCGGATGCGAACGTGGTTTACGAGCAAGCCGTGCCAGCCGACCATTAAATCCCATATCAGCCACGTGGTGGGCGATTCTTCCTGGGAAGGGCTAACAGGCAATCTTTGTGAGAAGAATGATGCCGTAGTCGCATATGCCAAGAACGACCATTTGGGTTTCCATATCCAGTACCTTTGGAACGGCTCGCGGCGTCGTTTCGTGCCGGATTTTCTAATCCGCTATGATTCGGGGCTAACCCTGATCCTGGAGATCAAAGGGGAGGACTCGCCACAAAACCAAGCGAAGCGTGACGCATTGGCGGAATGGGTGACGGCCATCAATCAGGTGGGGACATTTGGTCGGTGGGAGTTGGATGTCGTGTTTCAGCCTGGTGAAATCATGGGGGTAATTGAGCAATACGCGCGCTAACAACCAAATTTGCCAGAGCCGAGGCCCACCTCCATTGATGATCGAGACCATTTCAAATTGGCAGACATTGATCGGCGGGAACTTTGCGATCTTTGCAGCCGCTGTTGGCTGGTTCGCAGTGCAAAGGCAAATGGCGCAAGCACGAGACTTGGCCATCAGCGAGATCGCTCGAAAGCATTCAGCGGCTCGCTCTAATCTGCCTCTGCCTCTGGCTCTAAGTGCGCTGAGCGATTACGCGTATGCATGCGCTCAGATTATTCGAGAATGCTACGGCAATATGGAAGGCAATCATGTTGCCGACCAGTATGACGTTCCTGAGTTTCCTACTCCTCCAATCGGCGCGATTGAGGGACTGACATCAATTGTCGAGCATTCGGTCGATACAGAAATTGCCGAGGTGGTCGCGGATCTGCTGAGTGAGGTGCAGGTTGCGAACGCTCGGGTTCGAAGGATGCATATTAGGCGAGAGCGAGCTGGGCTCTTTCGCAGTTTCTTAGATGAAATGTCTCTGGATTTTGCGGATATTCACGCTCGTGTCGATGACATGTTTGACTTCGCCAGACGTGAATCCGAGCGGATACCAAAGGAGCCGAGACTCGACTCGATACTCGGATCGCTGCGTCAAATCGGATTTCGCTATTACGCCGACTGTGATCGGCTAGAGGCTTGGGTGATCGCTCGATATGCAAGAAGGGCGATTTCTGGTGCACCGCGTAGCAAGCAAGCCCTTGAAGCGCTCGAGCGATGGCGGGCTTCTGATGAAGAAGCTGTGCTGCGATACTTCTATGTCGAAAGAGAAGGAGAGGCATACGTTTACAAGACATATCGCTATTCGGCTGTATCCGACGCCGTCGCTTACTCGGCCTTAGATCGCGCAAGATCCTGATACAGCAGCTGGGGGCCGAAAGCCATTACGGCACCGACAGACATAACAATTTCAGCTTCTTGGATGGCTACGTCGTGTCCTCTTCAAAGGTTCGGCTCAACAAATTTGCTTTGTTTGGAATTGCGTCTCTAACGAGCGCCGGTATTCAACGTTTTTCGAGCGGGAGGTGGCGCTGATGAAGGGGGTATTCGAAGTCAGCGGCACTTCGCGTTACAATGACGAGCTCGCAGTGCGATATCATTTCCCGCAGAATTACCTCCACCAGGCCCAGCAACGCGTTGGTGACTGGATCATCTACCGTGAGACACGCGCGGAAGGTGGCCGCATGGCGTATATCGCCGTGGCTCGCGTCGACCGGATCGATCCCGATCCTGAAGCGCGCGGCATGTTTTATGCGCGGATGAGCCAGTTCCTCTAGCTCGACCAAGCGGTCTGCTACAGAGATGAGACTGGCCGCTTTGCCGAACGCTTCTTGCGAGACATGCCCAATGCTGCTGCTGCTGGGCGGTCCTTGCGAGGGCGTTCGATCCGCATTTTGGAGGGCAGTGACTTCGCTGCCATCGTCAATGCAGGTCTGGCCGCAACCTTCGATCCTGCCAACGCGAAACGGCTCGAACTGGACGAAGCGCACACCGATCCTGCAACGCGCACACTGCTCGCGGGTCCAATAAGCGAGCGGAGGATCGAACAGGTGCTATTGAAC
>JAYPMZ010000116.1:0-8666 GCA_038130205.1 Erythrobacteraceae bacterium | reverse complement strand
ACCGCGCAGCGTGGGACACTGCACTCGAAAGCGCTGCCACCGCTGCTGGCAGCCGGATCGACGTGGTGGTCAACAACGCCGGGATCGGCACCGGCGGTCCCATCGCGGAATTGTCGGTCGAAGAAATCGACCGCTGCCTCGACATCAATCTGCGCGGCGTGCTTTACGGCGCGCAAGCCGCCTACCCCCACCTCAAGAAATCCGCCCCCGGATCGGCGCTCGTCAACATTGCCAGCGCCGCAGGGCTTACCGGTGGCAGCGGCATGAGCGTGTATTCGGCAACCAAGTTCGGCGTGCGCGGCATTGCCGAGAGCCTCGATGCCGAATGGGCGCCGGACGGAATTAAGGTTTCCTCGATCTGCCCTAGCTTCATCGAAACCCCGCTCCTCGAAGGCACTGGCCACCGCGGGTCGAACGAGAATATCCGCACCCGCGTTCTCAATGCAGGGCTGGAGATTACGCCGGTTGAAGAAGTTGCGCAGGCCGTATGGGACGCGGTGCACGGCGATGGCCTGCACTATCTGGTCGGCAAGACCGCGAAGAGGCTCAACTTTGCCAAACGTTGGATGCCCGGATCGGTCCGCAAGCAACAGCGCGCCTCGGCGGGTATCCTCGGCAAGTGATCCGGCACCTCGCGCTGTGCGTCGCATTGCTCACCGCCTTAGCGGTTCCGGCACAGGCGCAGCTGGGTGAAGCGACGCCGCTTGCTGTGGCACAAAGCTATACGATCACCTCCGAAGCGCTCGGCGGCGAGCGGGTGATCACCGTGCGGCTGCCCGCCGGTTACGAGGAAGAACCCGAGCGGCGCTTTCCGGTGGTCTATCTGCTTGATGGCGGGCCGCAGCAGGACTTCATCCATATCGCGGGCATCGCGCAGAGCCGCGAGATGAATTACAGCTTCGAACCCTTCATTTTGGTCGGCATTCAGAGCGTGAACCGGCGGCACTATTTCGCCCCGCCCGTAGCCGATCCCGCACCCTATGAAGAGGTGCTCGGAGCGACACCGGGCGGCAGCGCGGACTATCGCAATTTCCTGCGCGACGAGTTGAAGCCGCTGATCGCGGAGGATTTCCGCACCGACGGGCACGCGGCGGTGATCGGGGAATCGCTGGCCGCGTTGTTCGTGCTCGAAACGCTGCTCGAAGAGCCTACACTGTTCGATGACTACATCGCGATCAGCCCGAGCATGTGGTGGGAAGAGATGAAATACGGGCGCGAGGCGGCATCCTATTTCGCTGGTCACCCCGAGGGCGAACGCCGCCTCTATCTGACCAGCGCTAGCGAGGGCGACTGGCATAGGGAAGGCACCGAGCATTTCATTGCCGCCTTGCGCGACCATGCTCCGGCAGGCCTGCAATGGACCTTCGTCGATGCGGGCGAAAGCGAGACGCACGGCACATTGCTGCACCCGATGGCTCTGGACGCCTTCCGTGCGCTCTATCCAACTCCGCAGCGAGAGTACAAGCCCTACCCGCTGATCGGCGGTCCCGAACCGGGCGAGCGTACGGCGGAGGAACAGGCACGGCTCGACACCGAATGCACCGCCGAAAACAGCCTGCCGATTACACCCGGCGCAGCGATGCTGGGTCGTGAAGCGCTTTACTACCGCTGCCTGCACTACGAACTCGGCCCGCTCCCGCGCGAGGGCAATCTGGGCCGCTAAAGGCTCGCCGCAACCGCCCTGCCCTCGTCTGAAAGGAAGGGTTCAAGCTCGCCCCAAGGCACCACAACGCTTTCGGTGCAGGCGAAAATCACATGCGGAAATTCACGCAGGAAGAGCACGCCGTCGCTGGACAGCCCAATTTGCCAGCCTGTTCCCGAGCGTGCTGCGTCAGCGCAATTCTCGCGGCCCTCATCCTGCGGCCAATGCGCCAGAACGGTGTCGAGCAAAGGCGCGGAAAGCCCTGCGACGGGACGCTTGATATCCCAATCGGCGCGGGTGAGGAATTCGTAGAATTCGAGCGCTTCGGGCTTGAACCAGATCGAGGGATCGACCTCTTCGCCTGTGGTGCGATTGTAGATCGCATAGGACATGTAATGGCTCGGATGCGCGCCGCCGCAATAGGTGCTGCCTGCCCGTTCAACCCCGAGCCAGCCTTCCGACAGATGGGAAGGCTCGAACGTCTCGGTCAGATAGCCCAACTGCCCGCCGGCCATGCTCATGCCGACGCATTGGCCCATTGCGTGATCGACGCCGCCATCCGGCAATAGTTTTGCAAGCGCGCGGTTGATCGCGGCATCGCCCGGCTGCTGCGGATCGAGCGCGAAACTGGCGACGTAGTAGTCGCGGTCGCCCAGCCTTTCAGGGCCGTTATATTCGCGCTTGGTGTAGGCGAGCCCTTCGAAGTTCGCGCGCACTTCGCTGGTTGATCCTCCCGCGATCAAGGGTTCGACAAACTTTGCACTTCCGCAAGCGCTCCCGAATTCCCCGAAGGTCACAGGAACGGCGGAAAGCCTTATCGGCAGGGTGCGATCACCCTTGCGCCATGTCGCAAAGATCCGGTCATCGCTGCGGCTGTCGATGGTCCAGCTCGAACCGTTGCGTTCGCTGAATCCTTCGACCTCGGTCAGCACCAGCGGTTCGCGTTCGTCGATATCGACCAGCCGCAACGGGACCAGATGCTTGTTGTAATAATAGATCCCGTCGGCAGTAAATTGATCGTCAAAGCAGGCGGTGATCGGCATGGTGCCAAGCGTGCCCGTCCAGATCACGCCGGACTGCGTAACTTCCGCCTGATTGACATCTTCGCTCGTCTCGTGCGCTGCCGTTCCGGCTGCGGCTGCCGCGTCGGCTGAGGTCACCGGTTCGTCGCGGCTCTCGGCGGGCTGCGAGCAGGAGATGGCCGCAAGCGCGAAAGCGGCGACGGTCACCCTTTGCAAGATCACAGACACGGCGCTTCCTTCCTTCGAAGACTTCGCTAGACGCGCATTTAAACCAGCCGGTCGATCGCCCGAGCCAGTTTGACATCGCGCAGCGAAAGCCCGCCTTCGGCGCCTGCATCATGCGTGGTCAGCGTGATTTCGACCTTGGCATAGACATTGAACCATTCGGGGTGGTGGTCGTGGCTGTCAGCAAGCAGCGCGACGCGGCTCATGAAACCCCATGCCTCGCTGAAATCGCCGAACTGGAAGGTGCGCGTGATCGCCTTGCCCTCGCGCGCTTCTTCCCATTCCGGATGGTCGGAAAGCAGCTGGGTGCGCTCCTGGTCGGTGAGTTCGGGGACAGTGGTCATCGGGGACGATCCTTTCGCGCGATATTGTGAGAAGCTCCGCTTTTGCCTAACGCTTCCCCCCATGCAAGCGCAACTCTCCGCTACCAATCTTGCCTGCCGCCGCGGCGATAGGCTGCTGTTCCGCAAGCTTTCGTTTGCGCTGAACGCGGGCGAGGCGCTGCATCTCACGGGCGCCAACGGTACGGGTAAGACGACGCTGATCCGCGCACTTGCCGGGCTGACGACACCATTTGCAGGCGAGGTTGCGCGCACAGCCGAGATCGGCCTGCTCGACGAACGCCCCGCGCTCGATCCCGACCTGCCACTCGGCAAGGCGCTGGCATTTTGGCAGCGGGTGGACGGGTGCAGCGACCCGTCTGGTGCGCTCGCCGTGCTGGGGCTGGAGCCTTTGCTCGAAGTGCCGGTGCGCTATCTCTCGACCGGCCAGAGGAAACGCGCAGGGCTCGCCGCGCTGCTTAATCGCGGCGTTCCGGTCTGGCTGCTCGACGAGCCTTTGAGCGGGCTGGATGTGGCTGCGATCGGGCAAGTCACCGCGCTGATACAAACGCATGTGAGCGGTGGCGGGATTGCGCTGATCGCTTCGCATCAGGCGCTAGCCATCGAAGGTCTGCGCAGTCTCGCGCTCGAAGATTTCGCACCCAAGGTCGAACCCGCATGATCGCCGCCCTCCTGCGCCGCGATCTGTCGAAGTTCTTCCCCTTTGCAGGGGGCGGCGCGGCGCTGCCCGTCGTGTTCTTCGTCGCGGTGGCGATGCTGTATCCCTTTGCGGTCGGACCCGATGCCAACACGCTGTCACGCACGGGCGGAGGGGTCGTATGGATTGCCGCGCTGCTCGCCGCTATCTTGCCGCTCGAGAAGCTTGTTTCCCAAGATATCGAGCTTGGCACCTTCGACCAGCTTCGGCTGCGCGGCGTGACAGAGGAGGTGATGATGGCGGTGCGGCTGCTCGCGCATTGGCTCAGTTTTGGCCCGCCGCTGATGCTTGCGACATTCCCCGCCGCCGCACTGCTCGCGCTCGACGGGCCGACACTGCATCTGCTGCTGCTGGGGCTGCTCGCTGGGACGCCGGGGCTTGCGGCTATCGGCCTTATGATTGCAGCGCTCACCGCGAGCTTGCGCGCAGGCGCGGCGCTTTCGGGGCTGATGCTGATGCCGCTTGCGCTGCCCATCCTGATCTTTGGCGCAGGCGCGCTCGCACGGCAGGACAGCGCCAGCATCGGCTTCGTCGCCGCGATCAGCCTGCTGTTGGTGGCGATAGCCCCCTTCGCCGCCGGTGCGGCAATCCGGGCGGCGAGAGAGGTTTAAGCCATACCCTGCGGCACGCGCGCAGGCGCTCGCTCGGAACGCCGGGTATCTTCGACGATCTGCTCTTCCTTGAGCACATAGGTGACCAGCGCCAGTTCGCGCTTGGCAACCACAAAGGCATAGCTGAGCGCCGCCACCAGCAACACGCCTGCCCCGCCCCCGAAATAAGGCAGATCGAGATAAGTGGCGATGATGATCAGCCCGATGGCTGCAAACAAAATCCCGGTAGTGGTCTTTGACATTTGACGGCTTCCCTGCCCCGTTTCGACGGGCGGGATATCGCATTTGCAGGTATCACGCTGGTTTACCCGATCGGTAAACACAGGGTTTCCAGACACTGATTTGCGCAGCCCCTTGTGGGCTGCCGATCATGATATTCGACGCAGGCGCGCTCGCGCGGCAGGATGCGGCGAGCATCGGCTTCGTCGCCACGATCAGCCTGCTGCTGGTGGCGATAACACCGTTTGTTGCTAGGGCGGCGATCCGGGCGGCGCGGGAGGTTTGAGCGCGAGCGCGACTAGGCGGTCACGGACTCTCTCAAAAAAGTGATCACTTTGACGACGTTACTATTCGACCTTTCCTCGAAGACGTTTTCGCCGATTAGCGCGACCCAGCCCGCTTGATCGTCTGGCAAAGCATTTACCAGCGCGCGGAGACGCACCAACAACTGGAATTCAAGGAGCTCGTCGGATATCAACGAGTGTTCGATAAGGCCCGGAAAGTTCGCGGTAGGAAAGCCGATCATCTTGTCGTGCACGTATTCGTACTTCTGTGACGGCGGCTTCAACCTTTGCAGATCGCGCTTCAGCATGAACAGCAGGTCGCCGTAAACAATTCGGTCTCTTGGCCCGCAGCCCAGTATCCGCTTCGAGCGCGGCTGGAACAACTTGAGCACTTCACTGTCGCTCAGAACAAGGCAATCAAAGTGACGGAACCTGATGATCTCAAGTCCGAATTCTGTTGCCATACGCGCCGTCAATTCGGACTGCGGATTAGCCATCAATAAGGCGGCTGGTCCCGACCCGTCGGGCTCTTGGTGAAAATCTCGTTGCCCGTCTCGGTGATCGCGAGGCTGTGTTCGAACTGTGCCGAGAGCGACTTGTCGCGGGTCACGGCGGTCCAGCCGTCGCCGAGCACCTTGGCCCAGGGTTTGCCGAGGTTGATCATCGGTTCGATGGTGAAGAACATCCCCGCATTCAGCTCCGGCCCCGTCCCTGATTTCGATGCGTGCACCAATTCGGGCGCATCGTGGAACAGGCGGCCAAGGCCGTGTCCGCAGAACTCACGGACCACGCCATAGCGGAACTGCTTGGCGTGTTCTTCGATAGCCGCGCCGATATCGCCCAGACGCGCGCCGGGTTGCGCGGCTTCGATGCCTTTCATCAGGCACTCATAGGTCACGTCGACCAGTCGCTTCGCTTTGATCGAGGGTTCGCCTGCGTAATACATCCGGCTGGTGTCGCCGTGCCAGCCGTCGAGCAGCGGGGTGACGTCGACATTCAGAATGTCGCCTTCTTTCAGCACTTTCGGCCCCGGGATCCCGTGGCAGATCACGTGGTTGATCGAGATGCAGCACGAATGCGCATAGCCGCGATAGCCGAGCGTCGCGGGAACCGCGCCTGCATCGAGTATCATCCCGCGTACGGCATCGTCGATGCTCGCGGTGGTGACGCCCGGTTCGACCATATTGGCGACTTCATCAAGGATGGTCGCGGCAAGGCGGCCTGCCTTGCGCATCCCTTCGAAGCCTTCTTCGGTGTGCAGTTTGATCGTGCCGTCGCGGTAGACGGTCTGGTCGCTTTCAACGAGTTGGTATTCGGTCATGCCCGACCATATAGCGAAGCAGGCAGCGGATTACGAGATGCTACTGCGCGGCGGCAAAGGCCCCGCGATATTCGGGCTTCACTGCGTCCATCACTTCGGCGGTCACCGGCACGGTGAACTCGAAATCCCCTTCGGCATAGGGGCCTGCGACATAGGGGCCGTAATAGACCCCGATACGGTCGAACACCTTGCCGTTGCTCGACCCGACAAACAGCACTGTGTCGTCGATTGCGACGCATGAATCGGCCCAGCTGTCCGATCCCTGTTCGACCGGCGCGCCGCGACGCTTTTCGCGCTCGCGGTTGAGCGCCGCGCAGGCTTCGTCGCCGATGGCGGCTTGCAGCGCCTTGGGCGAAACAAACAACTGGACCGGCTCGAGCGCTGCGCCTTTCGCGCGGTCCCACACCAGCGCGCTGCGTCCATAGATACCATGCGCCCCGCCGCTGTAGCTTTCGAAGCTGGAGGACAGGCTGAGGTAGTTTTCGAGATTGGCGACCACTTCCCAGCCGAGCGAGAAGCTGGCGTTGCGGCATGAAAAGGCTTCCGGCGGACAATCGGCTATCGAGCTTGCCCATTCGCCCTTCTGGCCTTTGAGCGCCTCGTCGCGGCGGTTTGTGAGCATTTCGGCCAATGCGGGAATCGCGGAAACCTGCGCGGGCCAGCTGTAATCAAAGGTCCGCTCGCCGTTTTCAACCTCTTCGCCATCGCTGAAGGCGACAGCTTCCGCGCCCGCTCCGGTTTGCTGTTCGAGCGTGTGGAGCGCGGTGTCGCTGCGCCCTTCTTCGACTCCGGCCGACATCTCTTCAGGAGAGGAGCACGCGATCAACGCGGCGGTCGCGCCTCCAATAAAGGTCCAACGCAGCATTGTTTGAAAGTCCCCCGTTCCCCAATTGATAGGTGACAAGCCTGCACTCGTGATTATGGACAAAGCATGACTGACATCAAAGACCTGATCCAGCCCGATAGAGGCCAAGACGCCATTGCCATCCACCTTGTCAACAAGGGCGGCTATGACGACTTCGCCAAAACCCTGAGCGCCGGACAGCGCGCCAGCCTCGCCGCGCAGAAGTTCGACGGCAGCGGCTATCAGGTCGGCATCGTTCCCGATGGAGACAGCTTTTTTGCCGTCGGCGGCGTCGCCAATGTCGAAAACCTGTCGAGCTGGTGCCTTGCCGGTCTGGCCGAAAAGCTGCCCGAAGGGACGTATCGCGTTGTTGACGCACAGCCCGGTCCGGCAGCATTCGGCTGTCTGACTGCGCAGTACCGCTTCACCCGCTACAAGGAAGACGAGAACGCCACCGGACCGCGCGTATTGCTGACCGATCAGGTCGGGCGGGCTCCCGCGCTTGTCGCCGAAGCCGAGGCGGAAATGCTGGTGCGCGACCTCGTCAACACGCCTGCCGAAGACATGGGTCCAGCCGCGCTCGAAGCCGAGTTCGAAAAACTCGCCAAGGCGCATGGCGGCAAGCTTGAAGTGATCAAGGGCGATGCGCTCGAGCAGGGCTATCCGATGGTCCATGCGGTGGGCCGTGCGGCGGATCGCAAGCACGCGCCCCGCCTGATGCACCTCACCTGGGGCAAGGAAAGCGATCCAGTGCTGGCCGTGGTCGGCAAGGGTGTGTGCTTCGACAGCGGCGGGCTCGACGTGAAGCCGGGCAGTGGCATGCGGCTGATGAAGAAGGACATGGGCGGCGCGGCGCATGCGATCGCGCTTGCCGACCTCATCATGGCCGCCGGGTTGCCCGTGCGCCTGCACCTGTTCGTCCCCGCGGTCGAGAACGCGATCAGCGGCAACAGCTTCCGGCCCGGCGACGTGCTCAAGTCGCGCAAGGGCCTCAGCGTTGAGATTCATAACACCGATGCCGAGGGACGGCTGATCCTCGGCGACGCGCTTACCCGTGCGAGCGAAGAAAACCCCGAACTGGTGATCGATTTCGCCACCCTCACCGGCGCGGCGCGCGTGGCGCTCGGTCCCGATTATCCCGCGCTGATGACGCGCAAGGACGAAACCGCGCAGGCGCTGATCGAGGCGGGCAAGGCGCATGACGACGAGCCGTGGCGTCTGCCGCTGCCGGATGCCTATCGCGAATATCTGGCGAGCGACATTGCCGACCTCTCCAACGCCCATGCCAACCCCTATGCGGGCGCAAGTGTCGCAGGTCTGTTCCTCGACCGCTTTGTCGCCGACGGGATCGACTGGGCGCATTTCGATACATTCGCATGGCGCCCCTTCCCCAAGCCGGGCCGTTCCAAAGGCGGGACCGCCTATGGTCTGCGCGCGGCATGGCACATGCTCAAGGACCG
>JAYPMZ010000115.1:3711-8764 GCA_038130205.1 Erythrobacteraceae bacterium | reverse complement strand
GCGTGAAATACGCCCGAGAGCGCAAGCCGTTCGGGCAAGAGCTGGCGCGCAATCAGGCGATCCAGTTCCCGCTCGTCGAGCTGGCGACGCAGTACGAAATGCTGCGCCTGCTGATCTACAAGACCGCGTGTGAAATGGACAATATGGCTCATGAGGAGATCGAGAAGACGATCTCCGACAAGGTATCCATGTGCAATTACTGGGCGAACCGCCTCGTCTGTCAGGCGGCAGACCGCGCGATGCAGGTGCACGGGGGCATCGGCTATTCGCGGCACAAACCGTTTGAGCACATCTATCGCCACCACCGCCGCTATCGCATCACCGAAGGGGCCGAAGAAATCCAGATGCGCAAGGTCGGCGCCTATCTGTTCGGATATATCGGCCCGAGAAAAGGCGAATTCGCATAGCCGCAGCCAATGGCTAGCATGAAAGTTGGAGAATGAAAGTGGGACAATTCAGCGGCAAGAACGCCATCGTTTTCGGCGGGACCAGCGGCATTAACCTAGGCATCGCCAAGATGCTGGCGGAAAAAGGGGCGCACACATTTCTGGTCTCGCGCTCCAGCGAGAAAGTCGAGAGCGCGGTCGCCGAAATCGTCGCGGCAAGGGGAAGGGCCAGCGGATGCCCCGCAGATGTTCGCGACTATGATCAGGTCGAAGCGGCAGTCGCCAAGGCGACCGAACTCGGCGAGATCGACCTTGTCATTTCCGGTGCGGCGGGCAACTTCCTTGCTCCTGCAGCAGAAATGTCGAGCAACGCGTTTCGCACCGTAATCGACATTGATCTGGTCGGCACCTTCCACACCGCCCGCGCCACCTTCGCGCATATGCGCAAGCCGGGATCGAGTTTCATCGCGATCACCGCCCCGCAAGCGGTCAAGCCGATGGGCGGGCAGTCGCATGTTTGCGCGGCCAAGGCGGGGATCAACATGCTGATCAAATGCCTCGCCTTCGAATGGGGGCCACAGGGCGTTAGGGTGAATGGAATTTCTCCCGGACCGATTGCCGATACCGAAGGGATGCGCAGACTCGCCCCGACGCCGGAAATCAACGCGGCTCTCACCGCTGCCTTGCCGCTGCGGCGCTACGGACGGGCCGACGAAGTCGCATCGGCGGCCTGCTATCTGGCTGGTGAGGAAGGCGCCTATGTCACGGGCACCATTCTAGATGTCGATGGCGGAACGGCGCTGGGCTCGGGCGGTCTGGCTTAGACGTCATCAACCGGGATTGCAGGCACTTCGCCCCAATCCCGTTCAAGCGTCTTGCGCATAGTCTCGATATTTTCAGCGCCGACCGTTTCTGCCAGACGCGCTTCCAGCGTTTCAAGAATCGCGATCGCATCGGCGCGCAAACGGCTCGATTTCTCGCTGAAACTGACGAGCTGCGCGCGGCGGTCCTTGGGATCGCTCTCGATCTTCACGAGACCTTGCGCCGCCATGTCCTGCAGCATCTTGCTGACCGCTTGCCGGCTGATACCGAGATTGCGGGCGAGATCGGCCGGTCGCCGGATTCCGAGCGAGATATTGGCGAACACCATAGACTGGGCGCGCGTAATGCTGTGCCAACCGCGCGCATTGAGCGCGGATTGCAGACCTTCGTCGAACCAGTGGAAGGCGCGCATCAGGTCCATCATCATGTAACCTTCGCTCATCCCGCCAGCATTGCCGAGATTGCGCGCCTGCGCGACGAGTTGCAGCGCTGCCTCTGCAAGCGGGAACAGATAGCCGCCGTTGTGATAGGCGAGCGGGCCGAGATTGGTGCGGTAATGAACGTCCACGACCTCGCCGATGACAACCGCGTGGGTGCCTTGATCGACGATCTGCACGGGATTGAGCACCATTGCTGCGATACTGTCCGCAAGACGCGGAGGCATGCCGTCTTCGATCAGCCAGTCGCCGACATCGAATTTGGAATCCTGCGGTACTCCGCCGCCGCAACGGTTGGAGATTTCCTCCTGACTGTCGGCCAGCAGGTTGAGCCCGATCTGCGCCCCGCCTGCGACGGCTGCATAGGTCGCGTTGTTACGGTCGATGCAGATCAACATGGAGGGCGGGGCCATACTCACCTCGCAAAAGGCGGTCGCCGCCATTGCGTACCGCGCCCCTTCATGTTCGGCCGTGACGACGGCAACGGGACGGACGAGCGAACGAAGTGCTCCTTTCAGTCCATCAACGATCGCGTCTCGGGAAGTCTGGCTGGTCATGGCAGTCGAGATAGGTACTCATATCGCAACCGTCACCTGCCCGCGCGGCAATTGTTGTAAGATGGTGAGTAAGTGGCGGAGACGGAGGGATTCGAACCCTCGATACCCGGTACGGGTATGGTTCCTTAGCAGGGAACTGGTTTCAGCCACTCACCCACGTCTCCGCTGACGCAATGCGCATTTTGGCTGCGAGGGGCGCGCTATAGTCGGGCTTATTGTGGGCGGCAAGGGGCGAATCTGCGACAATTTGCCAATCCTTGCCCCACCGCCGCGTTGCCCGCTTAAGTGTTGGTGCCTAGGCAGCCGTCCGCAGACCAGCCAGCTAGGATTCATCCGCGCCAGCATAGCCCCTCGTTTCACCCCGTTTTCGATTCGCTTCGCCGCCGCGCGATTGTCGAGCCGGACGGGAGAGACTCTGTTTCGCCGTGCAGATGTGCGGTGGGCGCGATGTGAGAGGTATTGGAAATGCGCATGCAACGAGATCTGACCGAGCGCGAGGGCCTGTTTGGGCGCGCAGTCCGCGAAGGGGCCCGTATCGGGGCTACCCTGTTTGCGGTCGCCTCGCTGACGCTGGCTCCGGCAAGCGCGCAGGATGTCGAGAGCTTCGACCCTGACGATGCCTATTCCGCCGAATCGGGTGCAGGCATTGATGCCGATCTCGCCAATCCCGATCTGCGCACCGCTTCGCCGCTTGCGCCCCAAACCGCTCCGCAACCCGACCCGCAGGTCGCACCGCCCTTGACCGAGGATGCGCAAGCCGAAGACGGTTTTGACAACGAGTTTTCGATCTACGAGGAGGGTTCTGCAGCTGACACGGCTGGCCCCGAAGTCGCCCAGCCGCTTCCCGGTGAAGTGCCCGCAGGGGCCGAAGCAAGCTCTGCCACCTATGGTCAGGACGATCTCATCGGCGCTGCCGAAGGCGTGTTCGGCAAGGGCGCGCAAGGGCTTGCGGGTCTGATCGAAGACCTGCTGCGCGATCAGGGCGAGCCCAATGGCTACATCGTTGGTCGCGAAGCCGGCGGCGCATTCATCTTTGGCGCGCGCTACGGCTCGGGTACGCTGTATCACAAGGTCGAAGGCCAACGTCCCGTCTATTGGACCGGCCCCTCGATCGGGTTCGATGCGGGCGCGAATGCGGCCAACACCTTTGTGCTGGTCTATAATCTCTATGACAGCGAAGACATCTATCGCCGCTATCCGGCAGGCGAGGGGCAGGCCTATTTCGTCGGCGGCCTGCACGCATCCTATATGCGCCGCGGTGATGTCGTGCTCATCCCGATCCGTATGGGGGCAGGGCTGCGGCTCGGCGTCAATGCGGGCTATATGCGTTTCTCGAAGAAGCAGCGCTGGTTGCCCTTCTGAGGTTGCACACAGGGGCTGACTGACTGCGATAAAGCGCAGCAGTTGCCATCGAAGGCCGAAAGGCAGTTGCAGCTTGCGCGCCCATGCGTAAGAGCGTGCACCATGCTGGACCGACTCGAACCCCAATCGCCCGATGCGCTGCTTGCGCTCATCAAACTCTATGCCGACGATCCGCGCAGCGACAAGATCGACCTTGGCGTCGGTGTCTATCGCACGGGACAGGGCGCCACGCCCGTATTCGGCGCGATCAAGGCTGCCGAGCAGGTGCTGGTCGATACGCAGGATTCCAAGAGCTACCTCGGGCCGGAAGGCGATATGGGCTTCGTCAATGCGCTGATGCCCTATATCTTCGGGGCCGACGCGACCATGGGCGGCCGTATCCAGGGGATGCAGACTCCGGGCGGAACCGGCGGCGTGCGCCTCGCAGTGGCAATGGCGGCCAAGATGGGGCTGACCAAGCTCCACATGGGCACGCCGAGCTGGCCCAACCATGCGCAGATCATCAAGGACGTCGGCCTTGCATGGGAGGCCTTCGATCACGCCAATCCCGACGGCACTGCCAATCTCGACGCCGTGCTCGCCGCGATCAACGGTGCGGGCGAGGGCGAAGGCGTGCTGCTGCATGCCTGCTGCCACAACCCGACCGGTATCGACTATTCGCCCGAAGACTGGGAAGCGATCGGCGATGCACTTGCCGCATCGGGCACTTTCCCGATCATCGACAGCGCATATCAGGGGCTGGGGCAGGGTATGGAAGAGGACGCCGCAGGGATGCGCAGCGTGCTTGCCAAGGTGCCCGAGGCCTTCATCGCCTATAGCTGTGACAAGAACTTCGGCATGTACCGCGACCGTGTGGGCGCGTTCTACATCCTGTCCGAGAACGGCGGCGAGACGCTCGACAAGGCGTTTTCCAATGCCAATTCGCTGGCCCGCGCAAGCTGGTCGATGCCGCCCGATCACGGTGCGGCAGCGGTGCGCGTGATCTTGCGCGATTCCGAGCTTACGGAGCAGTGGCTCGACGAGCTTGACCAGATGCGCGAACGCATGCGCCAGGTGCGTGCCAAGCTCGCCGAAGCCGGTGTTGCAGGCGGCGCGGACCTGACTCCGATGGGCAAGCAGAACGGGCTGTTCTCGATTGTGCCGGTCAACAGCGATCAGGTGCTCAAGCTGCGCGAGGACCACGGCATCTATATGGCGGGTTCCGGACGCATCAACGTGGCCGGCCTGACAATGGACAACATCGACAAGTTCATCGGCGCGGTGGCCGACGTCACCGGCTGATGCGCCATGCTTGGCTGATTCAGTATGCTTGACCGCCAGCCCGTGCTGGAGGGGTCGAGCCTGTTGCTTCGCCCCTTGCGCGCTGACGATTGGGACGCACTTTACGCGGTCGCTTCCGATCCGCTGATCTGGGAGGTCCACCCCGCACATGACCGCTGGCCGGAGGAGGTGTTCCGCGCCGTCTTCGCAGATGCGCTTGCCAATGGCG
>JAYPMZ010000115.1:0-3701 GCA_038130205.1 Erythrobacteraceae bacterium | reverse complement strand
ATCGACAAGACTGCCAATGATGCTGGCGGGGCCGTCATCGGTTCCTCGCGCTATCAGGGACTCGAAGACGCGGGCGGCGGCTCGATCGAGATCGGCTGGACTTTCCTTGCTCGGCGCTATTGGGGCGGCGGAGCGAATCGCGAGATGAAGCGGTTGATGGTCGCCCATGCGCTCGAAAGCCTTGCCGAATGTCGCTTTGCCGTGGGCGAGGCCAACATCCGCTCGCGCCGCGCGATGGAGAAGATCGGTGCGCGCCTGACCGACCGTAGCGAGCAGCGCGGAATGGCGGGCGTGGGGTCGGCCCATGTCTTCTACGTGATCGGCAAGGCCGAGTTCGAAGGCGGCGTTTTGGGTCAGGTGGAACACTGAACCACCCCGTTTGAAAATCAGGCGAAGCGGCGTCACGGCGCCTCCCCCTCGATCCCTGCGAGCTGTTTGTCGAAGCGGGCAAGCAGGTGCAAAAGCGCGGAATTGTCGGGTTTTCGCTGCACCGCGCGCAACCGTCCGCGGAAGATCACGGGCCGCCACAGGCCGGTCTCTATCTGCCATCGCAGGTCCTGAAGTGTGACCTTTCGCCAATCGGCGACTCGCGGCCTGCGTTCCGGCAAGGCACCTGCCTGCGCCGGGCCTGCGAGAATGCGGTCCCAAGCAGCCGCGAAGCTAGCCGCCCCCTCGCGCGTTCGCAGCCGATAGGCGCTTTCGCGGCTCTTCCCCACGGCCTTTGCTGCCCCCGAAACCGACCCCGTGGCATAGAGCGCGGCGAGAAAGGCGCATTGCATCGGCGCGCTCCACCCGTCGCGACGCGCGCGCACGGGGACGGGTGTGAAGAATGGCGGGCGCGAACGCGGACGGGTAAAGCGGCGGGGCATCGCGCATAGCTAGCCACATGAGAGCCGCCGTAGGAAAGTGCGCAATTGCTCGGGCCTGCGTGCAAGCCGTTCCCTAATGGGACGCTGCGCTGACTGTTTTGTATAAGGGATATTCCCTAAGTGGGTTAGGCCTGTTAGCATACGCGAAAGAGCGGGGGCAGAACCCGTCGGGGCGCATTGGTGCAACGCTGCAAGAGATCAGGTGCGACCTGATCGCTGGGGGAAATCTTATGAAAACCGTACTCAAGTCGGGCGTCGCGCTCGTGGCGCTGGCTCTTGCTGTTCCTGCGCATGCGCAGAGCAACTCCAGCACGGTGAATCAGGGCGGTTCGGACAATGCGATCGATATCGACCAGACCGGCGGCACGTTGAACACGTCAACGATAACGACCGAGGCTGGTTCCCAGTTCAACGACATCGAAATCGATCAAGATGGCACCGATGCCACTTCGACCGTCACGGTCGGCGGGATCGGTACCGATGCGATCGATCCGAACACGGTTCAGGTGTTCCAGACCGGCGACGGTGCCGAGAGCGAGATCAACCAACAGGGCGGCGCGGGCAATGCGGTTTCCGTTAGCCAGGATGGCGACAGCTTTTCCTCGGTCCTTCAGGACGCGGTCGGCAGCAGTGCCGAAGTCGTGCAGACCGGGGACCTCAACACCAGCACGATCATCCAGTACAGCGATTTCAGCGCGATTGGCGATCTCACCGATGCGATGGACGGCGGGGTCGTCCAGATTGGCGAAGGGAATACTTCGCTGCTCACGCAAGGTTTTGGAATTGACGCTGATCGCGCCAAGACCGCCAATGTGACGCAGATCGGCAATGCCAACAATTCGACCGTCACCCAGTCGGTAAACGGTCCGCCGCGCTCCTTCGTTACTGTCCTGCAAACCGCGGACGGAAACACGTCGACGGTCGATCAGGCGACGGCAGACGGGTTTGTGGTCGTCACCCAGAGCAGTGACAACAACGTCTCGGCGGTCACGCAGACCGGCGCCGCCGATACGGTGGTGACGCAAGACGGACCTGACGGGCTGAACAGCTCGACCGTCACCCAAAGCGCGACCAACAGCCTGGTCGATGTAACGCAGAACGGTTTTGATCTCGGATCGCCGCCGGCCTTTACGAATACCAGCACCGTCGACCAGTCCGGCACCGACAACCTTGTGACAAGCGTGCAAGCGGGCGACGGCAACAGCTCGTCGGTCACCCAGAGCGGCTCCACCAACGAGACCGAACTGACGCAGGGCGGCCTCGGCAACAGCTCGGGCATCACGCAATCGGGCAGCAACAACGACACAATCGTGTTTCAGGATGGCGATGAACTCGGCTCCACCGTCACCCAAAGCGCGTCGAACAGTCTGGTTGACGTGTTCCAGATCAATCTTGGCAACACCAGCACGGTTACGCAAAGCGGCAACGGCCAGAATGCCGACGTGGATCAGACCGGCGCGGACAACACCAGCTCGGTCACCCAGTCGACCTCCAACTATGCGGCGGTCATTTCCCAGTCGGGCGACGGCAATACGTCGACAGCCATCCAGCTCGACGCGGCCAGTATCGGCAACTCGGCAAGCACGGTGACAACCACTCAGACCGGCGACGATAACACCGCTTTCATCAATCAGCGCAGCATCAATTCCAACGCTGAAACGACGCAAAGCGGCGTTGGCAACTCGGCCGAAGTGCTGCAGGGCTTCTTCTCGCGCGTCCAGTCGAGCGTGATCGACCAGTCGGGTGATCTCAATACCGCTGTTGTGCAGCAGGGCATCGATGGTCTCGGCCCCAATGACGATGGCAACGTCAGCACGGTCACGCAGAGCGGTGACAGCAATAGCGGCACGGTGCGCCAGTTTCTGCGCGATGGTGTCAGCACTTTGACGCAGAGCGGTATCGGCAACACGGCGACCACCGAGCAAGGCATTTCGGGTGTGAGCTCGGGCTTCGGCCCGTATGACGCGACCGTGATCCAGTCCGGTGACAGCAACACATCCAGTGTGTTCCAGCGGTCGATCGCCAGCACCGTTTTCGTCGAGCAGATCGGCGAGGGCAACAGCTCGACGATCAGCCAGCTGTCCTACAACTCCGGAAGTGATGCCAATAGCAGCAACAATGCGAGCGTTACGCAGAGCGGCGATCTGGGAGTTTCCGAAATCACCCAAACAGGCGATTCGAACATGGCGACGCTGCTTCAGGGCGGGCTCACGAACGAAAGCTATGTCACCCAGACCGGCAACAGCCACACCGCGACTGTCACTCAGAACGGCGCTGGCGATTACTCGAGCATCACTCAAGGTGGCACCGGCGGCACTGTAACGGTGACGCAGAACTAGAGCTTCGCAGCGACTTTAAAGTTCCAAGGGAGCGCGGATCGGAATGGATTCGCGCTCCTTTTGTCATGTGCGCTTTTCACAACTCATCGCATCGGCGGCTCTCGCCAACCGTCCAAAGGCTCACTCTGTCGAGACCGTTCACCCACGCGAAAGGTTGGGGGCAACAACCGGATGGGGAATTTCGTTCTGTTGTTCATCCCCGTACAGCGCGAACGATGGATTAACCGCGTTTCAAAACCCGTTTCATAGGGGGCTTTAGAAGCCGGTGGTGCGATTATCGGGACAGGGGTGGCCCAGGCAAACGGCCACTGTTTCGCACCTCGGCCTGATTGCCTTGAAGGAGTACACAATGAAGATCATGACCAAGACGCAGGGAAGCCTCATGGCTCTTGCAGCAGCAGCCATGACGGTAACCGCGCCGCTGGCCGCCCAGACCCCGTCGGGCAACGAAGTGTTGACCACTGTCACCGCTCCGCGTCCGCCGGCGATGGAC
>JAYPMZ010000114.1:0-8770 GCA_038130205.1 Erythrobacteraceae bacterium | reverse complement strand
GCGAGCAGGAGGAAGAGGACGGCGACGAACAGCGCGAAGGCGAGGCCGATCCGCAAAGCTCCGAAGCCGCAGGCGAAATGGCCGAAGGCGATGCCGACGGCGAATCCGACGCCGAAATGTCCGGCGACGAGGATATGCAGGACGGCGAACAGGGCGAAGAGGGCGAACAATCCGCCGCGCCCACACGCCCTAACCGTCCGCAAGCCGACATTCCCGAAGGCCTCGAATACAAGGCTTTCACCGAGCGGTTCGACGAGGAAGTCGAAGCGCCCGAACTGTGCGATGCCGAAGAGCTCGACCGCCTGCGCGCCTATCTCGATAGCCAGCTGACGGGACTTCAGGGCGTGGTGACACGGCTCGCCAACCGCCTCCAGCGCCGCCTGATGGCGCAGCAGAACCGCAGCTGGGACTTCGATCAGGAAGAGGGCGTGCTGGATGCTGCGCGCCTCAGCCGTGTGGTCGTCTCGCCCGGCACCGCGCTCAGCTACAAGGTCGAGCGCGATGTTGAGTTCAAGGACACGATCGTCACGCTGCTGATCGACAATTCCGGCTCGATGCGCGGTCGCCCGATCAGTATCGCCGCGATCAGCGCGGACATTCTGGCGCGCACTCTGGAGCGGTGCGGTGTCAAGACCGAGATCCTCGGCTTTACCACGCGCGCGTGGAAGGGCGGACAGGCGCGCGAGGCATGGCTGGCCGACGGCAAGCCGCAAGGGCCCGGCCGCCTGAACGATCTGCGCCACATCATCTACAAACAGGCCGATGAGCCGTGGCGCCGCGCGCGCCGCAATCTCGGCCTGATGATGCGCGAGGGGCTGTTGAAGGAAAACATCGACGGCGAGGCGTTGCTATGGGCGCACAGCCGCCTGATCTACCGCCCAGAGGAACGCCGCATCCTGATGGTGATCTCCGACGGCGCGCCGGTCGATGACTCGACGCTCAGCGTTAACTCGGCGGGCTATCTCGAAGCGCATTTGCGCGGAGTGATCGACTGGATCGAGAAGGTCTCGCCCGTCCAGCTGGTTGCCATCGGCATCGGCCACGATGTGACGCGCTATTACCGCCGCGCGGTGACGATCATGGACGTCGAACAACTCGGCGGCACGATCATGGAGCAGCTCGCCGAGCTATTCGAGCACGAGAAGGGTGGGAAGTCCGGAGCGCGTCGACGTTAGCGTCGCTTCGACCGATTACTGCGGCTGCACCGTGATTTCGATCCCGCAGGGTTCGATGCTGCACGAGAACATCTGGATGCGCATCTGGAATTCCGCGCTGCGGATCGGGGACACCTCAAGGATCGGATAATCGTCGTCGAGCGTGTCTTCGTCGATCAAGTTCCCGTTCTCGTCATAAAGCCACATGTCGATATCGGTGCAGTCCTGATCGCACTGGGCCGAAATCATATAGCTGGTGTTGGCGTTGAGACCGACCGCGTAATTGCGCGATTGACCCTGATTGAGCGAGCCCGAGAAGGTCTGCGGCCCACGCGGATAGGACGGTGCTGCGGGCTGCACGGGAGGAGGGGCCGCGGTCTGTGTTGGGGCTGGCGTGGGGGTTGGAGTGGTGACGGGTTCCGGCGCGGCTTCGGTCGGCACGGGGTCCGCGAGCGCGACGGGCGCGTAGTCGATCTCTTCGTAATCGTCTTCGGGCAGATCGAGCACCACGGCCGCCCCGCCGATAAGCCCCAGCGCGCCGATACCGACACCCAAAAAGATCGGCCATTTCGGTGTCGAGCCGGGCTTTGGGCGATGCGCTTCGAGCGAACCGGGAGGCGGACCCGCCAGCGGCTGCACCGGAGTGGGCACATGTGTCGGCGCGGGGGCCGGAGCGGGAGCGGGAGCAGGGGCAGGTGCAGGCGGAGGTGCTACGGGCGCGGCGGGTGTTGCCGCGACAGCTGCCGTCGCTCCTTCGGCCAATTCGCCCTGACCGCACAACTCGGCAAGGCTCGCCTTGACCTTGCGCCAGCCGGAGTGATCGTCCTCGCCCTGCCAGTCGCCGATATTGGCGAACTGGATCTGGTTGAAGGGAAGCGGCGGCATGATGTCGCCCAGCGCGGTCTGGATCAGCTTCTTTTCCGAGCGCGCCATGTCGGCCTCGGCACGCACCCATTCGGATGCGGCGGCGGTGGGCGACCAGACCACGATGGCAGCTTTCGCCATCTTGACCTTCTCTTCGATCACCTCGCCATAGCTTTTGTGCGGGGGAAGCTCTGCGTCCCACCACACGGCATAGCCTTCCGCCTCGATCTTCTGCGCGAGGCGGCGCACCGAATCCTCGTCGGCTCGCGAATAGGAGATGAAGACGTCGACCATTGGCCCCCCGGCATAGTGTGCGTGTGAATGTTACGCTTCCTGCCCCGCCATGCAAGCACGGGGTTAAAGCGAGGTGAGCAAAACGCTCCCGCAAAACCGCATCGAAAAAAGGTGGTGACTTGAAACCTTCTTGCGCGCTCTATAGGCACGCCTGCATGAATGTAACCGAAGCTGTCACCAGCCGCCGCTCTGTCCGGCAATTCCTCGACAAGCCCGTTGATCTGGAAACCCTGCGCCGTGTCATGGACACAGCGCGCTGGGCCGCATCGGGCTGCAATTACCAGCCCTGGGAAGCGACGATCCTTACCGGCGAGCCGTTGAAGGCGCTGCAGGAGAAGATGCAGGCAACCCCGCCGCAACAGGCCGAATACGACTGGTCCGCGCCGGGGCAGGAGGACGCCTATACCGAGCGTTTGCACGGCATTTCGCGCGGCATGTTCGGCGCACTCGGGATCGCGCGCGACGATGGCGAGGCGCGCATGGCCGCAATGGCGCGCAACACGGTGAGCTTTGGCGCGCCGGCGGTGTTGTTCTGCTATTTCCCGCGCCTGATGAAAGAGGCGCAATGGTCGGACACGGGCATGTGGCTGCAAACCGTCGCGCTGCTGCTGCGCGAGGAAGGGCTCGACAGCTGTTTTCAGGAGTACATGGCGCTGTGGGCCGACGTGATCCGCGACCACATCGGGATCGACAAGGAACGCTACATGTTCTTCTGCGGCATGGCGATCGGCTATCGCGACGAAGACGCGCCGATCAACAATTTCGAGCGCGAGCGCGTGGCGCTGGACGATCAGGTGAAGTTCGTCGGTTTCGAGTAGCTAGTCAGCCAAGGCCTCGAATTTGTAGGGCTGGCAAATGGTGAAGCAGATTAGCTCGGTCCCGCAGCCACTGTCAGAAATCGTCCCTATCAACTCGACGCGCTCGCCATGCTCAAGCGTCTCGTCCGAATACAGCAAGCATTGCCCGCCCGCATCGAAACATCGAAAATCTCTGTCTGATAAATAGAGCCCGCGCGCCTCGTTGATGTCGCCGTAAATTGCATTGATACGGACAGGCTTGCCGAGGTTCGCTTCTACATCAGCAAAGCTTTTGACCGTGGTGATGCCTGCTTGCTCGGGCAATGCATGGGCGCACGACGTAAGCCATAAGCCTGCTCCGAGGAGCAATGCTGATATGATCACTTGTTTCGTCATTCTTCAATCTTGACCGAGATAGCTATCGCGCACAATGCCCCTCGCAATGACCGACCTAACGCTCTTCAACTCGCTCACCCGCACACAAGAACCCTTCGTGCCCGTCCACGCTGGCGAGGCGCGCGTCTATACCTGCGGGCCGACGGTCTACAACTACCCGCACATCGGCAATATGCGCGCCTATGTCTTTGCCGACGTGCTGGGGCGCACGCTGTCCTACAAGGGCTATAAGCTCACCCACATCATCAACATCACCGACGTGGGCCATCTCACCGATGATGCCGACGCGGGCGAGGACAAGATGGAGAAGATGGCTGCCGAGAAAGCGCAGAGCATCTGGGACATCGCGCAGCATTATACGCAGGCCTATTGGGCCGACGTGAAGGCGCTCAATATCCGCCAGCCCGCCAAATGGTCGATTGCGACCGACTACATCGACGAGATGCTGGAGTTCGCAAAAAGCATTGCCGATAAGCACTGCTACGAGTTGGAAAGCGGGCTTTATTTCGACGTTTCCACCGTCGAGGATTACGGGCGCCTCGCGCGTGCCGTGACCGAGGATGGGGAAGGCCGGATCGACGCGGTCGATGGCAAGCGCAATCCGCAAGACTTCGCGATCTGGCGCAAGACTCCCGCTGGCGAGAAGCGTCAGATGGAGTGGGACAGCCCGTGGGGGAAGGGCGCTCCGGGCTGGCATCTCGAATGCTCGGTGATGGGCGAGAAGCTGCTGGGCTTCCCCTTCGACATTCACACCGGCGGCATCGACCACCGCGAAATCCACCACCCCAACGAGATCGCGCAGAACCAGGCATTTTGCGGCTGCGGCGGTTTGTCCGAAGCGCAGAATTCAGGTGCGCGGGTGTGGATGCACAACAACTTCCTCGTCGAACGCTCTGGAAAGATGAGCAAATCTTCGGGCGAATTCCTCCGCCTGCAACTGCTGATCGACAAGGGCTTTCACCCGCTCGCCTATCGCATGATGTGCCTGCAGGCGCATTATCGCAGCGAGCTGGAATTCAGCTGGGACGGGCTTGAAGCGGCGCTTACGCGCCTCAAACGCATGGTGATGGCAGCCGAGCGGCTCGCCGATGCACCGAGCCAGCCGGTTGCCGAACATCCCAAGTTTGCCGCGATCCTCGACAAATTCGACGCTGCGATCAGCGACGACCTCGGCACGCCGATCGCGCTCACCGCGCTCGAAGAGGCGTTGGCGGTCAAGAAGGTCGATGCGGGTATCAAACGGGCGGTGGTCGAGCATATCGATTCCGTCCTCGGCCTCGGCCTGTTCGATCTGACCCGCGCGGCGCTGCGTATCCGTCCCAAGGCGGCGACCACCACCGAAGAAGAGATCGAGGACGCGCTCGCCCGACGCAAGGCCGCGCGCGCCGAGAAGGACTTTGCAACCTCCGATGCTATCCGCGACGAGCTCGTCGCTAAAGGCGTCGATGTGATGGACGGCGATCCGCTCGGCTGGGAATGGAAGCTTTCTTGACTTTCGCACCCGCTCGGCTTTGATCGAGAGCGAAGAGAGAGAACAGCTATGACGAAACTTGCCATATCCGGGATGATCCGCCCGCTTATCGAATCGCGCCTGCCCGAAGGGCTCGACGTGCGCTGGTTCATGACTGCCGAGGAGGCAATCGAAGCCGTCAAAGGCGCGGAAATCGGCTGGTTCGATTCGAATAACAAGGACGATATGGTCGCCTCGCTGATGGCGGCAAAAGATCTCAAGTGGCTCAATTCGATCTACGCAGGGCTCGATTTCCTGCCGATGGATACGCTGATCGAACGCGGCATCACCGTCACCAATGGCGCAGGCATCAACGCGATCACCATTGCCGAATATGTCGTCATGGGCATGCTCAACATCGCCAAGGGATACCGCGAGGTGGTGCGCGCACAGGACCGCCACGAATGGCTGATGGATTCGCCCGGCAAGCGGGAACTGGCCGGTAGTCGCGCGATGCTGCTGGGCTATGGCGCGATCGGCAAGCTGATCAAGCCGCGGCTCGAAGCCTTCGGGGTGGAGGTGAAGACCGTACGGCGCAGCGGCGGGGAGGGTGCGATTACCCCGTCCGAATGGCGCGGGCATCTCGGCTCGTTCGACTGGATCATCCTCGCTGTGCCCGCCACGCCCGAAACCGACGGCATGATCGGCGCTGAGGAGCTGGCGAAGATGAAGGATGACGCGGTGATCGTGAACATCGCGCGCGGATCGGTGATTGACCAGCCCGCTCTGATCGAAGCGCTGAAGGCGAAGCAGATCGGCGGAGCGTTCCTCGATGTGACGACGCCCGAGCCGCTGCCTGCGGACCACGAATTGTGGAGCCTCGACAACGCGCATGTCACTATGCACCTGTCGGGCCGCGCGCAGGACAAGATGTTCGTCCGCAGCGCCGAGCGCTTTCTGGAAAACCTCGAGAAATATCTCGCAGGCGAACCGGTCGCTCCGGTCTTCGACCCGCGCCTGGGCTACTGATTTCGGCCTCCCTCTTGGATTCTGGCGGAATCCTGCAATACATAACCCATCGGCTGGGCCATCACGGGCCGGTCACATGCGCATTGTAGAGCGACGGCATAAGGGGTGCAGCTCCGGTCACGGAGCAGCCTTCGCTCGATAAGCGCGGGTTTATTGCGGACAGGTGGGACCGTCCGCACGCCATTATGGGGGGAATGCAAACATGACCGAATCCAAGAAAGCCTCGGACGTCTTCATCGACTGCCTCGAAGCCGAGGGCTGCGAGTATATCTTTGGCGTGCCGGGCGAGGAGAACCTCGATTTTCTCGATTCGCTGGGCAAGTCGGACAAGATCAAGCTGATCCTCACGCGCCACGAACAGGGTGCAGGCTTCATGGCCGCCACCTACGGCCGCCACACCGGCAAGACCGGCGTGTGCGTTGCAACGCTCGGGCCGGGCGCGACCAACTTCGTGACCAGCGCCGCCTATGCACAGCTGGGCGGGATGCCGGTTCTGATGATCACCGGCCAGAAACCGATCAAGAAATCGAAGCAGGGCCGCTTCCAGATCGTCGATATCGTGTCGCTGATGGAGCCGGTCACCAAATATTCGATCCAGATCGCGGCGGGCGACAACATCCCCAGCCGCGTGCGCGAAGCCTATCGCCTCGCTGAAGAGGAAAAGCCGGGCGCGACGCTGATCGAACTGCCCGAGGATATCGCCGAGGAACAGGCAACCGATTTCACGCCCCTGCCCAAGAGCGTGGCGCGCCGTCCCTCTGCCGAAGAAAAGGCCGTGCGCGCTGCTGTAAAGGCCATTGAAGGCGCGAAGAATCCGGTGCTGGTCATCGGTGCAGGGGCCAACCGCAAGCTGTGCGGACGTCAGCTCGAACAATTCGTCAATGAAACGGGCATTCCCTTCCTCACCACGCAGATGGGCAAGGGCGTGATCGACGAGCGGCACGAGAAGTTCCTCGGCTGTGCTGCGCTGTCGGCGGGTGACTTCGTTCACCGCGCTGTCGAAGCGTCGGACTGCATTATCAACGTCGGCCATGACGTGATCGAGAAGCCGCCCTTCTTCATGAAGGACAATGGCGTCACCGTGATCCACGTTTCGACCCGAACCGCCGAGGTCGATCCGGTTTACTTCCCGCAGGTCGAGGTGATTGGCGATATCGCCAATGCGATCTGGCAGATGCGCAAGGACATCGTTCCCAACCGCAGTTGGGACTTCGCGCATATGCTCGAATATCGCAAAGCCGAGGTCGAGCACACCAAGACGCTGTCGGACGATGCGCGCTTCCCGATCTTCCCGCCGCACCTCGTCCAGCAGGTGCGCGACGCGATGCCGCGGGACGGGATTATCTGCCTCGACAACGGGGTGTACAAGATCTGGTTTGCACGCGGCTACACCGCTTACCTGCCCAACACCGTGCTGCTCGACAATGCGCTCGCCACCATGGGTGCTGGCCTGCCGAGCGCGATGATGAGCGCCATGCTCTATCCCGAGCGCAAGGTGATGGCGATCTGTGGCGACGGCGGCTTCATGATGAACAGCCAGGAGATGGAAACCGCCGTCCGTCTCGGCCTCAACATGACCGTGCTGATCCTGCGTGACGATGCATACGGTATGATCCGCTGGAAACAGGCGAACATGGGCTTTGACGATTTCGGCCTCACCTACGGCAACCCTGATTTCGTCAAATATGCCGAAAGCTATGGCGCCCAGGGGCACCGTGTCGAGTCGAGCGATCACCTCAAGGAACTGCTCGCCCATTGCAATTCGACGCCGGGTGTCCACCTGATCGATTGCCCTGTCGATTACAGCGAGAACGACCAGATCCTGAACAAGGATATCAAGGAACTGTCGAAGAAGCTTTGAGATTGATAGGTACAGGAGAACAGCAAATGCCGAGCCTCAAGGATACCTATCCGCTCTACCTCAACAACAAGGCGGTGCAGCCGAACACCGACCTAGAGGTTACAGACAAATACACCGGCGAGGTCGCCTTCCGCACGGCGCTGGCGACGCCGGACATTATCGAGGAAGGGATCGCCGGAGCGGTGCGGGCCGCCGAGCCGATGGCGAAGATGGCCAGCTTCGAGCGGCAGGATGTGCTGCAACATTGCGTCAAACGTTTCCGCGAGCGCTATGACGAACTGGCCTATTCGCTTTGCGTGGAGGCAGGCAAGCCGATCAAGGATGCCGAGGGCGAGGTCGACCGGCTGATCGACACGTTCAAGATCGCCGCCGAAGAATCGGTGCGAAATTACGGCGAGGTCCAGCCGCTCGACATCAGCGCGCGGGCGAAGGGCTATATGGGCATGTGGAAGCGCGTGCCGATCGGTCCGGCGAGCTTCATTTCGCCGTTCAACTTCCCGCTCAATCTTGCCGCGCACAAGATCGCACCGGCACTGGCGGTGGGCTGTCCCTTCGTGATGAAGCCTGCGTCCAAAACGCCGCTGGGCGCGCTCATCATGGGCGAGGTACTGGCCGAGACCGATCTGCCTGAAGGCGCGTTCTCGATCTTGCCGGCAAGCCGTGACGGGGCGGACCTGTTCACCACCGATGAACGGCTGAAGCTGCTTAGCTTCACCGGTTCACCGGGCGTGGGTTGGGACCTGAAGGCGAAGGCGGGCAAGAAGCCGGTCGTGCTCGAACTGGGCGGCAATGCGGCGGTTATCGTCGATAAGGACGCCGATCTCGATCACGCATTGGAGCGCATCATCTTCGGCGCGTTCTACCAGTCGGGCCAGTCCTGTATCGGCGTGCAGCGGATCATCATCCACGAAGACATCTACGATAC
>JAYPMZ010000113.1:1052-8926 GCA_038130205.1 Erythrobacteraceae bacterium | reverse complement strand
CGCAATGGGTGGCGACATGCATGCCGGTAATCCACATTTTCTCGCCGTTGATCAGCCAGCCTTCGACCCCGTCGCGGGTTTCGCGAACGGCGCGGGTTTCCATGTGGGTTGCGTCCGAGCCGTGATTGGCTTCGGTCAGGCCGAAAGCGACCCTGCGCGAGCCTTCGAAACCGCCGAGGATGAATTCATCCTGTTGCTCTTGCGTGCCGAAATGCTCGAACATGGCGACGAAAGGGAAATTGCCGACGATAGAATGTTCGTTCTGCAAATCGTTGTGCAGCCCCAGTCCGCGCTGGGCGAAGCGATCCCTGATGACCGCCATCCAGAGGTTCGATCCATCCTTGCCGCCGTATTTCTTCGGAGCGGAAAAGCGCCAGTGGCCCGCCGCGTCAGCCCGGCGCCGCGCTTCTGCGAGAAGTTCTTCCCATTCGTGCCGCGGCAGGCCTTCGTTCTCGAAATCCGTCCGCGCCCATTCGCGCCGGTGATCGAAGAAACGGATATTATCGTCTTGCTGCTCGAGCGGGATGATTTCCGATTCGATGAAACGGACCAGCTCTGCGTAATAGTCCTCAAGCTCCTGCGGGATCGAAAAATCCAAAGCACTCTCCCATTTTTTGCTCCGGCATGAGGCCGGACAGTCTTTTTTTGAAACTTGCACTGGAACACCCCCTTTCGGCAAGAACCGATCTGCCGCGAGCCCACTCGTCAACCAAGGTTGACGATTTGAAGGCTGGCAGATCGACAGACCCCTCCCGCTTTACGAGCGCCCGCATTCTTGTAGGGATTGTCGTCAGGAGAGAGAGGGGGGGCGGTTCGTGACGCAACCATCAGCTGAAACCGATTTGGCGCAGGCCATTCTTGATGCAGCGCGCGCAGCCGGGTTCGATGCCGCAGCCATTTCGGGGCTCAAGCGCCTTTCAGGCGGGGCCAGCAAAGAGACCTGGGCGTTCGATCTCGAGGCATCCGACGGCAGCCGCCGCGAGCTGGTCCTGCGCAGGCAACCGCCGGACGGGAGATTTTCCTCGCAGGGACTCGACAGCGTCTCGCGCGAAGCAGCCATTGTGCGGATTGCCGGAACCGCCGGCGTGCCCGTTCCCGATGTGCCCTTTGAACTGCCCGAAGGCTCCCCCGGCGGGGATGGCTATGCGATGGACCGGATTGCCGGCGAAACCATCGGCGTGCGGATTTTGAAGCTGCCCGAACTGGCTTCGGCGCGCGAAGGCATGGCGCGGCAGTGCGGCGCAATACTTGCCAAGCTTCACGCGGCGATGGACTACGCGAAGCTCGGCTTGCGGTCGCAGGGCTCGCAAGATGCGCTGGCGGCTCTGGAGCAGCGTTACCGCGACAGCGGGCAGGTTCGCCCGGTATTCGACTACGCGCTGCGTTGGCTTGCAGACAATCTTCCCGAGGAGGACAAGCGCGTCCTGCTCCACGGCGACTTTCGCAACGGCAATCTGATTGTCGGCCCCGAGGGTATCCGCTCGGTGCTCGACTGGGAGCTCGCCCATATCGGGCCGCCTGCCTATGATCTCGCTTGGCTTTGTGTGCCAAGCTGGCGGTTTCAGCGTCCCGAATTGCCCGTCGGCGGCTTCGGTTCGCGCGAGGACCTGCTCGCCGGATATGAAGCCGCGGGCGGCGAGGCGATCAGTCTCGAAGAGTTGCACGCGTGGGAAGTGTTACACTCGATGAATTGGGGCACAATGTGCGCGGGAGTGGCGAGCAGTTTTCTCGAAGGGAACCGCACGGTCGAAGGCGGCGTCATCGCCCGCCGCGCCTCGGAAACGGAGTTTGACCTGATGCGTCTGCTCGCCCCGGACCACCCCGCCTGGACGGAGGCACGCCATGCAGGATAAGCCGTCACCCGAACTCCTTATCGCCGAAGTGCGCAAGGCGCTGGCACAAGGCTTGGCACCGGGGTTCAGCCAGAAGGTCGCCGCCAATGCGCTCGGCATTGCGGAGCGCGAATTGAGCCTTTCTCCGGCCAGTTCGGCAACCGAGAACGCGCGGCTCGAAACGCTTGTCGGTGCGCAAGGCGATCTCGCCGACCGCAACCGCCGTCTTGCCGAGAAATTGCGCGATCCCGGCTCCGCTGTTTCCGACGCAATGATCGAGCATTTGATCCTGACAACTCTGGCGAAGATCGAAGTCGATCAACCGGGCTATGCGCCCTTCCTCGCGTGGAGAGACGCCGAATAAAGCCCCAATCGCGACGCTTGTTCTTTTTGCGAAGCGGAAGCTCGCGCCGACGTTTCGTCTCATTCGGAAAAGCCGGCAAATACGAAAGAATGATCGCTGAATTAGCTGCTATCACACCCGCTCTTGTATCAGGGGAGATGACCGCAAATGGACGCCACTCACGTCTATGACACTCCGCCCGAAGGCGTGGCGGAGGATTGGACGATGCCGCAGAATTGGGAGCGGTTCAGCGCCGAGGATCATGCGCGCTGGAATACGATGGTCGCCGACCAGACCCGCGCCATAGGAGGGCTCGCGTCGAGCGCCTTTATGGACGGGCTGGGCAAGATCGCGCTGGGCGAGAACGGCATCCCCGAGTTTGCGCACTTCAACGAACAGTTCCGCGCCGTGACGGGGTGGGAAGTGGTCGCCGTGCCCGGCGTCATCCCCAATGCACCTTTCTTCAAGATGCTGTCCGAACGCCGCTTCCCGGTCGCCAATTTCCTACGCAAAGGCGGCGCGCAGGATTACAATGACGAACCCGACATGTTCCACGATGTCTTCGGCCATTTGCCGATGTTCGCGGATCCGACTTTTGGCGAATTCATGGTCGCCTACGGCCGCGCCGGTATCCGTGCCGAGCGCATGGGAATGTCTGACTGGCTAGGACGGCTCTATCTTCACACGGTAGAATTCGGCCTGATCCGCGAGGGCGACGAACTGCGCGCCTATGGCGCGGGCCTGATGTCGAGCCATGCGGAAACTGTCCACGCGCTCACCAGCGATAGCCCGCGCCGTCTGCACTTCGATCTCCCGCGCCTGATGCGCACAGAATGGCCGTTCGACACCTTCCAGCCGACTTATTTCGTGATCGAAAGTTTCGAGGCGCTGCTGGAAGAGATGGAGACCACGAGCCTGAGAGACGTTTATGATAAGGTGCGCGATCTGCCGCTGATCCCGATTGGCGAGGCGGTTGCGACCGACCGGCCCTATGATGCTGCGACGGCCTGAGGAGAGAGACGCATGACCATCAAGAAAACCATCGAGGACGGGGTCGAAACCTTCGAGGCAGAGATCGACGGTGAGGTGATCCAGTGGGATCGCGGCCTCAGCTATTCGCGGCATCTCCAGACCGATCAACTACTCTCCAGCCAGACCCCCGTCTCGGACAAGCCCGATGAAATGCTTTTCATCATCATGCATCAGACGATGGAGCTGTGGATCAAGCTGATGCTGCACGAGGCCGAAGTGGCGATGAGCCAGTTGTGTGACGACGAACTTGCGCAGGCCGAAAAAACGCTCGACCGCATGGCGACCGTGCTGCGCCACATGATCCAGTCATGGGAGGTGCTGGCAACGCTCAGCCCGCACGATTTCCTCACCTTCCGCGGCTTCTTGCGCAAGGCTTCGGGATTCCAGTCGCACCAATACCGCGAACTCGAATTCCGCCTCGGGCTCAAGCGCGCCGATCTGGTGCTGGTGCACAATGACGACGCGGCAAAACGCGCAAAGCTGCAGGAAGCTCTCGCCGCGCCTTCGCTTTACGACGAAGTGCTACGCGTGCTGGCGCGGCACGACTTCGATATTCCGGCAGACAAGCTGGATCGCGATTTCACGCAAGGCTACGAGCCAAGCAAGGCGGTCGAGGATGCGTGGCTGGCAATATACACCCATCCGCAGGATCATTGGCCGCTTTACAGCCTCGCGGAGAAGGTCACGGCCATCGAATATTACTTCCAGGAATGGCGCTTCAAACACATGAAGACCGTGTCGCGGGTGATCGGGCAGAAAGCAGGAACCGGCGGGTCTTCGGGTGTGAACTATCTCGTGAAGGCACTCGACCTGCAATTCTTCCCCGAACTGTGGTCCATGCGCACGCGGATGAGCGCGCCCAAGGAAGGTGGCAATTATGCCAGTGACGGCAGCTCTGGAGGCTGTCCGGTATGAGCGCGCGCATCTGGGACATTTCGCAGCGTCTCGGCACGCGCACGCCGCTTTGGCCAGGCGAGCCGGATCTGGTGCTCACCCGCAACGCCTCGATCGGGCCGGGGTGCCCCGTAAATGTCGGCGCGATTTCACTCCCGTTGCACTCCGGCACGCATGCCGATGCGCCGCTGCACTACAGCAATGACGGCGTTTCCAGCGCTGACACTGCGCTCGATGCCTATATTGGCCCTTGCGTGGTTGTCGATGTGCGCGGGGCAGGCGCTCGCGTGGAAGCGTCGGACTGCGACTGGGAAGCACTCAAAGGGGCCACAAGAGTGTTGTTCCGCACCTATGGGAGCTTTCCGCATGATGCCTGGGCCGAGAATTTCAAAGCCATCGCGCCTGAAGTCGTCGCTCGGCTGCGTGATGCGGGCGCGGTGCTGATCGGGACCGATACGCCGTCGCTCGACCCGCAAACCTCCAAGACCATGGACGCCCATCACGAAGTGCTGCGCGGCGACATGCGCATTCTCGAAGGGCTGGTGCTCGACGACGTGCCGCCGGGTTCTTATGAACTCATTGCCCTCCCGCTCGCCATCGAAGGCGCAGACGCCAGCCCGGTTCGGGCCATCTTGCGAGAACTTGCTGCATGACCATCACCGCAGACCAGATCGCCGCGCTCGATGCGGCCGACCCGCTGGCGCATTTCCGTGACCGCTTCGCGATCCGCGACGGGCTGATCTACCTCGACGGCAACTCGCTCGGCATGTTGCCCAGGCAGACGCTTGCGCGGATGCAGCAGACGGTGACGCAGGAGTGGGGCAACGGGCTGATCACATCGTGGCTTGGTGCCGACTGGGTCAATTCGCCGCAGCGGATCGGCGACAAGATCGCGGGGTTGATCGGGGCTGAGCCGGGCGAGGTGATCGCGGGTGAGAGCACCTCGATCAACATCTTCAAGGCGCTCACCGCCGCGCTGTCCTTGCAGAAGGGCCGCAAGATTCTGCTGAGCGAGACAAGCAATTTTCCGACCGACAATTACATTATGCAGGGCCTCGCGCGCTTTGCCGGTGGAGCGCTGGAAACGCGCGAAGTTGCCCCCGACGAGGTGCTGGGCGCGCTCGATGAGGACGTGGCGGTGCTGCTGCTGACGCAGGTTCACTACAAGACCGCCCGCGTGCGCGATATGCGCGCAGTGACCCGCGCCGCGCATGAGGCCGGCGCGCTGGTGGTGTGGGACCTCAGCCATTCGGCGGGCGCAATCGAGGTCGATCTCAACGGCGCCAACGCCGATTTCGCAGTGGGTTGCGGCTACAAGTTTCTCAATGGCGGCCCCGGTGCGCCCGCCTATCTGTTTGCGGCGAAACGCCATCACCACGCCGAGCCCGTGCTGTCGGGCTGGTTCGGTCATGCCCGCCCGTTCGACTTCGAAGGCGACTATGCGCCCGCTCCCGGCATTGACCGCTTCCAGTGCGGCACGCCGCCGGTGCTAGGCATGGTCGCGCTGGAGGAAGGGATCGACCTGATGCTGGAGGCCGATATGGCCGTCATCCGGAAAAAGTCGGTTTCTCTGTCGGAACTGTTCGTGAAATTGGTCGAAGAGCGTTGCGGCGAGTTCGGCTTTGCCTTCGTCTGCCCGCCCGACAGCGCGCAGCGCGGCAGTCAGGTCGCCTTCGCGCACCCGGAAGCCTACGCGATGATGCAGGCCTTGAAGGCACGCGAGGTTATCGGCGACTTCCGTGCGCCGGACGTCATGCGCTTTGGCCTAACGCCGCTCTACACCAGCCACGCCGACGTGGCCGAGGCGGTCGAGCGGCTCCGCACAATCTGCGTGAACCGCGAATGGGACCGCCCCGAATATCGCGAGCGCGCAGCGGTAACCTAACCCGGCTCGACAAGGTTATCGTCCGAATTGCGGTCGATATATTTGTTGTAGGGATCGATCCCCACCCAGGAAGGCCGCTGGTCGGTGATGACGGTGACTGTCTGCTCGCCGCTGCGGATGGGCCGCCGTTCAAGCAGCAGCACGTTCTCCGCCGCAAACGCACCTGCGCCGGGGCGATCGGTAAACACGCCGATCTCGATATCGTCCGCCAGATCCGCCTCGGTTTCGACACCCAGCCCGTCGGCATAATATTTGGCAGCCGAGATCGTGATCGTCGTTTCAAACCGTCCATCGGCAAGCTCGCGCACAGACGCTTCATCGGCTTTCAAGTCCCACAGCGTAATGCGCTGGAACAGATCGCGGATGAGGTCGCGCTCTTCCTGCGTGCGGGCAAGCGAGTAAAGACCGGCGACCAGATCCTTCGACGAGGCGTAGGGCTGGCTCTTGAAGCGATACTGGTCGAGCAGTGCGGCGAGCATCTCATTCATGCGGTCCTCGCCCAACCGGTCCTGCAAGAGATACATCACCACTGCACCCTTGCGGTAATGAATGTAGCCTTGGTTCTCGACCCGTTCGAGCGGCAGCTCCTCGATCGCCTCGCTCCCGCGCGAGGTGAGGTAATTGTCGAGCTCGAACTTCAGGAAGCGGCGCATCTGGTCCTCGCCGTAGAGGTCCTTCATCACCATCATCGCGGAATATTGCGCCATGGTTTCGACCAGCACCGTGCCGCCCTGCATGTCCGCGCTGATCAGCTGGTGCGCCCAATACTGGTGCCCGAATTCATGCGCGGCGATGTAGGTGACGTAGTCGATCTCGCCCGGATCGGCGAGATTGGCGATGAAGCCCAAATTTTCGGACCACGGCATCGTTCCGGCAAAGGCCTGCGCGAATTGTGCATAGCCGGGGAACTCTATGATGCGCGCATGATCGAACTGATAAGGCCCGAAATTCGCGCGATAATAGCCGAGCGTGGCCTCCATCGCATCAAGCATACGCTCGATTTTGGACGGGTGTTGAGCGTCATAATAGACCTGCACTTCGATGCCATCCGGTTTACGGGTGGCGATCTCGTAATCTGCCGACTGGATCGAGAAGAAGCCGAGGATCGGCGCGGTCGAGCGGAAACGCGCGGTCCGCCGGTCGCCAGTCGTCTGGTCCGACACTTTGGTTCCCGGCGCAATCGGCGTCTGGTCGGCACTGGTGGTGATCGTAATGTCCGAATTCACCCAGTCGATATTGCCGACATAGTTCTTTTCGCGCGCGCTATCGTCTTCGAGCTTGGCCGGGCGTAGTTCGGGCTCAAGCCCGTAGCGCCGCCGCGTCGCGCGGTCGGTTAGTAGGCCGCCCGGGTCCATGCCCAGTGTCGGCGCAAACTCGCTGTTGTTGAGGAAGGTCCCGTTTTCGACCAGCCGCGTGCCATAGCCGTTTGTGCTGAATGCCTTGTGCCAGCGCCTGCTGGTGAAGGCCAGCGTTGCGGTCGCATCGGGGGCGAGCGGCGTGTCGAAACGATAGATGCGGTGCTGATAGGTCTTGTCATCCTTTTCCAGCTTAGCGCCGGGAATATCGACGCTCAGCAGCTCGGTATCGGTATCGGTCAGGCGCACGTGGAGATATTCGACCGGCGCGCCCGTGTCGTTGACCAGTTGGTACTGGCCTTCAACCTCGATCCTCCGCTCGGCAGGATAAAGATCTATATCGAGCGTGACGTCGGTGAGCGAAGGCTGCTTGAGGTCGAAATACCGGCTGTATTGCTTCTCGTAATTGGCCAGCAGTTCCTCGCGTCCATCCTGATTGATGTAGTCGTTTTCGACATTCATCTGGTTGTAGAGGAACGCGCCGGTGCCGACCGAGACGAGGATACCGGCAAGGCCCAGCGCTCCTGCAACCG
>JAYPMZ010000113.1:0-1042 GCA_038130205.1 Erythrobacteraceae bacterium | reverse complement strand
CGGCATCAACCGGGTCTCGGTCCCGCGCCGCCACAGCAGATGCGCGAGCACCGCGAGCAGCAGCGCCACCCCGCTCCAGTAGAGCCGCAACCACCAGCTCAGCGCGCCCGCTACCGCATCGCCGTTCATGTCGGACACGGGGTTGGGAATTCCGCCGCCGTAGAGAATTAGCGGATGATCGAACCCGATCAGAGCGAATGTGATCGTCGCCACGATGTAGAGCACCATAATGCCCCAGCCGACGTACTTGTTGGGGCTAAGTGCTTGAACCAGCACCGACAGCACGGCGAGATGCAACAGATCGACCGTGTAGGGCAGGATGTACCAGCTGAAATATTTGCCGAACTCGAAATCAAAATAGCCGCGCGCCGCCTGCACCAGCACCGCAGCCACTACAGAGATCGCCAGCGCGCTGAACAGCACGATCGCAACCGCAATCGTTTTGGGAACCATGTAGGCCCAGCCCGGCAAGGAAGTGCTGTCGATGACTTCATGGAGCTTGCGGTCACGGTCGCGCCAAACGAGTTCACCGCCATAATAGATAGCGATGATGATCGGGATCAGCGTGAATGTGCCCTCGAGCAGCGGAATGAGCGAGAATGTGGCCGGAACCGGCGAAGTGCCGTAAAGATCGGTCCCAAAGACCAGCGCTGCGGTGCAATTGACGAGGCCGAGGATCATGAGAACGATGAATGCCGGGCTGCGCAAGACCTGCGCGACCTCGAACCGGGTAGTCGTCACCAAGCGTGCGATTGCGGCTTTTTCGGGTTGGGCTGCAGGCAGGGTTTCGACAATCGCCGGTTCGCTCCGCGCGAGCTTTTCGGCCTTTCTGGCGAGCTTTCGGGCCTTGCGCGCAGAAATGCCCGCTTCGGCAAATTGGAAGCGCCAGAGCGCAAAAGCCAGCGCTACCGCTGCCAAAAAAAGTGCAAAAGCGCGGTTGAACAGGATCGCGCCGGTCAACGCAGGCAATTGCGTATTCGATTCTGCTGCGGTCCAATAGCGCGTCTCGTTAGCCACCGCACCACGGCCGAGCGGCTCGAAC
>JAYPMZ010000112.1:0-9049 GCA_038130205.1 Erythrobacteraceae bacterium | reverse complement strand
ATTCGATCCCCCCCTATTACGACAGCATGATCGCCAAGCTGATCGTCTATGGCCGCAACCGCGAAGGCTGCATCATGCGCCTTCGCCGTGCGCTGGAGGAAATGGTGGTCGAAGGCGTCAAGACCAACATCCCGCTGCATCAGGAATTGCTGCGGCAGGAAGACGTGCTTGAAGGCGACTACACGATCAAATGGCTCGAGGAGTGGCTGGAAACCCGCGAAGGGTAACCGCCACTCACCCTCCGGCTGCCAACCTCTGTTCGCGCGGCGGTTCGTCCGGTTGCGGCGGCTCGGCCTTGAGCAACCTCGTGGTTTCGACCGCGCTCAGCGGGCAGGTCAGCCGGTAGATGAAATTCGACGGCGCGATCTCCACCCTTCCTTTGCCTTCGAGCAGATGCGGGACAATCTGGGTCAACAGCCGCTCGCTGAAAGCCGATAGCAGTTCGGGCGTGCAGGTTCCGTCGCCCAGATCGATATATTCGAGCGGGCTGGTGTTGCCGGCTTCAAAGGTCTCGCGCCATTCTAGCATGAGCGAATCCGGCTCTCCCTGCGCTCGCGCGACCGCCCAGTTTACCGTCACGCGGCCACGTTCCTGCTTGGCGCGGCTCATCTGGGCAAATCGCGAGGCCAGCTCCCACGCGATAAAGCTGACCAGTTGCGCACCCTGTACCCCGACATTGAGCGAGGGCCCCGATGTGCGCAATTGCTCTTCCGGTTTTGCAAAGATCGGCTCGACCTGGCGGCGGATGACCCGGTCGAGTTGGGCATAAGACATGCTCCCCTGATCCAGCACGGTCGAGGTTGCAATCGCGAGCGCGTTGATGCGGCCGCGCAGGTCTCGCAAGAATCCTTCGGAATATTCTTTCGCCTCGACCCCCGGCCGGGTGAGCGAAGACACCAGCTGGATCAGGTTGCGGCTGCGTTGCACAGTTTCCTGACCTGTGCGCGAAAGCTGTGTTTGCGCATTTTTCAGTTCCGCGCTTTGCAGTCTGACCGTCCGCTCCAGATCGTCGCGACTGCGCGAGACATCGGCCAAGGCCAATTCGAGCTGTGCGATGACCTCATCGTGCTTTTCCGCTTTCGGAAAATGGATCAGTGAGGGGATCGATCGGGCCAAGATCAGCGCGACAATCAAGGCAGCCAATCCTGCGGCAAATTGGGCCGCCGCGATCAGCGGCTGATGGGGCGCCCACAGCGTAGCGAGTCCGATGGCCTGCACGAGACCGCACAGGGCAACAAAGCCTGCAATTGCCGCGGCCAATCGCCTGTTCGAACTATCCTGCCGCTTTCGAACGACGATGAGAACAGACAGCGGAATGGCTACGCAGGCCAAGAATATCGTCAGATCGGATGCGACCCACAAGGGGATCTGCTCCGGCGCCCAGGACGCACGATCCAGTTGAGGGATATCTGGCAATTATATACTTTACTTCGCAGTCCATATCGGGCATACAATCGGTATGGACATCAACATCACCAACCCGATCTTCCACGACGAAGCGAAAGCCGCCGCCCATATCGAGGCAACCCGCTGGGATGGCGAGCCGTTCTGCCCCCATTGCGGTGCGGTCGATGTCACGCGCCTCAAAGGCAAGACGCAGGCCGGTTACTTCCAGTGCAACGCTTGCCGCGACAAGTTTACCCTCCGCACCGGCACCGTCATGGAGCGCTCGCACGTTCCGCTTCACAAGTGGCTTCTCGCTACGCACCTCATGGCCGCTTCCAAGAAGGGCATGAGCGCCGCGCAGATGGGCCGCATGATCGGCGTTACCTATAAGACCGCTTGGTTTCTCTGCCACCGTATCCGTGAAGCCATGGAAGGCGCTAACCCTACTGGTCCCATGGGCGGCAAGCCTGACAGCGTTGTCGAGGCAGACGAAACCTATGTCGGCGGCAAGGCGAAAAACCGCTCCACCCGTAAACCCGCCCCCAAGAAGGCCGTGCTGGCGCTTGTCGAGCGTGACGGTCACGCCCGTTCGTTCCATGTCGCCAACGTCAACGCCAAGACCGTTCGCGGCGTTCTCGTGACCAATGTCGAGCGCACCGCCCACCTCATGACCGACGAAAGCCCCGTTTACACCCGCTTGGGCCGCGAATTTAACGGTCACAGCGTCGTCAATCACTCGGCTAAGGAATTCGTCACCACTGGCGGTTTCAAGCACTCCAACACCGCTGAAAACTTCTTCTCGATCTTCAAGCGCGGCGTGATCGGCACCTACCACCACATGAGCGAGGCCCACATTGGCCGCTACTGTGCCGAGTTCGATCTGCGCTACAACACTCGCGACCTTAGCGATGGCGAGCGCGCTACTGCAATCATTCGCGGCTGTATCGGTCGCCGCCTTACCTATCGGCGGACTGATAAAGTCGCCGCCTAAGTATGCGGTGACCGTGCGCGTGATTGGTGAGCCTAGGAGGCGCTGGACTCAACGGTAGCGCGTGATACGCTCCCCAAAACGGGAGGAATTAGATGGAATCTGGCCTTAAAATGGTGCGTGGACGAAAGTTTGCGAATGAGCGCGTGTGCCTTGATGGCATCGAATTTCTCGACTGCGACATTAGAAACTGTGAACTTATATACTCGGGCGGGCTTCCGTTTATCTTTGGGAACACGCCGGTTGAGGGTAGCGCGATCATTTTTGAGGGCGCAGCGCAGAACACGCTCGACACTCTCGCCATGCTCTATAACTGTGGGATGAGCCAGATCGTCGATGAAATCCTTGGGCATGTTCGCAATCCCTTCGACGATACGTTGCAATGATAGCGCTGCTATTTGCGCTTGGCTTTCTTGCCGCCCTTCTTGCTAGCCTCATGCGGCTTGTGAGGCGTCGTCAGCATCCGCTTGAGCGCGGCTTGTCGGCGGCGCTCGGTTTCGGCTTCGGTGAAGGTTTCGTTTAGCTTAGGGTTCATTATGCCAGACCGTTCAGAACGTATGAAATCGGAAATTGCGACATTCTACACGAAAACTGGCGAACTTATAAGAGAATGGGCAGAGTTTGAGCTCATACTGGCATGGGCCGTTTCAGCCTTGCTTGGAACCGACGAGTTTCGAGCGAGGGTTGTCATTGGCGCGATCCGCTCTTTCGAGGGCAAGCGCCGCCTCATACTACAGTTGAGCGCCACTTTTGCCGAAGACGCTACCCATGAAGAACTAGTCGAGATATTCAAACGGGCAAAAAATCTGGCCCGGAACCGTAACATGCTCGCACACCAGATGGGGGGTGTGGCTGAGCGTGTGAACCAGCTTGTTTTTATCTCTGACGCTGAAGATCATGCGATCGGAACGAATTTTCTAAGCAGGCGGATTGTTGATCAAGCGACTATCGAGAAATGGATAAAAGAGGCTCAAGCCTTGCGAGGCGAAATCATAAATATGTTCAGCGCAGGCGGCTCGGCAACAATTCATAGATTGCCCAAAATGCATCGCGCACAGCGCGGTGGTCAAGAAGTGTAAAATCCTGCCCACAATCACTAATCCACATACGCATTGCCTTAGCACCCGCATCGAGCATCTCTGGCGTTAGTTCAATATCGGCCTGCCTCGAATCGTCTTGCATCTCAAACCTGCTAAGTAAAGTATATAATTGCCGGATATCTTGTTCGTAGGCGGTCACTGATTCCATAGAGAACCTCTCGGCTTGCTCCAGAGAATGTCGAGAATAGCGCAGCGAAAAAGAATGGCTACTGCTTGTCCGAGCCCCCGGTATTCAAGATATCTAAACGCAAATTAGCGTATATTCTTGCGCAGTTGCTCTCGTGGAACCACGTAGTTCTGGTCCGTTTCGGAGGTGCCATTAGGGCAAGCCGCCCGTGCGAAGTCATGACTTACATGAAAACGCACAACGCCACCGTTTATTCGAAAGTAAAACCTGCTGCCTGCGCCTCAGCGATGATCTGCGGGCCGGTTTTCAGCGGGCTCTTTTGCGCGAGATCGAACCAGTCGGGTTTCTCATCGACGAAAATCTGCTGCTTGATCGGCAGTCCATCCGGCAGATCGAACAATCCGGCGAGGAAAGTGCGATTGCCGGTGGGCAGGAATTTATACCACAGGTTCGAACCGCATCGCGAGCAGAATGCCCGTTCGGCCCAGCCGCTCGAACGATATACGGTGATGTGTTCCGAGCCGGTGAGATAGAAGTCCTCACCCTCGATCCCCGCATACATCGCGCCGGTCCAGCGCTGGCACATACGGCAGTGGCAGACATCGACTTCCGCGTGCGGCGCATCGAGCGCGATGCCAACCGAGCCGCAAAGGCAATTTCCCTCAAGTTTCATTAGAACTCCGGCTTGTTGTCGATGCACCAGCGCGCGGTCTCGACGACCTCTTCGGCGCTGATTTCGCCGCGAATACGGTCTGCCTCGGCATTGATCTGCGCGAAGGCTTCACGCTCGCGGATATCCTGCGGGATGGCCCATGCGTTCAGGTGGAACATGACAGCCATATAGGCTTGCGGGGTCAGTTCCTTGTCATGCGCGATATCGCCGTCACGCACGGCATGGGTATAGGCTGCAAGCGTCGCTGTGCAGCCGAAATTATCTGGCTTTGCGTCCGCCACAAAGCCGTATGCTGAAACTGTCAGCGCCATTGCAATAGGCGCTGCAAATCTCAGAGCGGCACGCCCGGTGCGTGCTTCGATGTGCGGATCGTCAGTGAGGTCTTGACGCTTGCCACATTGGGCGCGGGCGTTAGCTTGCTGGTGAGAAATTCCTGAAAGCTTTGAAGGTCCTGGCTCACGATCTTGAGAATGAAGTCGATCTCGCCATTGAGCATGTGCACTTCGCGCACTTCGGGCAGTTCGCGCATGTGGTCTTCGAATTCGCGCAGCGCGCTTTCGGCTTGGCTCTTGAGGCTAACCATCGCAAAAACAGTGATCGCAAAACCCAGCTTCGACGGATCGAGATCGGCGTGATAGCCGCGAATGACGCCGTCCTCTTCCAACCCGCGCACACGACGCAGACACGGCGGCGCGGTCAGTCCGACGCGCTGCGCCAGCTCGACATTGGTGACGCGCCCTTCGGCCTGCAACTCGCTCAGCAGCCGCTTGTCGATATCGTCCAGATTCGCCATTACTCTAGGCTTCCCCCTGAATGTTCGCCGAAACGGCGCGGAATTGCGTCAAACCGCCAGATTGGCTTACGCACTAACAACAGAATGCAAGAACACGAACGCTTTCACGTTACAAAAACTAATTTTATTTTGTTTGCCAGCAATTGTCCCGCTTTGCAACGCGCACGAAGGGCGGCCTGTGACAATTCGCGGACGGTGATACACAGTTGATCTGGAAATTAGAGTTGGCGCCGTGTCCCTCGCCCGTTTTGGACATATGCGCAGAAGGTGCAAATCGCACCGCGGTTGCAGCGGGCTGGAGCAGGTGATGTTTTTCGACGATCGGCTAGCGACGGTGCTGCGGCAGCGCGCGGATAGCGATGTCGGAAAACGCACGCAATTCAGGCAGTTGCTGGACATTCTCGGTGCCGAGCGCCGAACCGGCGAACGCGCGTCCCGCGATCCGAGCCTGCTCGCCGCCGCCTGGCTGCGGATGGATGCTCTCGGTCAATCGATCCCTGCCGCCAAGCGCGCCGAAATGGTCGGAGAGCCCGGCTGGCGCTTTCGCAACCCGCAGCTGGCCGCGCACCTCGCCGAATTCGAGCCCGACGTGGCTTATGCGGCTCTCACGCGCGCGCAGCTTTCGAGTGAGGACTGGACCGCGCTGATTCCCCGCCTGCCTGTGCGGGCGCGCGGCTTCCTGCGCTTGCGCCGCGATCTGCCGGTGGATGTCGAAACGCTGCTGGACCGGCTGGGCGTGCAAGACCGTGGCCTGCCCTCACCGCCGCATGGCGCGCCCGATAGCGTGCCCCATAGAGAGCCGCAGCACGAACAGCCTGCGCCGATGCCAACACCGGACGAAGACGCACCGCCGCCTTTCGTTCTGACACCCGATCTCGAAACGACGTCCGACAAGGACGACACGGACGAATCCGAACCTGAAACCCATCCCCAGAGAGGCCCCGCACCAGCGCCTGCACCTGCGCCCAACCCACAGGCCGAAGGTCGCAGCGAAATCTCCGCGCTGGTCGAACGGATCGCGCAATTCAAACGCAACCGCGAAAGCACGCCCGGTTCCGCCAGCAGCGACGATCCGGCGATGCCTCGCCTGCCGCTGGGCGAAGACCAGCTTCACCACGTCCGCCGCGTCGGCGGCTTCGGTTTTGCCGCCGATGCCGCAGGGCGGATCGAATGGGCGGATAGCGAAGTCGCCCCGATGGTGATCGGCACGCGGCTGGTCGCGGCCGGACGCATCGCGGGCAACGCTTCGGAAAATCCGCTGGCGCGCGCCTTCAGCCGCCGCCAGCCGATGAACAGCGCGTCGCTCGAACTCCACGGCGCCGAGGCGATTGCTGGCGAGTGGGTGATCGACGCCCAGCCGCGCTTCACCGACGGTGGCAGTTTCGCAGGCTATGTCGGTCGATTCCGCCGCCCTGCCCTGTCCGCCGCAAACGGCCCCAGCGCCGCAGAGCGCGAGGCAGACCGCATCCGCCAATTGCTTCACGAATTGCGCACGCCTGTCACCGCGGTGCAGGGCTATGCCGAGGTGATCCAGCAGCAATTGTTCGGTACCGCCCCGCACGAATACCGCGCGCTCGCCGCGGCAATAGCGGGTGATGCGGCGCGTATTCTAGCAGGCTTCGAGGAACTCGACCGGCTCGCAAAGCTGGAAACGGGCGTGGTCGATATCGAGCCGGGCGAAGCCGATCTCGCGGCGCTCGCACAAGCGACCGTCAAACAGCTCGAACAGGTGCTGACGCCGCGCATGGCGGGGATCGAGCTTTCGCGCGAAGGCAACGGTCCTATCGCGGTCGCAGTCGATCAGGACGAGCTTGAGGCGTTGCTCTGGCGACTGCTAGCCACGCTGGGCGGCGGGTGCTCTTCGGGCGAGATGCTGGAAGCGAGCCTTTCAGTGGAGGGAGGAGTGTCCGCCCTCACCTGCGTACTGCCCGCGCAATTGTTGAGCGAGGAGGACATCTTCGCGGCCGAGGCACGCCCGATCGGTTCTGCTATTAACGCCGGCCTTTTCGGAGCAGGCTTTGCCCTGCGGCTGGCGCGGGCCGAGGCCAAAGCGGCAGGCGGGGCATTGCAGCGCGATGACGAGACGATCGTGCTCACCCTCCCGCTCGCGCAGGACAGCGAAGCCGACGAACTGCGTCGCGACGCCTAATTTTCCCCCTTACACAGTGCCAATCGGTAAGGCATCGCTTACGCCTTTGGTGTAGAGGCCGCTGCGAACGAACACCGGATTGGGGGCAAAACGGGCTATAATGACAGCACAGGCAACATCGCATGCGCCGATGCAAAGCGGCGACGTTTCGATGATCGAACCCCCGAAAGCGGCTCGGCGCGCCCGATTTGCGTCCGATTTCGGCCAACGTGTGCTGCTCACAGTCGATACCGAAGAGGAGTTCGACTGGAACGGTCCCTTCACCCGCGACGAGCACGGACTCAAGCATGTCGAGGCGATCCCGCGTTTTCAGCAATTCTGCGAAAGCATCGGCGCGCATCCGGTCTATCTGGTCGATTGGCCGATCGCGACCGACCCGCGTTCGATCGAAATTATCGGCGATGCCGTGAAGCGCGGAGCGGCCGATGTCGGTGTGCAATTGCATCCGTGGGTGAACCCGCCCTTCGAAGAAGAGGTGAGCGTCGCCAATTCCTATGCGGGTAGCCTGCCGCAGTCGCTCGAAGCTGCCAAATTCAAGGCATTGCGCGACCAGATCGAGCAGGCGTTTGGCACCGCCCCGCTGATCTACCGCGCCGGACGCTATGGCCTCGGCCCCAACAGCGCCGCGATCCTGAAGGACAACGGCATTCGCATCGACACTTCGGTGCGCTCGCTGTTCGATTACACCGCGCAAAAGGGCCCTGATTATTCGAACCACCCGCTCACGCCTTATTGGGTGGACGATGAGCGCGCCTTGCTCGAATTGCCCGTGACCACGGTCTATTGGGGCGTGCTGCGGCAGCTGGGCAAGCACATTCACCGCATCCAGCGGCACGTGCCGACCTTCTTTGCCGCGTTCTCCAAATTCAAACTGCTCGAACGGATCGCATTGACGCCCGAAGGCGTGACCGCAGAGGAAGCGATACGGGGCATCGACATTGCGCTCGATGATGGACTGCCGATGCTGGTGCTGTCGTTCCACAGCCCCACGCTCGCCCCCGGTTTCACGCCCTATGCCAAGACTGAGGGTGATGTCGAAACGCTCTATGACTGGCTGCGCACGGTCTATGCTTATCTCAGTCAGCGCGGGGTGCGCACCGCGACGGTGACGGACGTGATTGCGGCGAGCGAACAGCGGTCGTCATGAACGCTTGTCTTAACCGGGCGAGGCGTTTAGTCGGCGAGCCGGTTTACACATTGGTTGGGGCCTGTAGCTCAGTTGGTTAGAGCTGGCCGCTCATAACGGCTAGGTCGCGGGTTCGAGTCCTGCCGGGCCCACCAAACCTTCCCTTCAAAATCCAGCCGGTCAATTGGCACTGCGCCGTCTTGGATGCGCAGTGCCGTCCGGCGGACACATCCATACCGTATCGACGAATCGCAAATATCTGATAGTCTTCACCAACGACCGCGGGGATACCGTGGCTAGGAAAAGGGAGAATTTGGGATGTTTGCATTGCGCATTCGCATGGTTGCAGCCGGCTTGCTGCTGGGGTCGGCGACAGCCGCTTTCGCCGATGGCCACGAGGCTACGCCGCAAGTGACCGATGTGGTCGAAACCGCCAAGGGCGAGGTTCAGGGCTTCGAGGATGAAGGCATCGAAGCCTTCCTCGGCATTCCCTATGCCGCGCCGCCAGTTGCTGATCTGCGCTTCAAACCGCCGCAGCCCGCCGCCGCATGGGACGGGATCTATGACGCCACCTCGCTGGGCGCGCCATGCATGCAGATGTATTCGCCCTCGGGCAGCCGCGTCAGCGAATTCACCCGCCAGATGCAGGTCATTTTCCCGACCGCAGGCGAGGCGAAGATCGACAATGAAGATTGCCTGTTCCTCAA
>JAYPMZ010000111.1:6911-9100 GCA_038130205.1 Erythrobacteraceae bacterium | reverse complement strand
GGCCAGTTGCGCGCTTCCAGACAGGCCTGACGCAGCACCCATTTGCCGATCGGCACAATCAGGCGGGTGTCTTCGGCGAGCGGGATGAATTTGCCCGGGCTGACGAATCCGTGATCGGAGCTGTTCCAGCGCACGAGCGCTTCGAAACTGACCACATTCTCGCTGCGCGCATCGACGACCGGCTGATAATGCAGCACGAATTCATCGAGGCCCAGCGCCTTGCGCAACGATGCCTCAAGCTGGCGGCGTTCTTCTGCCGAAGCGTGGAGCATCGGTTCGAACCGGCAATGCTCGCCCCCGCCGACATCCTTCGCACGGTAGAGCGCGAGATCGGCGTTGCGCATCAGCTCCTCGACCGTGCGCCCGTCACGCGGACCAACCGCCGAACCGACGCTGGCGCCGACATACAGCGTGTGGTTATCTACCTGATAGGGTTCGGACAGCGACTGGATCACTTTCATCGCGAGCCCGCGCACGAACTCGGGATCGCTTGCATCGCGCACGACGATGGCAAACTCGTCGCCGCCCAGTCGCCCGACCATCGCGTTGTCGCCGGTCAGCGCCTGCAAGCGCGAGGACACCTGCGCCAGCAGCTTGTCACCCGTCATATGACCGAGCGAGTCATTGACCGCCTTGAAGCGGTCGAGATCAACCATCATCAGCGCGCAGCGGGTGCGCCACTGTCGAGCATATTCGAGCGCATCACCCAGCGCCTCGGTGAGCATGAGGCGGTTGGGCAGGGATGTGAGCGTATCGTAACGGGCGAGGTAGGCGATCTTCTCGGAAGATTCGCGCTGTTCGGTGACATCCGAACCGACGCCGCGGAAACCGACGAAGCGGCCACGGTCGTCGCGCATGGGCGTGCCGGAGAGCTCCCACCAGCGCTCTTCGCCCTTGATTGTCACATGGACGATAAGATTGGAGAAGTTCTCGCGGTTGCGCAGCTTTTCGGCAAGCTCGTGGAGGCTCGGCGGAAATTCTCCGCTGTCCCAGTTTTTGCCGGCGATGAGTTCAAGCAGCGGCTTGCCCTCGACCTCGGAATCGGCCGCGCTCAGCGCAAAGGCGAAGCGCGGGCTTACCGAGCGCAAGCGGCGGCGAATATCGATTTCCCAAAGCCAGTCCGCCTCGTTCTCTTCGAATTCGCGCAGCAGCAGCGACACCACTTCTTCCTTCTCCGCGATCGCAGCCTCGGCGATGCGCGCAGAAAGGTAGCTGCGCCCGACTTCGACCGTGCCGAGCACAGTGGCAATCGCGAACAGGAAGATCGCGCCCACCACGTACACATCGCCATTGGCGGCATAGTGAACCGCAGCCGAAACGCTGAGGATGCCGATGTGCACGAGAATGCTGATCGGCGCTGACGAAAGGAAATAGACGCTGGTCGCCATCAACAGCATCGCAACGACCAGAACCGCGACCGCCTGTTCGGGCGTGCCGGCCGCGGTGAAGCCTATGAGCGCGATGCCCCAGAGCAAACTTGAGCAGACAGTCATCATCAATTGCCCGCGCGATCGCACTGCGTTCGGCTTGTCACGATTTCTTGCGACCAGTTGCCGGTCGTTGAGTGCGGAGCGAACATGCACGGCGACCAGCGTGGCAAGCCAAAGTCCGACCAGCAGCGGTCCGACCGTGCCCAGATACATCTGCGCGACGAAGACACCCAGCGCGGCGTTCACCCAAGCCCTGTAAAACGTAAGCTTTGCAAAGCCTTCCGGCTGCAATCCGCGCAGACGCGACCAATCGGCCTCATTGTTCTTGGACAGGCCGAGGACCGCCGCGAATGGCAGATCTTGGTCAACCACCGTCGTCGCGGGATTTTGGGCAGGGGTTTGGGGCTCGCTCACGCGGTGAGCATTAACCCCGAAAGGTTAGGGCGCGGTAAAGTTCCAACCCCTGAAGCAACGAAAAGTCTTTCCCGTTCCGGCGGCTTGCCGTTAACGTTTACTCTACAGTCACCGACTTGGCGAGATTGCGCGGCTGATCGACGTCCGTGCCTTTCACGACGGCGACGTGATAGGCCAGCAATTGCACCGGGATTGCATAGACCAGCGGCGCAATCAGCGGGTGGACAACCGGCATTTCGATAGTGGCAAGGCATCCCTCGCCCGCTTCGGCAATGCCCTTGGCATCAGAAATCAGCACGACCTTGCCGCCGCGCGCACGAACTTCCTCCATATTGGATACGGTTT
>JAYPMZ010000111.1:0-6901 GCA_038130205.1 Erythrobacteraceae bacterium | reverse complement strand
ATAAGCTTCGGCGTGTATATAGCTGATTTCTTTAAGCTTCAGAGCACCTTCGAGTGCGATCGGAAAGTCCTGACCGCGCCCCAGATACAGCACGTCGCGAGCAGGCGCGATCAGCGGCGCCATTGCGGCAATGTCATCGTCATGCGCGAGCGCAGCGTTGAGCGCGGCTGGAGCTTCGAGCAGGTGCTTTACGACTTCGCGCTCCTCCTCGCGGCTCATCTTGCCTTTCTTGACCGCCATATGGGCAGCCAAGGCGGCAAGCACGGCGAGCTGGCAGGTAAAGGCTTTGGTCGAAGCGACCCCGATTTCGGGCCCGGCATGGGTCGGCAGCAACAGATCGGCCTCGCGCGCCATCGAACTGGTCGGAACATTGACCACGACGGCGATCACCTGTCCGTTTTCCTTGCAATGACGCAGCGCTGCCAGCGTGTCGGCAGTCTCGCCGCTTTGCGAGATAAAAAGCGCCAGACCGCCCTCTTCGAGCACGGGCTCGCGGTAACGGAATTCGGACGCGAAATCGATATCGACAGGCACGCGCGCGAACTGTTCGAACCAGTATTTTGCAACCAAACCAGCGTAATAGGAGGTGCCACAAGCCACAATGGTCAGGCGGCTGATCGTCGAGAGATCGATATCGAACTGCGGCAGCGCAACCGACACGTCTTCACGGCGTAGATAGGAAGAAAGCGTCTGCGCCACGACCGTGGGCTGCTCGTAAATTTCCTTCTGCATGAAGTGGCGGTAATTGCCCTTCTCCACCTGTGCGGCGGAAGCACCCGAAGCTTGAATCGGCCGGTTCACAGGGTTGCCGTCACTGTCAAACACCTGCGCATTGGTGCGACCGACCACCACCCAATCGCCTTCTTCCAGATAGGTGATTTTCTGTGTTAGCGGGGCAAGCGCAAGCGCGTCCGAGCCGAGGAACATCTCGTCCTCGCCATAGCCCACGACCAAAGGCGAGCCGAGCCGCGCGCCGACCAGCAGATCGGGATACTGGCGGAAGGTGATCGCCAGAGCGAAGGCGCCGCGCAGGCGGGGCAGCACTTCGCGCACAGCGTCGAGCGGGTCGAGCCCGCGCTCAAGCTGGACAGAGAGCATATGCGCGACCACTTCGGTATCGGTCTCGCTCTCGAAAGTCCGGCCAGCCGCCGCCATTTCCGCGCGCAATTCCTTGAAATTCTCGATAATTCCGTTGTGCACAAGCGCCACTTCACCGGTCGCATGCGGGTGCGCATTGGCTGCCGTCGGCGCACCGTGGGTGGCCCAGCGTGTGTGCGCTATGCCGACATTTCCGGGGGCAGGATCATTGGCAAGAACGCCGACCAGATTGATCAGCTTGCCCTCAGCACGGCGGCGGATCATCTGGTCTTCGTGAAGCGTGCAGATCCCGGCGCTGTCATAGCCGCGATATTCCATCCGCTTGAGGCCATCGACCAGACGGTCTGCCACGCTGTTCGAGCTTACAATGCCGATAATGCCGCACATTTTTCGTGATATTCCCCTGATTTCAGGACCGTGTGGTTAACGCCAGAAAGTTGAATAAGACTTGAAGCGATAAGCGCAACTTATGTCCGCTCCGCCTGCAATTCGGCCAGCTTGCCGGCCCGCACCCCGTCCCGCCACAGATAAAGGCCCGAGGCGATGATGAGCGCCGCGCCAGACAGGGTGATAAAATCGGGGGTTTCCTGAAAGAAAACCCAGCCGAGCACGATGACCATCAGCATCTGCACATAAAACGCCGGTGCAACTTGTGCCGCCCCTGCACGCGTCGTGCCCTCGTATACGAGCCAGTGTGCCGTGCTCGCAAATATCGCAACCACAGCGCAGCGCGCTGCGACATCCCACCCCGGCCACCCGAAATCGAGCGCCTCGATGCCAGAAAGTTTGGCTCCCAAGGCTCCGACAATCAGGATCGGTGCGCAAAAAGCGGCGATGAATACCTGTGCCGACATTGAACTGCCCTGCCCCACGCTGGCGCGGTTTGCGACCATCAGCAATGCCATGAAGATTGCCGATGAAACCGGAAGCAGCGCAGCGAGGCCCAGTTCGGAGAGATTAGGCCGCAAGACCAGGATCACGCCTGCCAGCGCGACCAGCGAAACAAGATAGACCTTCGGCTTCACCGTCTCCTTCAGAATGAGTCCGGCGAATATCTGCGTCAGGATCGGCGCCATGAACATGATCGCCATCGCTTCAGCCATGGGCATGATATACAGCGCAGAGAAGAAGCTTGCCGAAGCAAAGGCTGCACAAGCGCCGCGCGCCATTTGCAGTTTCCAGTTCTTGGGGCGAAAGGCTTGCACGCCCTCTTGGCGCCACAGCAATACCGACAAACCCAAAGCGCCGATTGTAAACCGCAAGGCGGCCACGGCATAAGCCGGCCATTCGCCTGTCATGCTCTTAACCACGGCATCGCCGCAAGAAAGTACGGCAAAGCCTGTTACGGCGAAAACTAGGCCGCTGCGTTCGTTTCGGGTCATCACTGGCCCGTATTCAATGGCAGGGTGGAAGGAAAGCAGTTTGCCGCAATCCTTTGCGGCGCAGGTGCGCTATCAGGCGACCCGTCGCTGCGGAGCAGGCGTATCCGGCGCGGCATTGTCCGGGCGCAAGTGGCGCAGCAGGACAGCCGCCGCATCGCGCTTCATCCGATCAATATCCGCTTCGTAGGATGCGTCGTAGCTGCGCATCACGCCGCTCCAGCCAGGTGCCTGATAGAAACCCTTCAGCCGGTCGTAGATGTCATCGGTCCACCATGGCACCGACAGCACGAGACGGCTGGCGACAAAGCCGTTGGCGTCAAACTTGATACCGTCGAGGCTGGAGAGATAAGCGACCGGACGCCCTCCGCTCAGCACATTCATGGCCACGCCACTGTTGCCGCAGATCACCATGTCGCAGGCGGCAATCTCGTCATCGAGCGGGTTGCCGATGGTGAGCTCTGTGTTCGGGTCATCGACGCCGATGGATGAAAAATCGGTCTTCAGCAGCAGCACGGGATGCTGGCGCACGATGATGCGCGCCTCCGGCAAATCGACACGGATGGTCGCGATCAGGCTTTGCAACACATCGGCTTTGGTTCCAGACGTGAGGAAGATTCCGACGGTACGGACCTCTTCGCGAAATTCCATCGCGCGCGCCGTTCCGGGCTGACCGATCAAGCCGACCTCGGCGGTGCAGCGTGCACGGCGCTGATAGGTGCGAGTGGTTTCCTCGCCATAGAACAGCGCGCAGTCGGCAAGCACGGGCGGAACCACCTGACCGTTGGCTGGAACAGGTGCATGGTTCGAATAAACGACCCGCCTGCCGTGGCGATGGGCGGCTGCCGCCATTCCGACGCTCTCGGGGCTGTAATTGCTCGCCACGATTGCAGCCTTCAAAGCAGGATTGTTGGCGAAGAGCTGCGAGAAACGGATGTAGAAGGCAAGCGCGCTGGCGATGCGCGCCGAGGGCATGAAACTGTGTCGACGCACCATCACGCGCAGGAAAGGCCATAGGCGCGGTGCAGCCTTGAGCATTAACAGCGCAGCGGCCAGTCCTGCCGGATTGGCAAGGTGTTTGCGCGCCGCGGCGATACGGTGGAGCTTCATATCGGGCACCAGCGAGGCAATGCGGTCGATGGTCTTATGCTCATTGGGGAAGTTCGCAATCGAGACCGCTTCGCTGCCCTCATCCTTGTCCGGTCCGAGCGAGACGACGCATTTGATCATGTAGAGAAACAGGATCAGCGGCTGGAAGACCGGCTTGCCTGCGAGAATATAGAGCCGGTCAACAAGGTGATAGACCGCGTTCTTTGCCTTGATCTCTTCATAAACGGCCGCGCGTCCGGGAGATGTTTCCATCTCGCGCACAATCATCAAGGCGGCGGCGAGGTTGTAGCGCGTCGGGCGCGTCTCGACGACGGGCTGCGCTACGGGTTCCTGCGTAAATTCGTCGAAAGTTTCGACCTGTTTTACCGCATTGAAAGCCACTTGTGATTTACCCCAAGACAACCGGTTGATCCCAGCCCTGCCGAATGTGCCGGCAAGGAATGAAGAACGTTGTCGCAGGCAATCGTTAACAATTTAGGTTTACAAACTCTCAAGCACCCACCGAAGGCAGGGCCATTGGCGCGGCAAGAGGCAAGGGGGCGACAGGGGTAACGGCACAAGATTGGTCGATGATAAAAAAAGCCTTCAGGTTTAACGCGCAGAGGTTTCTGGCGCTGCAATCGCTCTTTTATGCCTTTGCCAACAGCATCGAGGCGCTTGTCCCGCTTCTGCTCGCCCCGATTCTTACGCGCATGCTCGATCCGACCGGATACGGCGTGTGGGTGCTGTTCATTACCTATGCGACATTTATGCGCCCCGTCGTCGGCCTGACGACGCAGGACGCAATCCGAATGCGGTTCCTCGATCTCGACCAGAAACAGCTCGACCAGTTCACTCACACCGCGCTGTTCGTGATGGTAACCCTCGCCGCCTTCGTTTCGCTGGTGGCGGTGGTGTTCGGCGATTTTCTGGAGACCGCGACCAAGTTTCCTGGCGCGTGGATGATCAGCATCGTCGTCGCCGCACTGCTGTATGAAGTGTTCTACATGGTGCTGGCGCTCCAGCAGTTTCACAACCGCCGCAAGGAATTCCTGCTGACACAGGTCATTCAGGCGGTGCTGAGCATGGGCTTCATCGTCGGCTTCCTGATGTCGGGCTGGGACTGGCGCGGTGTCGTGCTTGGCCGCATGGCCGGCATGGCGATTGCCGCGGCCTATTCGCTCTATACGCTGGGCTTTACGCTCCCCACGCTGTTCCGCGTTCCGCAACGCTCCTTTTACCGAAACATCGCCTCTTTCGGCGTGCTCTATTGGCCCGCAGGCGCGGTGGTGATGGTGGTGGGCACGACCGACAAGGTGGTCGCCGCGCACTATCTCGGCGTCGAAGCGAGCGCGATGTATGGTGTCGCCGCGCTGTTCGCCTCGGCCTTCTGGATGGTCAATTACAGCTTCGTCATGGCGTGGACGCCGTGGCTGTTCCGCAAGCTGAAAGTGGCTGCCGAAGAAGGCATGCAGGAAGTCGCCTCGGTCTCGCTGCTCTATTTCGTAATGGCAGCCATTGCCGCCGCAGCCTTTTACGGTTTTGCAGTGCTGTTCGCGCCGATCCTGCTGGGCGAGGCGTTCCACACCGCCATCCCGCTGCTGCAATACATCATGATCGCGATCGTCCTGCAGGGCTTCTTCATGCACAATATGAAGTTCCTGCATTTCGACAAACGGATCGAGATGATGTCCGCTTTCAGCGCGCTGACCATCGGGCTCAACATCTGGCTGAGTATTCAATGGGCACAAAGCATGGGAATTCGGGGCATTATGGTTGCAACTGCGGTTTCTTTCGGCGCAGCGTTCATTATCAGCGGAGTGCTTGTCATTGCCCGATACGCAAACCTGCAAAAAGGAGCGAAGTCCCTTGCTGGATAACAAAAGCATTCTGGTAACCGGCGGCACCGGTTCGTTCGGACGCGCCTTCGTCGGCACAGTGCTCGAAAAATACCCCGGTGTGCGCCGTCTCGTCATCTATTCGCGCGACGAATTGAAACAGTACGAGATGAGCCAGGAGTTTTCGACGCAAGACTATCCGCAGCTGCGCTATTTCATTGGCGATGTGCGCGATGCAGACCGCTTGCGCCGTGCCTTCGAAGGGATCGATGTCGTCGTCCACGCCGCTGCGCTCAAGCAGGTGCCGGCGGCAGAATACAACCCGTTTGAATGCATCAAGACCAATGTTCTTGGCGCACAGAACGTGATCGAGGCTTGCTTCGACACAAAGGTTTCAAACGTGGTCGCGCTCTCGACCGACAAGGCCGCCGCGCCGATCAATCTCTACGGCGCAACCAAGCTTTGTTCGGACAAGATTTTCACCGCCGCCAACAATGTGCGCGGCGCGCGCGATTTGCGCCTGTCGGTGGTGCGGTATGGCAATGTCATCGGCAGCCGCGGCTCGGTGGTCCCGTTCTTCCTGAACCAGCGTGACAAGGGTTTCTTCCCGATCACCGATCCCACCATGACGCGCTTCAACATCTCGTTGAAAGAGGGCGTGGACATGGTGCTGTGGGCGCTTGAGAGCTTGCTGGCTTTGACGGTGTCGTCGCGCTTGAGAACGCGCATGGCGGCGAGATTTTCGTTCCCAAGATCCCGAGCTACCGCATCACCGATGTGGCAGAGGCCATCGGTCCCGAATGCGAAGTTAAAATCGTCGGCATCCGTCCGGGCGAGAAGATCCACGAGGAAATGATCACCACCTCGGACAGTCTGAACACGGTCGATCTGGGGCCGTATTACGCGATCCTGCCGAGCACGGGCGACCAGTTCGTAGAAGACTATATGAAAAAGCGCGGCGGAACCCCGGTGGAACCCGGCTTTGCCTATAACAGCGGTTCCAACCCCGACTTCCTCAATGTCGAGCAAATTCGCGAGCTGATCCGTCAGCACGTCGATCCCACGCACACCGTGTGATGAGCGCAAGATGGCGGATTTCATTCCCTATGGGCGCCAGTCGATCAGCGAGGCTGATATCGCGGCGGTCGTCGATGTTCTGAAATCCGATTTTCTCACGCAGGGGCCGGTGGTTCCTGCGTTTGAAGAGGCCGTTGCCGCGATTGCAGATGCCAGCCACGCCGTCGCGGTCAACAGCGCCACAAGCGCGTTGCACATTGCGTGCAAGGCGCTCGGCGTGGGACCGGGCGACCGCGTGTGGACCAGCCCGATCACCTTCGTCGCCAGTTCCAACGCCGCGCTTTATTGCGGAGCGGAGGTGGATTTCGTCGATATTGACCCGCGCAGTTACAACATGTGCCCCGTGCTGCTGGCAGAAAAGCTCGACGCGGCGGCGGCTCGAGGGACGCTGCCCAAGGTCATCATCCCGGTGCACCTAAC
>JAYPMZ010000110.1:0-9227 GCA_038130205.1 Erythrobacteraceae bacterium | reverse complement strand
GGTTAATGCGGCTTATTTCCAGGCGTGGATGGTGCCGGAATCGTCGAGAATATAGAGCATGTTGTTGGCGACGACCGGCGGCAGGCTGACGCTCTCGCCGATGTCGGCAAAGCTCTGCACCGAACCTTCGCCTGCACTCACGCGCAGCACTTCGCCGCGCGAGCTTGCCACCCACAGCTGTCCGCCTGCGAGCACGGGGCCGGTCCAGAAGATCGGGTCCTTGCGCTTTTCCTCATTGCGGAACTGCTGAAGCTGGGTGATCCAGCGCACGCGCCCGGTCGAACGCGCGATGGCGAGCAGACGCGCGTCATCGGTCAGCGTGAAAATCCACTCGCCCGCGATCGCCGGAGTCGAAATCCCTGCAAGGTTCAGTTCCCAGATGCGCTGGCCGGTGACCAGCTCATAAGCGGCCATGCGTCCGCCCTGACCAAGCGCATAAACGCGACCCGAATCGATAATCGGATCGGCGTCGATATCGGTCAGCGAGCTCACCGTGGTCGAGATATTGGTGCGTGCCAGAGCATCGGCCCACAGCGTCCGGCCATTTTCATAGCGATAGGCGCTCAGTTCGCCCGACGAATAGCCCGCAATCACCGTGCCTTGTCCGGCAGCCGGAGCAGCCACGCCGAAAACGCCCGATTGTGCGCTCGAACCGCTTTCATTCCACAGCACGTCGCCATCTGCACTGTCGAGCGCGATGATCTGGTTGTCCTGCGTCATCACATAGATCTGACCGAAAGCGATGGTGGGCGACCCGCGCAGGGGGCCGGCCGGCGTGGCCGTCCAGATCACTTCGCCGGTGGTCGCGTTCAAAGCCTTCGCCTCGCCCGCACCATTGGTGGCGTAGAGGCGGCCGCTGTCATAGCTCACGCCGCCGCCAAAGGCCGAGGGGCGCATGTCGTCGCTCATATCCGCGTCCGAAGTCCACACCCGTGCACCCGTATCGCGGTTGAAAGCGTGAATCCGTCCGTCCGAGCCGACCGCGAACAGCATGTTTCCGCCGATCACCGGAGCGGCAGCGAGCCTTGCGCGGTCGCTCGATCCTTCAACCTTTGCGGTCCAGGCCTTGCCCGGGTTTTGCGGAAGGGTGAGGTGGCCGTACGACTTGCTCGCCGAGCCGCCGACCTGCGCCCATTCGGCGTTGGTCTGGGCCGGGGGCAGAACCACGGTGACAGTAGCGAGCGAGGGATCAACCGCTGCGCCGCTTTCGATCCGCGAAAGAATCGGAGTGCGTTCACCGATAGTCGGCGTTTCTTTCTCGTCTCCCGCGCAGCCCGTGACGACCATCGCCATAGCGCCAGCGACGACCGTCGCCTTCCATCCGTTTGCCTGCCCAAATGCTCGCATAGTCATCCGTCCGTCTTCTCTATTTCGTTTGTTCGCGGCCGCGCGTTAGCCCTGCGGTCCGGCTGCGCCCGGGCGCGGCGCTGCTACGCCTGCATCCTCGAGCAATTGATCGACGTCCTCGATCGTATCTACGCCCAGAAGCCCTGCCATCTGCCTCGCGCGTTCACGCAGCGTTTCGGGCAGATCATCATTCTTCGCCATTTCGGAGAACAGAATGCCAGCTTCCTTGCGGTTGCCCGCTTCGAGATGGGCGATTGCCGTGAGTTCGGCAGCGCTGCCGAAGAAGGCATTGCCCGGCACCGCAAGCGGCGCGAGGCGCGATATGACTTCCGAAGGCTCGCGATCGTCAAAGGTCAGCGATGTTTCGCGGATCAGAGCCAGATCGCGCAGCGGCGGCGGCGCATCGGCGTCCGCGATAATCGCTGCATAGAGCTCGGAGGCCTTGGCAGGTTCGTCCTGTTCGAGCGCAGCGGCTGCCTGAAGCATGCGTGCAACCGTGCGTGCGCCGTCAGAGCCATTGTCGATCAGCCCGGCAACCTTTTCGTCAGCGCCTGCGAAATCGCCGGCATCGACCGAATCGAGCGCGCTGACGATGGCTTCCGACTGGCCTTCGAGCTCGGCTTCGTTGGAGCTGTCCCACCACCAATAGCCGAACATGCCGGCCAGCAGCAGCACCAGCGCGCCGCCAAGCGCCACGCCGTACTTCTGGAAGAAAGCCTTGGTATCGTCCTGACGAACAGCCTCGTCGATTTCGCGCATGAGGATTTCATCCTCGCGTGACATCTGCGAACCGTCGGGTCCGGCGGGCTTGGGCTCTTGTGAAATCTCGGTCGGAGTGCGCGCCACGGGGCGAGTGTTCCTCGTTACAATTCGGTTAGGTTTGCGCCTGCCTTTAAGGAGCGCAGCGCTTCGGCGCAATGCTACTTAGAAACGTCCTCACCCGCGGCGTTTGAACCTCAGGTGAAGCGGGCATGGTCAATCCGCGCGTCTCATCGCGCCCCAATAGAGTTTGCGGTAGGCATCGACCATGCGCGACTGGTCGAATTGCGCCCTTGCCCGCTCTCGATTGGCCTCGCCGACTTCCTTGCGCAATTCGGGACTGGCAGCCAGCTCGGCGAGCATCGCGGCGAGCGCGGAGGCGCTGCCGGGGACCGAGATGAAAGGCCGGTTGGCCTCCGACACAATCGCTTTCACATCGCCGACATCGGGCGCGGCGACCGGCAGACCCGCCGCCATCGCTTCGACCACCGAAAGCGGGAATTGTTCGCTACGGGACGAAAGCGCGAAAATATCAAACAGGCCGATCACGCTGGCCGGATCGCTCACAGCGCCGGGCAGGTGAATGCGGTGACTGACCTCGAGCCGCTCGGCGGCGTCGCGGATCGCGTCCTTTTCCGGCCCGTCGCCGAGGATCACGCAATGCCAGGTCTCGGGCAATTCGGCGCACGCCTCGACCAGCATCGGCAATTGCTTGACCGCGCGAAGTCCCGCGAGCGTGCCGATCCAGCACTCACCCTCGCGCTTCATCACCCGCAGCGCGCCGGGGGCAGGTTCGCGCGCGAAGGCCCCGGTGTCGATGCCATTGGGTATGCGGGTCACGCGGTCACGCGGCTGATGCCAGACGTTCAGCGCAATCTTTTCAAGCGTCTGGCTGGGAACCACCAACCGATCCGTGTTCCACAGCGCCGCGCGCCGGTAGAAATTGCGGCTGGCCTTGAGCTGGTTCGCCTCGTCCTCGTTAAAGCCGTCCTCGTGATGGATCAGCGGCGGCAGTTTGAGCGCATCGGCGAACACCGTATGCGCGATGACCACATCCATCGCGCCCCAATTGTAGGTGAGGATGAGGTCATAACCCGCCAGCGCCTTGGCAATGGTCACCAGTCGCCATGGCGTGGGCGATCCTGTGAGCGAAGGGAAGTCCTGCGGGAAATCAACTTTTACTTGCCGATCGATCAGCGCCCTGGCGCCCATCTGGTCAGGCATGCCGGAGACAATGGTGTGCTCCAGCTCCTTACCGAAGGCATTCATCAGTCGGACACTGCGCAACTCCTTGCCGCCAGCGGCAAAGGTCGAGTGGCAGTGGAGCACTTTGGGCACGCGATTTTCGGCAGTCATGCGATAGCGATCAGAGTTTTCAGAGTTTTGCGAGAAGCGCGTCGATGGCTGCGCGCGCTTCGGGTTCGTCCAGCGTCGGTGCATGGCCGGCACGCGGCACGGTCACGCTCGTCATCACCGGATTGCGTTCTGCCATAAGACGCTCGGTTTCCGGCGTCAGCAGATCGGACAATTCGCCGCGCACCAACACCATCGGCACATCGCGCAAAGCCTCATAGGCCTCCCACAGATTTGCCGGAACTTCTCCGCCCGGTTGGTTGAACGGCTCGGCGATTGCCATATCGTAGTCGTAGGCGATCCGGCCGTTCTGGCTCACCACAAGCGTGCGCTTGGCCATTTCGAGCCAGTCGTCGAGCGTGTAGTCGGGAAAGGCGCTGCCATGCGTTTCGGCCAGCGAGCGCGCCGCGTGCACCCATGTTGGATAGTTGCGGCCCTGCCCGACATAATTCTTGATCCGCTCGATCCCGTCCGGGTTCACCTCGGGACCTATGTCGTTCATCACGACGCCCTTGATGCGCCCCGGCTTTGCAGCGGCGAGCAGCATCGTCATCAGCCCGCCCATCGACGTGCCGATCGCGATGAAGCTGTCGATCTCCTCCTGCGCGAGCAGTGCCTCGACATCCTCGGCATATTGGACCGGATTATAGGTCGCAGAATCGGGCGCATAGTCGCTCTGCCCGCGCCCCCGCATTTCAGGTACGATCACGCGGCGGCTTGCCGCGATATGCTCTGCCAAGGGAGCGAAGTCGCGCGAATTGCGGGTGAGGCCGTGCATGCAGACAACCGGCGGGCCGTCATAGTTTTCCGGCCCCGCATAATCGCGAAAATAGAGCGACAGCCCGTCCGCACTGGTCCAGGTCTTGTCTTCGTATGGGTTAGCCATTCGTGGCCTTGATCCTTGTGAATACGGTTCAATTGCGGTTTGAATTTGGGGCGATTCCAGCGCTTGCGCGCTCACTTGCTTATCCCCACTATCGCGGGATGAGCCACGAACCGCAAGCAGCCATCTACACCCCCGATCCCGCTATCACCGAGCTTGCCGATTGGCTCGCCGCGCCAGTTGCCCCGGCGGATTTCCCGCAAACGCAGATCAGGTTCCGCAATGATCGCGCGGCGGCGAGTGTCGGGCTGGCAGAGCTCGACGATGCTGCTTGGGCGCAGCACTTCGGGCGGTTCGCGCCACTTGAAGGCAATTTGCCGCAGCCGTTTGCGCTCAAATACCACGGCCACCAGTTCCGCGTATACAATCCCGAAATCGGCGACGGACGCGGGTTCCTGTTTGCGCAGATGCGGGAGCATGACGGGCGTTTGATGGACCTCGGGACAAAGGGTTCGGGAACGACGCCCTTTTCACGCAGCGGCGACGGGCGGCTAACGCTCAAAGGCGCGGTGCGCGAAATCCTGGCGACCGAAATGCTCGAAGCCTTGGGCGTCAACACGTCAAAAACTTTCAGCGTGGTCGAAACGGGTGAGGCTTTGCAGCGCGGTGACGAACCCTCTCCCACCCGCTCGGCAGTGATGGTGCGGCTGTCGCATTCGCATATCCGCATTGGCACTTTCCAGCGTCTGCTGGCGGTGGAGGAACGTGACCACATGGAGGCGCTGGTCGCTTATTGCCTCAAGCATTTTCCCGCCCCGCCCCCACCCGCCGACGCGCCGGGTCGCGAAGAACCGGCAGTGATTTTGATGCACGCGGTGGTCGAGCGCATGGCCGATCTTGCTGCAAGCTATATGGTCGCAGGCTTCGTCCACGGTGTGCTCAACACAGACAATATGAATATCACGGGCGAGAGCTTTGATTACGGCCCGTGGCGCTGGCTTCCGAAGTGGGACGCGGGGTTCACGGCGGCCTATTTCGACCATCAGGGGCTCTATTGCTTTGGCCGCCAGCCAGAGGCGCTACACTGGAATTGCGGACAGCTGGCGGTGGCCCTGCGGATGCTTGCCGACAGCGAGCCGCTGGTGGCGGCGCTAGAACGCTTCGGTCCGCTTTACATGGAGGCAATCGCACGGCGGTGGTGCTGGCGTCTCGGCGTCGAACCGCGCGGGCTTGAAGCGGATTCGGTGATGGTCGGCGTGTGCGAGAAAGTGATGCGCGAAGGCGGAGCGCAGCCCGATGCGTTCTTCTTCACGCATCGCGGCGGACGCGCGACTGAAGGCGAATTGGCGGATGCTCTGGCAGATTACACGCCGGTTGCAGGCAGCCACGCCTATTGGTCGGACGATGCGCCGCAAAGCATGGTGATCGAAGAAGTCGAGGCGCTGTGGTCGCATATCGACGAGCGCGACGACTGGCAGCCGTTGATGGACAAGGTCACGGCCCTCAGGCGCATGGGTGAGGCACACGGCCCTGCCCCGACGCCTGCCGGTCACGCCTGACGCGATACTTGGATATCGTCAGCTACCGGCGGGTTGTGCTTCGACCATCTGCTGCGGCTGGATGTCGATGCCGAACAGCTTCCAACGGCCCTGTTCCCATTGGTAATAGACATCGAACCCGATCGAGATCGGGCGCAGCTGGAACACACCGCGCACGCGGAAGACATCATTGCTGATCATCTGCGGCGCTTCGTAATAGGTCGGCGGAACCAGTAGTGCGTTCGACAGGTCCATATTCAGGCCGCGAATGCCGGCGAAAATCTCGGTCAGACGCGCGGGGTTGAAATTGACCTGGAAGGTCTGTGCCGAAATATCGCGCAGGACCGAATAATTGCCCGACTGGTTTGCGTGATCGACCGCGGCAATCGTGGACCATAGCAGCTTGGACATCTCAAGCTGGCCCGGCGTAGGTCGGATCGAGGGCGGCGGTTGGACTGTCGGCTGGGCTTGCGGCGCGGCCTGCTGGGCCGATGCAGGCGCAAGCGGAAGTGCGGCGGCTGCGAGCAGCAAGACTGCTTTCACAGCGGTGAAACGAAATGCCGGGGCACTGGGCCCCGGCATCGCGAATTTCGAGGTCATGTTGATCATGACCTGATTTCTAACGTCTTACCAAGCAACTTTGAAGCCGCCACGTGCACCGACTTCACCGCTGTCGAAGCCGACGCCGACGCCTGCCGAGAAGGCTGCGTTTTCGCCGATACGTGCGGTGATCGCCATGGTGCCTGCACCCTGGTCTTCAAAGTAACCGACGCCGCCCGAGATGGCGAAGTTGGTGTCACCCGGAAGCATCGGGCTTTCCATGGCGAGTGCCATTGCAACACCTTCGTTCGCACGGTCAATGGCTGCACGGTTGGCAGCGGTTTCGCCGAACAGAGCGTTGATCTGCGACGTGTGCGTCGAAGTCAGCGTCTGGAGACCGGCGATGGCCGAGCTGTTCAGAGCGATGTTGCCGGCGTTGGTAGAGATACCCGCGCTGTTGGTGGCAATGCTCGAGCTGTTGGTGGCAATTGCGCCCTCGTTGGCGGTCACCCGCGTATCGAGGCCTGCAACCAGCGTGTTGTTTGCGGTGATTGCCGCCGAGTTCGCTGCAATAGCGCCCTCGTTGGTGGTCACGCGCGTATCGAGACCGGCGATGGCGGTGGCGTTGTTGCCGATTGCCGTCGTGTTGGACGCGATATTCGTGGCGTTGGTTGCAATCCCGGCCGCGTTGGTAGCGATACCGGCCGCGTTGGTTGCAATATCGGCGGTGTTGGTAGCAATGGCGGTCGCATTGGTCGCGATTGCTGCCGTGTTGGTGTCGATATTGCCCTGAAGCACAGCTGCGGTGGCAGCCACTTCTGCGTCGGTTGCGAGGTCATCGACAGCGATGCCCTGACCCAGCGTACCCGAAGCATCGGTGGTGGCTACGAAGGCCGTACCGGTCTGCGCTGCGGTGCTGGCTGCGAGGTCACCGACGGTAACCGAGCTGCCTGCCCCGCCCAGCACGACCTGATTGGCGCGCGTAGTGGTGGCACCAAAGCCGATTGCGGTCGAACCGTCGAACGCCGCATTGGCGCTCTGACCGATCGCGGTCGACTGGAAGCCGCCTGCCGAAGCCTGACGACCCAGAGCGGTCGACTGGTTGCCGGCTGCGCTGGTCTGCCAACCGATTGCGGTTGCACCGTCACCCAGCGCGCTCGATTCGCCACCAACGGCGGTCGAGTGGAAGCCGGCTTCGGCGATGTCACCGATGGCGACTGCATCTTCTTCGTCGGCAACCGCAAGGTTACCCACGGCGACTGCGGTCAGACCGGCTGCGCTCGACGCTTCACCGACTGCCGTAGCGCGAACGCCCGATGCACTCGCAAGGTGACCCAGAGCGGTTGCGCGCTCAGCACCGGCGCTCGAACGCCAGCCGTAAGCGGTTGCGCCCGGACCCGAAGCAAACGCTTCGCCGCCGACTGCGGTGGTCGAGTTGCCGTCAGCGATTGCACCCGTGCCAGCATCGTCACCACCGATTGCCAGTGCGTCGATACCGGTTGCACTCGAATTGTTACCAATTGCGATCGAGGCAATGCCGTTAGCTGCCGCCTGGTTGCCCTGCGCGATCGCGAAATCGGCGCCTGCAACCGCAGCTTCACCAACTGCGAGCGAACGGACGCCAAGAGCGTTGGCGAGGTGGCCGAAGGCTTGCGCGCGCTCGGCATCAGCAACCGAACGCCAACCTACTGCGGTTGCGCCCGGCCCCTGTGCGAAGGCTTCGCCGCCCAGTGCCGTGGTCGAGTTACCGAGGGCCCGTGCGCCGGTACCAGCATCGTCGCCGCCGAGTGCAACCGCATCGATGCCTTGAGCCGTCGAGTTGTTACCGATGGCGATAGAGGCAACGCCTTCTGCATCGGCTTGATTACCCTGTGCAATCGCAAAGTCTGCCGTTGCCTGTGCGGCTTCGCCAACTGCGAGCGAGCGAACGCCCGTGGCTGTTGCGAGATGGCCGAAAGCATGCGCGCGTTCAGCGTTGGCGATCGAACGCCAGCCCACTGCGGTCGCGCCCGGTCCGCTTGCGAAAGATTCGCCGCCGATGGCGGTGGTCGAGTTACCGAGTGCAGCAGCGCCGGCACCGGCATCATCGCCACCGATAGCGACTGCATCGATGCCCGCAGCAACAGATGCGTTACCGATCGCAATCGCGCTGTCTCCAGCGGTCTCGGCAAGATCGCCGACTGCGATCGAGCCGACACCGGTTGCGATCGAAAGGTTACCCATGGCAATTGCGGTGTCGCTGTTAGCCAATGCAGCTTCGCCGACTGCCAGCGAGCGAACGCCCAATGCGTTGGCGAGGTGCCCGAAAGCGTGAGCGCGTTCGGCATTGGCTACAGAGCGCCAGCCGATGGCGGTTGCACCCGGGCCGCTAGCCAGTGCTTCGCCGCCTACTGCGGTAGTCGAGTTGCCGAGTGCTGCAGCGCCTGCGCCATCGTTGTCGCCGCCAATAGCAACGGCGTCGACGCCGCTAGCCACAGTGCCGTTACCGATTGCGATTGCCGCATCGCCAGCGGTTTCCGAGAATTCGCCGATGGCAATCGAGGACACGCCATTGGCAAGCGAGAAACTACCGATGGCTACCGAGGAACCGCCGTTCGCAGCAGCGAAATTGCCGCCTGCAAAAGATGCTTGGCCGACCGCAGACGTGTCAGGTCCGATCGCTACTGAGCGGGTTCCAAACGAGTTGGCGCGGGTACCGACGGCGACCGAAGTACCACCGCTGGCGTCGCTATCAACGCCGATAGCCGTTGCCGAACCGTTGCTCGCCGATGCGCGCGTACCGATTGCGGTTGCTTGATTACCGCTTGCCGACGCGTCCTGACCGCACGCGAGGTCGCCCGGACCAGCTGCGGTGGCACCGTCGGTGC
>JAYPMZ010000109.1:0-9228 GCA_038130205.1 Erythrobacteraceae bacterium | reverse complement strand
CCCAGATGCCGAGGATAAAACCGAACAAGCTGAAACTCGATGCGACCAGCACGATAAACACCACCGCAAGCAGCGGATGCGCGATGGAATAATCGACGAACAGCCGCGCGGTCAGGAGGATGATCGCGGCAAGGATCAGGCTCTTGGTCGCCGCCGCACCGACAAATCCGATCAGCGTCTCTGCCACCCCCACAGGCGCGGACAGCAGCTCGTAAATCGTGCCGGTAAAGCGCGGCATATAGATGCCGAAAGAGGAATTGCTGGTCTTCTCGCCCAGCAAGGTCAGCATCAGCAGTCCGGGAATGATGAAAGCGGCATAATCCACGCCGCCGAGGTCAGGCATTCGGCCGCCGATGGCCGCACCGAACACAATGAAATAGAGCGACGTCGTCAGCACAGGTGCGAGCAGCGACTGGAACGCAGTGCGCAGGAACCGCGTCAACTCGCGCACATAGATCGACCAGGTGGAGCGCCAGTTGATCATGCTTCCTCTCCCACCAGCGAGACGAAGATGTCTTCCAACCTGCTCTCGCGCGTTTCAATCGTCCGGTAGTCGATACCGGCGGTGATCAGCGCTTTGGTGAACGTGGCGATTTCCTCGCTGCCGTCACCCTCGCCCCCTCCACTGCGGAAGCAGAGCGACATGCCGTCTTCCGCGAGGGTCACGGGGAACTGCGCGATAGCTGCAGGGACTTGTGCAAGCGGAGCCGCGAGGCCGATCACCGCCTCGGTCGTGCCCATGCGCTTCATGATGTCGGCCTTGTCGTCCACCATCAGGATCTTGCCGCCGCGAATGATCCCGACGCGGTCAGCCATGAGTTCGGCTTCCTCGATGTAGTGCGTGGTGAGGATGATCGTCGTGCCGCGTTCGCGCAGCGCCCCAATCTGTTCCCACATGCCCTTGCGCAGTTCGACATCGACGCCCGCAGTTGGTTCATCGAGAAACAGCAGTTCGGGATCATGCGCGAGCGCTTTTGCAATCAGAACGCGGCGCTTCATCCCGCCCGAAAGCGCGCGGATCTGGCTGTCCTTCTTCTCCCATAAGGAGAGCGAGCGCAGGATTTCCTCGATCCGCGCCTTGTCCGGTGCAAGTCCGAACAGGCCGCGCGAATAGCTGACCGCGCGCCAGACGGTCTCGAACATGTCGGTCGATAACTCCTGCGGCACAAGCCCGATGCGCGCCCGTGCAGAGCGCCACTCGCGCCCCAAATCGTGTCCGAAGGCCGTGATAGTTCCGGCGGTCGGACGCACCAGACCGCAGACCGCGCCGATCAGCGTGGTCTTACCCGCGCCATTGGGGCCAAGCAGCGCGAAAATCTCGCCCTTGCGAATGTCGAGATCGACATCATCGAGCGCTTTCGTGCCGCCAGCATAGACCTTGGTCAGGCCGGAGATCGAGAGGATCGTTTCGGACATTTCGACGCGCGCGCTTACTGGGCCAGCTTGTCGAAGGCCGACTGGTCGACATAGGCGATGTAGCCCATCATCACCGCCATAACCTGCGGGTCGCTCATCAATTCCTGCATCGCAATTTGTCCCAACCGGCCACCTGCCGCCCGGATCCCGCCCATGTCATTCGAGCGCATCAGCGGCCCGGAAAACTCCGCGCAATCTTCGGTGAAGAGGCGCGTGAACAGCGCAGCCATTTCGCGATTGGTCTGGTCCCTGACCTCGGCATCGACCGTGACAACATCCGATACCTGCGGCGCAGAACCCAGCGATGCGGCAAACCAGCGGGCGGTCAAGATGCGGTCGGCACCGGTGGTCGAACGCGCAATACATTCGCCCAGTTGGCGCGATCCTTCGTTGGGATAAGCGATCCCTTGAGCCGAAGCGGACTGCGGCACGGACATGGTGGCTGCGAAGGCGCAAAGCGATCCCAGAATTGCGGCACGGGTTTTCATCATTTTTTCTCCGGCAAAAGCAGGCTCGAATCGCCATAGGAATAGAAGCGATAGCCTTCTTCGATGGCGTAGGCATAGGCCGCCATCATCCGTTCGCGGCCCATCAGCGCGCTGACGAGCATCATGAGCGTCGATTTGGGCAGGTGGAAATTGGTCATCAGGCCGTCGACTGCGCGAAAAGCATAGCCCGGAGTGATGAAGATCGCCGTGTCGGCAGCGAATTCGTTGATCCTGCCGTCTTCCGAAGCCGCGCTTTCCAGCAGCCGCAGCGAAGTCGTTCCGACAGCGATGATCCGTCCGCCGGCAGCGCGCGCTGCGTTCAGGCGTTCGGCCGTCGCGGCGTCGATGCGGCCGAACTCCGCGTGCATGGCATGATCATCGGTATCGTCGGCTTTGACCGGAAGGAAAGTCCCCGCCCCGACATGCAGCGTCAGCGTCTCGCGCTTCACCCCGCGTTGGTCGAGTGCAGCGACAAGCTCGGGGGTAAAGTGCAGCGAGGCAGTCGGAGCGGCAACCGCGCCGTCCTCTGCTGCAAACATCGTCTGGTAGTCCTCGCGGTCCTGCGCATCGACGCCGCGCTTGCCCGCGATATAAGGTGGCAGCGGCATAGTGCCCGCTCGTTCGAGCAAGACCTCGACCGGCTCTACACCCTCGAACAAAAGCGTTATCGAACCGTCGGCATGGCGCGCTTCGGCAATAGCGGTGACGCCGCCACCGAAGACCAGTTGGTCACCGTCCTTCACACGCTTGGCATTGCGAACGAAGGCCTGCCAGCGGCGCAGGTCGATGCGCTTGTGCAGCGTCGCGCCAATCCGCGCCTCACCGCCTGCGCGCCGCCCTTCGAGCTGGGCAGGGATCACGCGGGTATCGTTGAAGACGAGCACATCGCCCGGTTCGAGCATGTCAGGCAGGTCCCTGACGCCCCGATCCTCGAACGGCGCATCTTGCCCGCGCACCACCAGCATGCGCGCAGCATCGCGCGGGCGCACAGGGCGCAGGGCTATCCGCTCTTGCGGAAGGTCGAAATCGAACAGGTCAACGCGCATGGCAGCCGCGCCTAGCGGCTAAGCGCAAACGGCAAAAGCCCTATTAGAGCGAGCCGTTCAGCATATCGGCGGTGATTTCCTGCTCCTGTGCCGGAGCCGCGGTCTGCGGCGCGGGCTTCGGACGGTTCTCGCTGGCGAGCGAGGCTTGCAGGATGCGAGTCGGATTGGTGGGCGGCTCGCCGCGATTGATCGCATCGACCGCGCCCATATTGTCGATCACACGGCCGAGGTTCGTATAACGCTTGTCGAGGCTGAAGCGCGGGTAGAACACGATGAAGAACTGGCTGTTCGCGCTGTTTTCATCGGTGGCGCGTGCCATCGAGAGAGTGCCGCGCACATGCGGCATCGGATTGAATTCTTCGGTGAGGTCGGGAAGCTGCGAGCCGCCCTGCCCCGTGCCAGTGGGATCGCCGCCCTGCGCCATGAAGCCGTCGATCACGCGGTGAAACACCACGCCATCATAGAACCCCTGCGCGGTCAGCGACTTGATCCGCTCGACATGCTTGGGCGCCCATTCTTCCATCAGGCGGATTTTCACTCGCTCGCCATTCGACAGGTCGAGCACCCAGATGTTCTCCGGCTTTTCGGTCTGGTCGAAGCTGACAGGGGGATAGGTGCGCGTGTCGACCGCTTCGGCTATTGCGTCGGCGTCGCGGTCATCCTTGAGCGCCTCGTCAACCGCCTGCGCCATGCTGGCAGCGGGAATCGAAAGTGCAGCGAGCGCGGCAACCGCGCCGAGAGTGTGTTTGAACATCGAAATCTTCATCAATTGGTCCGGATATGGGGGAAGCGTCTAAACGTGCCAGCCTGACACTTCAATGAATGACTGCGAACCCGTCACCAGTTCAGTAATCGCCTTTGCGCCCGATTTCTTCGACCCGCGCATTGACCTCGTCCTTCACAGGCGGACTGACGAAGGGGGTGATGTCGCCGCCATAGACCGCGATTTCCTTGACCAGCTTGGACGCGATCGGCTGCAAGGACACATCGGCCATGAGGAAGACGGTCTCGATATCGTCGTCCAGTTGCTGGTTCATTCCCGCCATCTGGTACTCGTACTCGAAGTCCGCCACGGCGCGCAGGCCGCGAATGATGACATTGGCGCCCTGTTTGCGCGCGAATTTCACCAGCAGAGCGTTGAACCCGACCACCTCGACATTGTCGAGACCGAGGTTCTTCACCTCACGCTCGACCATGGCAAAGCGCTCTTCGGTCGTGAACATGGGGTTCTTCGACGGGTTCGTGGTGACGCCGATGATGAGGCGATCGACCAGCTTCGAACCGCGCCGGATGATATCGGCATGGCCCAAAGTGATCGGGTCAAAGGTTCCCGGGTAAATCCCGATGCGTTCGCTCATGTATTGTCCCCGTAGTTAGCCGGTTTCTTCCTCACGGACTGAATTTTCACCGATCCCGCTCGACAATAAACCGCGCCAGCGCGCGCAGCGTATCCGCCTCGCTCCCGTGCGAGCCAAGATGCGCCACTGCCTGATCGACCAGCGCCTTCGCCTGTTCGCGGGCCTTGTCCACGCCCATGAGCGTGACAAAGGTCTGCTTGCCCTGCCCTTCATCCTTGCGCAGCGCCTTGCCGGCCTTTTCCGCGTCGCCTTCGACATCGAGCAGATCGTCGGCAATCTGGAAGGCAAGGCCTATGTCGCGCGAATAGGCGCGCAGATGCGCACGGCCTTCCGGCGGCACGCGGCCGAGGATCGCGCCCATCTCGACGCTCGCGGCGAGCAATGCGCCGGTCTTCAGCTGTTGCAGCCGCGTGATCGCCCGCAGATCGTAGTCCACGCCTTCTTCGTCTGCGACCATGTCCATCATCTGGCCGCCCGCCATACCGCCCATGCCGCTTGCCTTGCCCAGCGTCGCGATCAGCTCGCTGCGCACGAAGGGATCGCTGCTGGTGCCGGTGTCGGCGAGGATCTCGAACGCCAGCGCGTGTAGCGCATCGCCCGCGAGCACGGCGGTCGCCTCGTCATAGACCTTGTGGACCGTCGGCTTGCCGTGGCGCAGATCGTCATCGTCCATGCAGGGCATGTCGTCATGGATCAGCGAATAGACATGGATCGCCTCGATCGCTGCCCCTGCCCGCAGCGCAGCGTCGCGGTCCACGCCATACATTTCGGCCGTGCTCACCACCAGCAACGGGCGCACCCGCTTGCCGCCGCCAATCGCAGCATAGCGCATCGCCTCGACAAGCCGTGCGCTGGTATCTTCGGGAACAGGCAGGAATGCATCGAAAACCGAATCGATCTCGCCCTGCACCCGCTTCAAAGCGCCAGCGAGCCCGTCGCTTGCAACACCGGAAACCGCCATCTCAGTTGGCGCCGTCGAGCGGCTCGGTTCCGACCGGCTTGCCATCGGCGCCTGCGACGATCTTTTCGATCCTGGCCTGCGCCGCATCGAGCCGTTTCTGGCAGGCCGCGCGCAATTCTTCGCCGCGTTCATACAACGAAATCGACTGGTCGAGCGGCACATCGCCGCGCTCCAGCTTTTGCACGATGCCCTCAAGCGCCGACAGCGCCTGTTCAAAGCTCATCTGCTCGATCGGAGGCTCGCCCGAAGTAGAAATATTACCCTCATCCATGCCGCCGAGCATTGACGCTGCGCATCCTCGCGGTCAAGGCCATGCGCCATGAGAGAGCGGGCATAATGAAGAGATACGCCATTGCGTACCTGTCGGCGGCGTTGATCTTCGGCGCGCTCGACGCTGCATGGCTCAGCTGGGCCGGGCCAAACCTCTATCAGCCGGTGATCGGCGAAATCATGGCCGACGATTTCAACACGGGCGCGGCGGCGGCTTTCTACCTCATTTATCTTGCAGGCATGGTGTGGTTCGCGATTCGTCCCGCGCTCGAAAGCGGGCGCGTGTCGTCAGGGTTGCTCAACGGGGCGCTGCTGGGGGCACTCTGCTATGCGACCTTCGACCTCACCAGCCAGGCGGTGTTCAGCGTTTGGGCAACGCATATCAGCATCGCGGACATCGCATGGGGCGCATTTGCAACCGGAACCACCAGCGCACTCGCCAGTGCGATCACGCTGAGGCTAACCAGATAACCAAGTAAGGGGCAAACAGGGGCACTTATGTTTATCGGTCATTTCGCACCGGCCTTCGTCGCGGCCGCCGCCTATTCGCGTGGGCCCAAGCTGGGGACCTATTTCGTCGCCGCGCAACTGGTGGATTGGGCCTTCTTCACACTGGCGATGCTTGGCGTCGAAAAAATGCGTATTGATCCCGATGCCAGCGCGATGGTGCCGTTCGACCTTTATTTCATGCCCTTCACTCACAGCGTCGCGGGAACCGCCGCGTGGGCGATCGGATTCGGTGTTGTCATTGCGATCTGGCACCGCGATGCGCTTGCCGGATTGCTGACCGCGCTGGTGGTGGCTTCGCACTGGGTGCTCGACTGGCTGACCCATGTGCCGGACCTGACGGTTGCGGGCAGTCCGCCGCTAATGGGTCTGGGCCTGTGGAACTCGCCCGAGATCGCCATGCCGCTGGAGATCGGAATTACTCTGGGCGCATTCCTGTTTTACATCCTACGCTCACGCGGTCCGGCTGTGCAGCCGATGCTGCTGATTGCGCTGCTGCTTATCCTGCAAATGGTGAACTGGTTTGCGCCGCATCCCGCGGAGGCAGGCTTTTTCCTTTATGCGCAGGCGCTGTTTGCCTTCGCTCTGGTCACGCTTTGTGCGGTCTGGACGGGGGAGAATCGCTTTTTCATGCAGCGTGGTGGCTTGGCGGCTTCGAGCATGTGACCTATGGGCTTCGCCCATGACCCAGAACACGCCCCAGATCACACCCGAAATCGTTGAACAGCACGGCCTCTCCACCGAGGAATACGACCGTGTTCTCAATGCCCTTGGCCGCGAACCGAACCTTGTCGAGCTCGGCATCTTCTCGGTCATGTGGTCCGAGCATTGCAGCTACAAATCGAGTCGCCTGCATCTCAAGAAGCTTCCGACCGAAGCGGAGTGGGTGATTTGCGGCCCGGGCGAGAATGCGGGCGTGATCGACATCGGTGACGGTCAGGCAGCGATCTTCAAGATGGAGAGCCACAACCACCCGAGTTACATTGAACCCTATCAGGGCGCGGCAACGGGCGTTGGCGGCATTCTGCGCGACGTGTTCACCATGGGCGCGCGTCCGGTGGCGAACATGAATGCGCTGCGCTTCGGTCGTCCCGAGCACCCCAAGATGAAGCACCTCGTGCAAGGGGTCGTCGCTGGGATCGGTGGTTACGGCAATTGCGTCGGCGTTCCGACCGTGGGCGGTGAGACGAACTTCCACCCGGCATATGACGGAAACATCCTCGTCAATGCGATGACCGTCGGTGTCGCCGATGCAGACAAGATTTTTTACAGCGCCGCGACCGGCGTGGGTAATCCGATCGTCTATGTCGGCTCCAAGACGGGACGCGACGGTATTCACGGCGCGACCATGGCGAGCGCGGACTTCGAAGAAGACGCCGAAGCCAAGCGCCCCACAGTGCAGGTCGGCGACCCCTTCACCGAAAAGCTGCTGATCGAAGCCTGCCTCGAACTGATGGCGACCGACGCGATCGTCGCGATTCAGGACATGGGCGCAGCGGGTCTTACCTCATCGTCTGTCGAAATGGCGACCAACGGCAAGGCCGGCATCCGGCTCGACATGGACAAGGTGCCGTGCCGCGAAGAGGGCATGACGCCCTACGAAATGATGCTGAGCGAGAGCCAGGAGCGCATGCTCATGGTGCTGAAGCCCGGCAAGGAAGAGATGGCCGCAGCGATCTTCGAGAAATGGGAGCTCGATTTCGCGGTGATCGGCGAAGTCACCGATACGCAGCACATGGTGCTCGAATTCGGCGGCGAAGTCGTGTGCGATATCCCGCTTGGCCCGCTGGCTGCGGATGCGCCGCTTTACGACCGCCCGTATCTCTCCAAGGAAGAATACACCGCATGGGCGGGTATCACCCCGATGCAGGACGTGCCCGATAGCGACAATCCGGGCGCGGACCTTTTGAAGATGCTCGCCAGTCCCAACCTCGCCTCGCCCGGGTGGATTGCCGAACAATACGACAGCCAGGTGATGGCCGACACGCTCCAGACCGGCGGCGACGCAGGCGTGGTGCGCGTGCACGGCACGAAGAAGGCGCTCGCAATGAGCACCGACTGCACTCCGCGCTACGTCCATGCCGACCCTTACGTAGGCGGCAAGCAGGCGATTGCCGAAGCCTATCGCAATCTTTGCGCGGTCGGCGCGCGTCCGCTGGCGGTCACCAACTGCCTCAACTTCGCCAACCCGCAGCGGCCCGAGATCATGGCGCAATTCGTTCACGCGCTCGAAGGCATGGGCGATGCCTGCCGCGCGCTCGACTTCCCGATCGTATCGGGCAATGTCAGCCTTTATAACGAGAGCAAGGCGACGGGCGGCGGTTCGGCGATCCTGCCCACCCCCGCGATTGGCGGCGTCGGCATCATCGAAGACGCATCGAAAATGGTCACCAGCGCCTTCAAGGGCGCAGGCGATGCAATCTACCTCATCGCTCCCGAGTTCTGGGCCAAGCCCGATCCGACCCGCTCGCACCTCGGCAAATCGCTGTGGCTCGATGTGGTCAAGGGCCGCGACGAAGGCCGTGCACCGCCGGTCGATCTCGCTGCCGAACGCGGTGCTGGCCATATCGTGCGCCGCCTGATCGAATTCGGCCTGCTAAGCGCCGTGCACGATCTGTCCGACGGCGGCCTTGCCGTGGCACTGGCCGAGATGGCGCTTCGCGGCGGCATTGGCGCGGACGTTACCGCCAACGCCGACTATTCCGCCGCGCAGTGGTGGTTCGGCGAGGACCAGGCGCGCTATGTCATCACCGTCGCGCCCGAAAAGATGGACGCCTTCAACAAGGAACTCGCAGCCGGTCCAGAGATTCCCGAGGCCGAAATGGTGGGCTTCCATCGCATCGGTACCGTTGGCGGCGACAGCCTGCTGGGTGTTTCGATCGAGCAGATGCGCGCAGCGCATGAAAGCTTCTTTGCCGACTGGATGGAAGCATAGAGCTCCTTCAACCGCTGTTGCATTACGGCGGGCACTTCCTTGCGCCCTTCTTCATCGCCGCGCTGGTCTGGCGCGGCGATTGGAAGCGCTGCGGCGCAGTTATGGTTGCGTCGAACCTCATCGACCTCGATCATCTGCTCGCAAGCCCGATCTTCAATCCAGACCGCTGTTCTATCGGGTTTCACCTGCTGCACGGCTGGGTGGCGACGCTTTTCTACGCAGCGATGCTACTGGTGCCGCGCTGGTG
>JAYPMZ010000108.1:0-9290 GCA_038130205.1 Erythrobacteraceae bacterium | reverse complement strand
AAATGAGCCGTCAGCGCCTGCGCACCGGCGTGCTCGAAGCGACCACCCGCGAATGTCCGCATTGCGACGGTTCGGGCCTTGTCCGCACCGCTTCGTCGGCAGGTCTTTCGGCGCTGCGTCTGATCGAAGACGAAGCGGCCAAGGGCAAAGGCACGCGTATCTGCCTTTCGGCCAGCACCGAGGCGGCGGTCTATCTGCTCAATGAAAAGCGTCACGAGCTGGTCGAGATCGAGCAACGCTATGGCGTCACCGTCGAAATCAAGCCCGAGGGCGAGGACGAAGGCGCGAAGATGACCGTTTCGAGCCATGGCCCGCGCCCGTCTCAGGCTCCCAAGTTCGAACCGATCGTCGATGATGAAGACGATGACGATCTGCCCGAAGAGGATTGCGAGGCCGAAGCCGATTCCGACGATGACGACGACGGCCGCAAGAAGAAACGCCGCCGCCGTCGCGGTGGTCGCGGACGCAACAAGAGCCGCCAGAACGAAGGTTCCGAAGACTCGCAGGACGAGGAATCGGGCGGCGACAGTTCCGAAAGCGAAGCGTCTGAGGAAACCTCCGAAGACGGCGATGACAAGCCCAAGCGCCGTCGCCGTCGCGGTGGTCGCGGTCGTCGCAAGAAAACCGACGAGACGGTGAGCGCCGAAGATGCGGAAAAGCTCGAAGACGTTTCGCAGCAGGTCAAGGAAGACATGACTGTCGTCGCAGGGCCGGACGATGCCCCGCAAACGATCGTCGCGAAACCGGAAGAAAGTGCAGAGGCTCCGGTCGAAGAAAAGCCGGCCGAGAAGCCCAAGCGCAAGCGTGCTCCGCGCAAGAAAAAGGTCGAAGAGGCGCCGGCTGAAGAAGCTCCTGCCGAAGCATCCGAGGCGACCGAAGCTCCTGCGGAAACCGAAGCTCCTGCAGATGAAGCACCTGCCGAAAAGCCGAAGCGCAAGCGTGCTCCGCGCTAGAAGAAGGTTGAAGAGCCTACCGCTGAGGCAGCACCCACCGACGCGGAGCCTGCTACCGAGGCAGCAGCCAAGGAAGTCGAGGCTCCTGCTGCTGAGGCCCCCGCCGCCGAAGACACCAGCGCCGAGGAAGCCGGTGACGGTAAGAAACGCGGTGGCTGGTGGCAGCGCACTTTTGGTGAGTAATTCGTTGGGGAGGCCGTCAGCAGTGCTGCGCGGCCTCCCTTACCTCCTGCTGACCGCTCTGTTCCTGCTGTTCACGCCTGCGCAGGCGCAGGCCGAGAGCGATTGGCCCCCGCAAATTCCCGAAGCCGTGTCCGCCTATTCCCGCGGCGACTACGCCGAAGCGCTGCGGATATGGCAGGAAGCCTGCGACAACGGCAATCCGCGCGGCTGCTATCACGCCGCCGTCGTCCATCGCGACGGTGAAGGTGTTCCTGCCGACCAGTCCCTTTCACTGACGCTGTTCACACAGGCCTGTGAGGGCCGTTACGGCCTCGCATGCTTCAACATGGGCATCTATTCCGAGGGCGAGCAGCAGCGCGAATTCTTCGAGCGCGGCTGCGCCCTCAACGATGTCGGTTCTTGCGCGCGCATGGGTATGGCCTATCGCGACGGCGACGGGGTGGAGCGCAATCCCGAACAGGCGGTTGGCTTTCTTGAACGAGCTTGCCTGATTATCGAAATGCGCGCGGGCGCGGCCTGTTTCATACTCGCCAGTCTCTATGACAGCCACGCCGATGCCCCTCTGTTCGACGACCCGCAAATCGCCAACCGCTGGCTCGATCAAGGGTGTGAACGCAACGATCAGGACAGCTGCCAGAACCTTGCCTGGCATTATGCGCACGGCTTTGGCGTCGAAACCGACTTCGTGCGCAGCGCCGCGCTCTACCAGCTCGCTTGCGGTGACAATGCGGCGATGGAGTGCTTCTTCGTGCCGTCCGCACACCGTGCCTCGCCCGAATACCGCGGGCGCGAAGTTGGTCGCGACTGGCGCGAGGCGGCAGGCGCATATGACCGGGCTTGCGATGCGGGCCTTTCGCACGCCTGTTTTGCCTTCGCCCGCCTGATCGCGCGCAGCGGAAAGGGCGAACGCTACGCCGATACCATGCGCGAATATCTGGGTCGCGCTCTGGCGATCAATCCAGACCATGTATCGGCAATCGAGTTGCTGCGCCGCGTCGAGGCAGGCGAATTGCCCTCAAGCGCGTTGCGCTAAACGCCGGCTAAACGCCGACCTTGCGAGCCACTCCCCACTCGTTCCACATCATGAACTTGGGTGTCTTGGGCAGATAGCCCTGCCCCAGCGGCTCGACCTCGAAGCCCGCGCCCCGGAATGCCGAGCCGATCGGACGCGTCAGGTGGCATCCGCCTGCAAGCGGCTTCCAGAACGGCTCGATCCGGTCCTGCCATTTGGCAACATCGGCATCGGGCGCGCGGCCGTGTTCGAGGAAAAGAGCGACCCCGCCGGGCCGCAGAATCCGGCGCATTTCGGACAACACTTGGGCCGGGTCCTGCACCGAGCACAGGGTGAAAGTGCACACCACGCTGTCGAAACTGCTGTCGGCAAAGGGAATGGCCTCCCCTACTCCCTGCCGAATGTCTGCCGGCCAGCCTTTTGCCGCAGCTGCCGCACGGGCGTTGTCGAGCAAGCCGTCATGCGGATCGATCCCGGCATAAGAGGTAATTGCAGTGGTATCGTAAAACTCGTGATTGATCCCGCCGCCGCAGCCTAGTTCAAACACATCGCCCTTGGCCAGTGGGACAACGAAAGAGCGGCGTTTCATCACCTGACCCATGCTGCATGCGCCCTTGATCAAACGGGGCATCACATGGGCATCGTACAACCGCTTCAACATCTCGCCCGTTCTCCACCATCAGGGCACGTTCAGCCCCCGGACCTTGCCGAGTGTCTCTCAATTCGTCGCATTTGCCAATATCTCGCGCACATCATCGCGCGCGTTTCACGCGATTGCGCTGGAATCCCGATTTCGAGAAGTGTAGTGCGCTTCCACTGTTCCCCAATCGAGTGATCGGACTGATATGACCGCGATTGAACCGTTGCGCATTTCCCCCGAAGACAAAGAGCGCGTGCGCCTCCTCTTCATGGCGAAGCATGCCCTTTGGGGCGGCGGGATGCATCCTGAAGATGGCAACCATGCGATCTATCATCACGAGGTTCGGACAACTCTCGAAGGGCTCGGCCTCAACCTCGAATTTGCCAATAATTACAACGTTCTTTACGACAGGCCCGATGTCGATTTCGTGTTCCCGCTGCTCAATCGCGGCGGCTTTGTGAACTCGGAAATGCTGATCCCGATCCTGTGCAACATGCACCGCATCCCGTATCTCGGGGCGATGCCGTTCCTGCGCGGTCTGGGTGACGACAAATCGGTGTCCAAGCTGGTCTGCACCCATGCCGGCGTTCCGACCGCGCCGTGGTTCTGCTATCGCCGCGGTGCTCCGGTGCTCGAAGCCGACCTGCCACCCTCGCCTGAAGGACGCTGGGTGATCAAGCCTAACGCCTCTTCTGCCAGTTGGGGCATTTCGGACGCGTTTGACTGGAACGGCGCAACCAACGCCATCGCCAATATCCACGGACAGGGTCACGACGCGATCGTGGAGCCCTATCTCGACGGCTATGACGTGCAATGCGCCTTCATCACGATCAAGGACGAGCCGATTGCTTTGCCGATGCTCTGGTACGAGCGCGAGGATACGCAAAAGCTGTGGACCTATTACGAAAAGCGCGATCTGGTTCCCAATGCCGAAAAGGCCGCGCTCAAGCGTTTCGACCATCCCGAACTTGCCCCCAAGATCGAGGAGATGGCAAAGAAGGTCGCGCGCGAATTCCTGCCTTTCGACTATGGCCGGATCGAATTCCGCGTCGATCTGAAATCCGGTGATGTCAACTTCATCGAGATCAACCTCAACTGCAATCTGTGGTCCGAGAAAGTCATGGCGAAGGCTGCGGCCCAGGCCGGTTTCAGCCATGCCGATCTGCTCGAAACGCTGCTCGCCGAAAGCTGGCGCCGCAACGGGTTGATCGCAGGGTGAAGATGGAAAAAGCCACTCCGCAAATGCTTTGGCGCTACCGGATCGGCTTTGCCATTATCGCCCTGGCGGGACTTGCGGTTCCGCTGGTCGCGATGCAATTTTCCTCTGACGAGGTCGATTGGGCCTTCGGCGATTTTATTGTGTTCGGCGCGCTTCTGGCGGGGCTCGGTGTTGCAATCGAGCTTGCCCTCCGTTTTGCGCCGAGCCGCACTCTCAGAGCAGCGGTGATCGGAGTGGCTTTGGCGGGCTTCGTGTTCGTTTGGGCAATGCTCGCCGTCGCCTGATCAGACTGCTTAGGCCGGCACCTCGGCGCCCGCATAATCAAAGACCTTGCCGCTATCCTCGGATTTCAACGATCCGAGCACGTCCAGCAGCATGTTGGCCGCTTCCTGCGCCTTGGTCAGTTGCCCCTCGGGCAAATTCGACTGGAACGGTTCTGACAGGCGCGTGTCGACCGTGCCGGGATGAAGCCCCGCGACCACACCGTCAGGATGGCTACGCCGCATTTCGATCGCAAAGTTCTTGAGCAGCATGTTGAGCGCCGCCTTGGAAGCGCGGTAGGAATGCCAACCGCCAAGCCCATTGTCGGAAATCGAACCCACGCGCGCGGACAAAGCCGCAAAAACGAAGCGCTGCTCACGCGGCATCAGCGGCAGCATGTGCTTGGCGATAATCGCCGGACCAATGGTGTTGAGCGCGAACACCTCTGACATCGCTGCCGGATCGAGCCGCTTTAACGTCCGTTCCGGTCCGGTTCCGTCCGCCAGCGTGAGAATACCGCTGGCAACGATGATCCATTCGGGGGGCTGATCGCGCATGGCTTTGGCGGCCTGTGCGATAGAGGTCTCTTCGGAGAGATCGAAAGCGAAGGGGCGTATCCGATCATCTTGCGGCTCTTTGCCAGCGCGCGATCCGGCATGGACCATGGTGCAGCCGCGCGCGACCAATCGGTCGCACAGCGCCCGCCCGATACCGCCGCTTGCACCGAATACGGCGGCGGATTGCGGGATGCGGGGTTGCGGTTTTCCTACCTCGGTGGTCATCGGTATTGTGCGCCCGTGCTCATCGTATCCATCGTGTCCGTACTCATGCCTCAAGCCCTAACGGGTCGCAGCATCACCGCCAACCACCAGCATGGAGAGCGCAAAATTGTGAAAGTTGACAGTTCGCAGCCGCACGAGAGAACTCCGGCAAAAGTAACTGTCTGTAACTTATGCCAGTTTCCGAATGCTTTGGGCGCATCCGGCCATTTTCAATGGGGGCACTTCACTGTTCCACGCAGGCCCTCGATTGAATGGCGTGCAACGAAAACAGCGACATCTGCAAGCACTCGCACCTTGCCTCACATGGCACAGACGCTAAACAGGTCCGCGCAATACAGGGATCACCGAAACCATGGCGACATTCACGCTTCCGAAGAACTCGAAAATCCGCAGCGACGGCAAGGTCCACAAGGCCACCGAAGGCGCGAAACGGGTCAAGAAGTTCAAGATCTACCGCTACGATCCCGATAGCGGCAAGAATCCGAGCTATGACACGTTCGAACTCGACCTCGACGATTGCGGCCCGATGGTCCTCGACGCTCTGCTCAAGATCAAGAACGAGGTCGATTCGACCCTGACTTTCCGCCGTTCGTGCCGCGAAGGCATCTGCGGCTCCTGCTCGATGAACATGAACGGTTCGAATGGGCTGGCCTGCACCACTGCGATCGAAGACCTCAAGGGCGAGATCCGCATCACTCCGCTGCCGCATATGGACGTGATCAAGGACCTCGTTCCCGACTTCACCCACTTCTATGCGCAATACGCTTCGATCCGTCCCTGGCTGCAAACCGTCAGCCCGACTCCTTCGGGCAAGGAGCGTCTGCAGTCGCCCGAACAGCGCGAGAAGCTCGACGGTCTCTACGAGTGCATCCTGTGCGCGTGCTGCTCGACCTCGTGCCCGTCTTACTGGTGGAATTCGGACAAGTTCCTCGGCCCGGCAATCCTGCTGCAAGCCTATCGCTGGCTCGCAGACAGCCGCGACGAGATGACGGGCGAGCGTCTTAACGAGCTGGAAGATCCCTTCCGTCTCTATCGCTGCCACACGATCATGAACTGCGCGAACGTGTGCCCCAAGGGCCTCTCGCCGGCCAAGGCAATTGCCGAAACCAAGAAGATGATGGCTGAGCGGGCTATCTGACGAGTGGCACTGAAAGACGACGTTTTCGAACATGGGCCGGACCCTGAGAACCCAGGCTGGCGACACTGGAACCTGAAAGACCAAACGCTGTTCAACGGCGCGGTGATGGGCAGGCTCATCACGCGGGTCGACGACGACGGGAAAGCGCGCCTGCGCATGTTCCCCGAACGGCGCCACGAGAACCTGCAAGGCATCGTCCACGGTGCGGTCACGCTGGCGCTGATCGACATCTCGATGTTCGTGACCATGCACACGATCGGCACCGGTAATGCGGGCCCTTCGGTAACGCTTGAGCTTTCGACTCAGTTCGTCGGTGGCGGCGATCCGACCCGGCCTCTGGATGCCGTGACCGAGATCGTGCGCGAGACTGGCAAACTGGTGTTCGTGCGCGGGATGGTGGTGCAGGAGGAAAACGTGGTCGGTTCGTTCTCCGGCATTGTCCGCAAGATGCAGCCCCGCCCCTCCCAAGGCAGCTGATATGGCGCGGATGCTCGCCCGCTACGAGCAGTTGATCGCCAATGGCGAGCTGCGCGATGATCCCGACCAGCGCAACGCCGCCGAACGTCTCGACGCCTTGCAGCGTGAGCTGGAAGCCGAAAAGCCCGGCGGGCTGCTGTCGCAACTGTTCGCGCGCAAGACCGCCCGTCCGCAAGGCATCTACATGTGGGGCGGTGTCGGACGGGGCAAATCGATGCTGATGGACCTGTTCCACGAGACACTGTCCGTGCCCGAGAAACGCCGCGCGCATTTCCACGCCTTCATGCAGCAGGTGCACGCCGAAATGCGCGAGGCCCGTAAATCGCACGAAGGCGACCCGATCCCGCCAGTCGCCGCACGGCTTTCCGAAAACGTGCGCGTTCTCGCGTTTGACGAGATGGTGGTGAACAATTCGGCCGATGCGATGATCATGAGCCGCCTCTTCACACAGCTGATCCGCGAGCGCGATGTGACCATCGTCACCACTTCGAACCGGCCGCCGGCCGATCTCTACAAGGACGGACTCAATCGCGAACACTTCCTCCCCTTCATCGCACTGATCGAAGAGGAACTGGAGGTTATCAGCCTGAACGGGCCGACAGATTACCGCCTCGACCGTATTGGCGACATGGCCTCCTGGCACTCACCGCTCGGGAATGAGGCGACCGAGAAAGTGCGCGAGGTGTTCTTCCGGCTTACAGACTTCGACCCGAACGATGCCGACAAGGTGCCGAGCGAGGAACTCGCAGTCAGCGCCAAGCGGACGATGCACGTACCCAAATCGCTCAAAGGGGTTGCGGTATTCAGCTTCAAGCGCTTGTGCGCGCAGGCTCGCGGCGCGCCGGACTATCTTGCGATTGCGCAGAATTATCACACCGTGATCATCGTCGGCATCCCGCAAATGGGCCCCGATATGCGCAATGAAGCAGCGCGCTTTGTGACATTAATCGACGCGTTGTATGAGCACCGTGTGAAACTGTTCGTTACAGCCGAAGTTTTGCCCGATGATCTCTATCCCGAAGGCGACGGCAGCTTCGAATTCGAGCGCACGGCGAGCCGTCTCAACGAAATGCAGAGCGATGAATACATGGCTCTAGGCCACGGTTCAGAGCATTAGGCTGCTGCGGAAGAGATCCGTTCTGCCAGACGCGCCTGCGCGCCTACGAGGCGGCTCATAACCTTGAGATCGCCCTCGCTCAGCTGAAGCGCGGTATCGGCCCACATTTCGGTGATCTCATTGAGCTCCTGCACGTCAAGCTGCCAGACGCGCTTCATCGCACGCCTTGCGCCAACCAGACCGGCGTGGCGACGCTCCGACTTCTTGATGAAGTCCCGCACCGCGTTCACGCCGTCGCCAGGCTCGGCAATCGCATGAACGATCCCGAGATCGTACATCTGCTGGGCGGTGTAGGTCTCATTCGAGACAATCAGACGATCCGCCATCGCCGATCCGAGTTTGCGGGCCAGCAGAGCATGCGCGCCCATCCCCGGATAGAGCCCGAACATGATCTCCGGCAGGCCGAAAGTCGCGTGCCGTTCTGCGATGATATAGTCGAACGAAAGCAGCGCCTCGAACCCGCCACCGAGTGCCGTTCCCTGCACCAGCCCGACTGTCAGCATGGGAATGTCGAGTGTGCGAATGTTGCGATCGAGAATTTGACAACAACGATGGCCGTATTCGACCAATCCTTCGCGATTACGACTGCGGATGAGCCGCTGAAACAAGTCTAGATCGCCGCCGAAACAGAATACATCGGGGGAGCGACTGCCGAGGATGAGATAACGCAGCGGCACTCGATCAGGCCCGAAACCGGCCCCGATGGTATCCTGCCACTTCTCGAAATCCTTAAGCATCGTAGGCGTAAAACTGGGCCGCCCTTCGGGGTTCATGAAGGTCCAGAGCGACGCGCTGCTGTCTTCGTAGAGCACGTCCAGCTCATTCAACTCAAAGAGTTTTTCGGGAATAGAGTTATGCAAGGAACTTTCCGCGATGAATTCCTCATCGCTAGGCAACGGAACCGCCTTGCTGGCGTTACTGTCCATTCGCAATACTCCGATCCGACCCTTTGACACCCGACGCAGCGTTCTGTGTCCCAGCAGCCTTTTGGCCGTCTGTGTTGCAGACACTAATCCACGATTTGCGTTTTACGCAAACGATTATTTGGAATTGTCGGACGCGTCCCGTCTCAAATCGGGTCAAACGCGGCGCTTACGTCACACATTATTGGCTTGAAATGTGGATAAGCATCCACTTTCCACAGAAAGTCAGCCGGTTACTTCGAGATTCGCAAGTGACTTCTCAAGCATGAGCAATTGCCACAATACTCGCGAGTGATCGCTGCGCCCGGATATATGGGCTTCGGCCAGATCGGCCATTGCTCGCGGTGAAAACCAGCCCGACCTGGCGAGAGTGGAACTTGATGCAATTGAACGGGCCTGCCCGCTCAACGGCCCACGCAGCCAATCGGCAATCGGCGTTACAAAGCCCTGCTTGGGCCGGTACAGGATATCCTGCGGAAGATAGCGCTCCATGCACTTCTTGAGCAGGAATTTGCCCGTACCGCCATTCACCCGCAGTTTTTCAGGCAGCCGCGCGGCGAATTCGACGAGCCGATGGTCGAGCAG
>JAYPMZ010000107.1:0-9359 GCA_038130205.1 Erythrobacteraceae bacterium | reverse complement strand
CGCCTCGACGACCCGATTGAGCACCTGATCCGCGAATCCTGCGATCACGGCCTCACGTGCGAGTGCCAAAGCGTCGTGCCGCAGGTTCCCGACCGTCTGATCGCCGATGTGGAAGCGCTTCGGGACTACCAGAACGAACTGGCGCGATTGGCCCATTCGACCGGCGAGATCGCTCGCGCGGTGCAGCGGGAAGTCGGAGAAGCCCTTTGTGCCATTCAGGTCGGCGACCGCGCACGGCAAAGGCTTGAACATGTTCTTGCCGGAATGGCGGTGATCGAAGCGGCTTCGATCGACGATCACGAAGCGACTGCGCAAATGCGCGCCCATGCCACCGCCTTGCTGCGCGCGCAGACCGAAGCGACACGCGAGGAATTCGACCGTGATCTGCAATCTCTGGTCACTGCCCTCTATAACCTGCAGCCGCCAACGCAGCGCCTCAATGCCCTGCTGGCCGGACGAGCGGGTGAAGATAGCGGAGATGACGGAATATTCCTGCGCCGTCTGGAACAGGGCATTTCCGAAGCGGCGAGAATGACCGAAAGCCTCGTTCACGCCGACCGGAAGGCCAGCCTTACAATGAACTGTATCGTCGATATCGTCGCAGACGTCGCCGCCCGCGCCAAGACGATTTCAGCGCTGCGGGTGGAGATTCAGGACATGGCGGTCAATGTCTCGCTGAAAGCCCGCAGGGCTGGCCCGACCGGACCGCCGATCAAGGTCGTGGCTGACGAAATCCGCCAGCGTTCGGAGGTTCTGGACGCCATCACCGATTCCATCGGAGCTGTCGAAAACGAACTGCTGGATGTGGCGGAGCGCATGACGAAGCTGGCCCGGCAGCAATCGGAAAGCGTCGGCAGCATGCTTTCGCGCTCGCTGGATGCCATCCGCGCAAGCGCTGAACAGACGGAAACATCGATAAAGCTCGCTGCCGATATCACCGCAACGATCCTTCCGATCCTCGGGTCCGCGACACAGGTGCTGGAGACCTGCGAGGAGATGTCAGCGGAGTGCGACGCAATTCTTGCCGAAATGGCGGACGAGGGGCTTTGCGCACCGGAGGCAACCCATGGCGCTGACCATCCCTTGACCGTGTTCATGGAAACCATGGCGCGGTCCTACACCATGGCCGAGGAGCGGGCTGTCCATGACCGTTTCCTGTTGCCGGGCATGCAGCCGCTGAGCGGAGGCGCAAAGACGGCTGAACCACAGGATAAGGATCTGTTCGAGAGTTTCGATGACTTCGGCTCCGAAAGCAGTGCGCCGCCGGTCGCGGCGACTGTTGGCGGCGGGGACGATGACCCCGATCTGGATGATGTGTTCTTCTGACACGATGCCTGATCGGTCCGCCCGAACTGGCACGCACCTCCTTGCGAATGCTTGCGAATGATCTCCCCGCAATAGGAAACTATTCTAACCCGTTCGACCTGGGTCTACCGTCTGACTGGGTATCGGTTTGAAACACAATTTGCGCGCCTTGGTGATTATGAAAGTTGTCGAGTCGGAAGGTCGAAAGCGCTCAGCGCAGCGTCAGGCGCAGGACGTTGCGGTTCTCGCGGCGGTTGTAGCTTATGTCCTCGCCCCAGGCCCGGATGATCGCGAGGCCGATGCCGCCGCCGGTGCGCGGGTCGGGGCCGGAAAAGTCGGTTGCGCGGCTTGGATCGAAGGGAGGAGCATCGTCCTCGACCTCCAGTTCGACCACGCTGCCCTTGTCTTCGAGCGTGAGGGCGAGCGAGATGTCGCGATTCTCGCCGCCATGACGCAGCGTGTTGGAAAGCAGTTCCTCGACCACGATTGCGACTTTGCCGCGAGTGTGCTCGCCGCAGGTTGTCTTGGACAGGACTTCGCGCACGAATTCCAGCGCTTCAACGATAGTCGGGCGCGGATCGCGCCCGCTGGCGACAAAGGCCGAAAATCGTCTCCTGTGTTCCATGAAGTTATGCTAACACAGACTCCAATGGGGAGGACACATGAGAAAATTCTTCGTTCTTGTAGCAGCTTTTGGCGCGCTTGTCGCTCAACCCGCAGTTTCCGTTGCGGAGCGGGTGCGAACCGATATCGGCAGGATCAAGAATGTCACTCCGGGGGGCATCGAGGTAATTCGCAGCGGTCAGAGCAGGACCGCCAATTCGGGTTTCCGGCTCAATGAAGGCGATATCGTCGTCACCAAGCGCAACCAGCGGGTCGGCATTACCCTCGCTGACAATACGCGGTTGGCTATTGCTCCACGCAGCCGGGTGATCATCTCGACCTATCTCTTCGATCGCGACACGCGTGAGGGCGAAGCGCGTATTTCGCTCGAGCGTGGCAGGATGGGAGTCGATTCCGGCGATCTTACCGAAGGCGAACGGATCCGGTTCCGCGCCGGCTCGTCAACACTGGGCGTGCGTGGCACGCATTTCATTATCGAGGTGGATGACTGATGCGCGTGCTGATTGCGATCGGAGCCGCGGTTCTTGTCTCCGCCTGTGTCGGGTCCAAGGAACGCGTGACGCTGCTTGACCCCGCCTATTCCGCCAACAGCTCAATGAGCAAGAGCGGCGTGGTCGTGATCGATCCCGACGGCGCCAAGGTGGAATTGGGAACGGCTAACAATCAGGCTTTGCTTTGCGGCGACAATTGCGAGCCGCGTATCCGCGATTTGGGCGGGCCGCGGACCGAGTATCACGAGGTGATGGACATTCTCCCGCGCGAGGAAGTGCGTGTGGCGATCATGTTCCCCGAAGGCAGCTCGGTGATTTCGCAGGAGCAGGTCGATTATCTCGGTAACCTGCTCGCAGCCGATGAAGCCGCAGGGGCGCGTCCGGGGCGGCAAATCATCGTCCGGGCCTTTACCGATTCGGTTGGCAGCGTTGACGCCAATATGGCGCTCGCAAAACGCCGCGCGGAGAGTGTCGTCGCGCAATTGACGCAGGCCGGTTTCCCCGAAACCGAAATCGAAGCGGAAAAAGACGGTGAGACGACCGCGGCGAAGCTGCTCGGCGACAACGTCGAAAACGAAAGCTATCGCAAGGTAGAAATCATCATCCGCTGATTGGGCGAGGGGGTGTCGATCCCGGTCGCCTATTCTCCGAGGTAGCGGACCGCCATGATCGTAAGGTCATCGGCGGGGTCAGCCCCGTTCTCAAACGCTTCGATCCGCGCTTCGAGATCGGCGACACGCGCTCTTGCGCTGCAGTCGGTCTGGTCCTTCAAGGCGGTAAAGACGCCTTCAAGCCCGTACACGGCGCCCTTGGGATTAACCGCATCGGTCGCACCGTCGCTGATGACGATCAGCGAATCCCCTTCGGAAAGCTGGAATTTTTCAATCTGGTAGGGAAAGCCGTCGAGGGATCGCAAACGCGGTCCGCCGCGCAGCTTGATCTCTTCGACGCTGCCGTCGGCGCGCACCAGCAGCGGGTTTTCGTGTCCGGCGTTCACGAACTCAACTGCACCTGTCTGGCAATCGATCAGGCCGACCATCAGGGTCAGGTCCATGCGGTCGTCTTCTTCGTGTGAAAGCTCATCATTGAGAGCCATCACCGCCGCATCGAGCCGGTTGCCGGTGCTCAGAAACTTGCTCTTCGCGGCGGCCTTGGAAAAGGCCATGAACAGCGCGGCTCCCAGTCCTTTCCCGCTCACATCGCCGACCAGAAACAGCAGCCGCTGGTCGTTCAGCTCGAAGGCATCGTAGAAATCACCGCCGACCGATTTCGCGGGCCGTAAAGTGGCTCCGATCTCGGTCCGCTTGCCCAGTTCGGCCAGCCGTTCGCTGCTGGGAACCATGCGCAGCTGCAATTCGCGGGCATTGTCATTTTCCTTTTGCTGCTCGGCTTCCTTGATCCGTTTGTCGACCAGTTCCCTGATCGCCTGCGCATAGCGCGCCAGCAGCAAGGCAATCCCTGCGCACAGCCCGACGAGCAGTGGAGGCGCAGGGTTGAAGAGCAAATTGGCGAAATCGAAAGCGAGGTAAGAGAGCAAAGGCAGGGCCAAGGCGAAAGCGCCCGCGACATAGAGGTACAGATTGCGTCCCCAAAATGCCGCCACCAGCAACAATGCAAACAACACCAGAGATGCCGCTATTTCTACTGCGAGCAGCCATGCGGGCTCGGACAGCCCATTGCCCTTGAGCATGGCGTCCACCGCCTGCGCCTGCACCAGCGCGCCGGGCACTTCGGTGCCGATGGGCGTGGCGACAATGTCGTAGGTGCCTGTCGCCGCGACGCCGATGATCACGATCTTTCCGGAGATTTCCCCTTCATCGAAATTGTCGCGCAATATCTCGACCGCGGAGATGACATCCTGTTCGGGATACTCAGCCATCTTGAACTCCAAATTGGCGCTCGCATCCGCAGGGATAGCGGAATCCCCCAGCCACAGATCGCTGCCGTTCCAGCGCAGGACTTCTGCTCCGGTGTGCATCTTGGCGAGCTCGACCGAAAAGCTCGTAGTCAGCTGGCTGTCGACGAAGATCGAGAGCGGGACGCGGCGAACGATTCCATCGCTGTCGGGCGGACCATTCACGATGCCGCGCGCGGTGGCGAGATCGTCGAATGCCTCGATGCTGGTGAGCATGCCCTTCGCCTGTGCGGTGCCCGGTGGCGGTGTTCCCTCGACGGCTTCATAGGTTGGGGGGCTAGCCCCCTCTTTCTTTGTCTTTTTTTCCGTCGCTACGCGGGCAATGACCGTCCGCGAGGTTTTCAGAACATCGCCAAGGCTGAGGTCGCCATAAGGCAGTTGCGCAATCGCCGCCCGTGTCGAGGCATCGATATATTGCTCGTCATAAAGATCGAGGAATGCCTCGGGGCGCAAAGGATCGGGCTCGGCAAAATAGACGTCGATGCCGATGGCGCTCGGCCCGGCTTGAGCGATACGATCGATCAGGGCGGCGACGCGCAGGCGTTGCCACGGCCAGGATCCGACCCGCGCGACACTCTCGTCGTCGATCATCACGACCACCACTTCGTCGGTGGCGACCTGATGGGTGCCGTGGCGCTGCCAATTGTCGAAAACGAACCGCCGTGGAGCCTCGCCGGCAAAAACCGCGATCAGCGTGCCTATCAATGCGCCGATTATAACCGCCGCCACCACCAGATTTCGGGGGGACGATGGCCGCGCGGCGTCAGACTTCGACACAGAGCCCGTCATAGGCGCACAGAACCTCGAGCGGGTCGCCGCTCCGGGTCAGTTCTTCGTAGCGGATCGTTTCGGCGTGCATGCGCTTGATCGCCGCATCGCTGTAGGTCGGCTCGTGGTGGAACAGCGCCAGCCGCTGTGCACCCGCCTCATGGCAAAGGTCCACCGCGACGATGTTCGACGAATGGCACCAGTCTTCCTTCATCGAGACGCTATCGGCGAGCGAATACATCGTGTCGGCGATCACCAGATGCGCGCCGGCGATGAAATCCACCATCGCCGATTCCTTGTCCATCTGGTCGATCTTGTATTCGGCATCGGTCGAATAGATTGCGGTCCGACCGTTCGCATCCTTGAAGCGGTAGCCATAGCTCTTGTGGCTATGTTCCTGCTCGATCAACGCAACAGTGACTTCGCCGATTTCGTATTCGCGCCCGGTTTCGAGCGTGCGGAATTCGATATCCGCTTTCAGCCAGTCAAAGGGAACGGGGAAGGAAATGGTTTCCTGTTGCCGGCGCAGCGCCTGTTCGGCGTCTTCGTGACCTGCATGGATAATCACTTTCGCGCCGTCGACGAACGCGGGCACGAAGAAAGGGAAGCCCATGATGTGGTCCCAATGCAGGTGCGAAAGGAAGAAGTGCCATTCCTTCGGGCGGTTGCCTTCGGACAGCCGCCGCAGCGTGTCGAGGCCCAGTTCGCGCAGACCCGAGCCCATGTCGCAGACAATGAAAGCGCCTTTGCCGACATCGACTTCGACGCAGCTCGTCGCGCCGCCATAACCTTGACCTACCTCGAATGGCAGTTCGGTTTGCGCATATTCGAGCGCGGTTTCTTTATCGGAAAAGCTCTTGCCGCTTGCATGAAGCAGGGCGTCGGCAACCTTGTCGGCAATGGTTGAAGCCTGCGGGGCAACCGGCAGCGACCCGCGCGTTCCCCAAAACCGGATCTGCATAATCCCCCCCTGCTTAGGCTAATTTCCGATCGCGTCCTCAATCGTATCGGCAACGCGGAACACCATGTCGTAACGGCTGATCGCGAGAATTTCCCGCATGGTTTCATTCGGGCGGGCCAGCACGATGGTTGTCTCGTTATCCTGTCCGGCACGCTGGGCAAGAGTCAGTGCGCGCAAACCGCGCGAGGACATATATTCCACGCCCGCAAGGTCGATCACCGCAGTATTCGGCCCCGTTCCGATGGCTGTCAGCAAATGCTCTTTGAAAGCATCGGCGGTCGATTCATCGATCCGGCCACCCGGTGCAAGCACCAGGGCGCTGCCGCGCTGTTCGCTGTTCCAGTCGAGAATGCTACCCGTCATTCGCTTTGCATAGCGCGGCTTAACCCGATTGCCAAATACTCCTGGGGGAGGGAGGCGGGTCCGGTCATAGGCGCCCAGTACAGGGGCCAGTTCGATCAGGTTTTGCACGGTCTTCTAGCCTCTTGCTGCATGCGGGTATGCGACGGGAGGCAGCAAAGCAGCAGAAGGTGAATTTTTTCCTATCTCGCGGGCCGCCTAGTGTGACTACCTATTGCGCTGCAAAGGTCCGATTAACCCGGATCAAATCTGGTAAAATCGCACAGGCACTTGTGAAAACGCGACAATTTTCCCGATCCCCCCATCTTTACTGCTCAAACCCTTGTGTTCGGGACTGAACGGAGTATCACTCCGCGCACAAAGGGGTCGCCCGGGATGAGGGGCGGAAAGTCGCGGGCAAAGCTCGCGCAGCACCAATTTCGGCAGAATTTACCGGGCCACGTCAGGGGTCCGGGCGCGTTTGGCGTTTCGTGGGTGAAATCGGGGGGCAAATTTGTCTAGCGTTAATCAATTGTCGCAATGCGTCCGGCGTCCGTCGGATTGGCCGGTGGAACCGCAGGCGGTTTCTCGCCGCAAGTCCCCGAGGGGAGCATGCTCGGCCTCGGCGCTCGCGCTGGTTGCGATTGCTATCCTTCCCGCCGAAGCTGTTTTCGCGCAGACCCAGCTTCCGCCGCAGGTGACGCCGCCCGCGCGCAGCCAGCTGACCCCGCCCGAACCGCGCCGTGAAGAGCGCAGCGTCACCCTCACCATCGATGGCGATATGGAGCGCACGCCCTGCGTGCTCGACCGGGCCGAGTATGCCGATATCAAGCTGACTCTGTCTGGCGTCGAATTCGGCGGGCTCGATAAAGTGCCCGGCCTTTCGCTCGACGATGCCTATGACGGCTATGTCGGCCGCGAACTCCCGTTGTCGGTGCTGTGCGACATTCGCGCGCAAGCCAACTCGATTCTGCGTTCGCAGGGCTATCTCGCCACGGTTGAAATTCCCGAACAGAACCTGTCCGACGGCGTGGCCGATTTCGGCGTGGTATTCGGTCGCCTTGCGGGACTGCGTGTGCGCGGCGATGCGGGGCCGTCGGAAGCGGTAGTTGCGGCCTATCTCGAAAAACTGACCGAGCAGCCGGTGTTCAACACCAAGGATGCAGAGCGCTACCTGCTGCTGGCCGATGACCTGCCGGGTGTCGATGTCCGTCTTTCACTTCGTCCCGCAGCGGGCGGTGCACCGGGTGATCTTCTCGGCGAAATCGCGGTCGTGCGCCAAAAGGGCATAATCGACCTCAACGTTCAGAACTTCGGTTCCAAGTCGCTGGGGCGCTTCGGCGGACTTCTGCGCGGCGAGATTTACGACATTACCGGACTGGGCGACCGCACCAGCCTGGCGGTGTTCAGCACGCTCGAATTCACCGAGCAGCAGACGTATCAGCTGGGCCATGACTTCGCGGTTGGCGGCGAGGGTCTGCGCCTGGGCGGGTCGCTTACCTACAGCGTCACCAATCCCGACGTCGGCATCCCCAATTTCGACCTCGAATCCGAGACCGTTCTGGGAAGCATCTACGCCTCCTACCCGATCAAGCGTTCGCGCACGTCGAGCATGTTTGCCTTGGGCGGGTTCGACATTGTCGATCAGGATGTCGAGATCAACAATATCGCGCTGTCGAAAGACCGCGTGCGGACCGTCTTTGCGCGGATTGCGGGCGAGCGGACCGATATCGAAAGCGTCCAGCGTATCGGCGGATATACGCCCTATGAGCCGAAGTTCCGCTATCGCTGGGGCTTTGAAGTGCGCCAGGGCCTCGACGTGTTATCAGCGAGCCCCGATTGCCGCCAGAACCCGCTCGGCTGCTTCGCCAATGGCGGCGTCCCGCCGAGCCGGATCGAAGCCGATCCCAATCCGCTGCTGTTCCGATACGACGGCTCGATGGAGTATCGTCCCGATCCGCTGATCACCTTCTCGCTTGAGACGATGGCACAATATTCGAGCGATCCTCTGCCCGCGTTCGAGGAGTTTGCCGCAGGCAGCTTCTCGATCGGCCGCGGTTATGATCCGGGCAGCGTGCTCGGCGATAGCGGCGTAGGTGCCGCGCTGGAGCTGCGTTACGGCTCGCTTGCTCCGGCAGGGCCGGAGGCTGTCGCGTGGCAGCCTTATGTCTTCACCGATGCCGCATGGGCATGGAACGAAGACCCGAGCCGCAAGCCCACCAATCCTGATCGGCTGTGGTCCGCCGGTGGCGGTGTTCGTGCAATGTGGGGCTCGAAAATCCAGGCCGATGCCTTTGTCGCGGTGCCGCTCGAACGGCCCGATCTTGCAGTTACGCGCGGCGACGTGCGCTTCATGTTCTCAGTGACTGCCCGACTTTTCCCGTGGAGATATTAAGATGGTCCATTTGAACCAGAACCGCTCGAAACTGCTGCTTGGATGCGGCTCCGCGGCCTTGGCAATGGGCCTTGCGATGACTCCGCAATCGGCCAGTGCGCAGGCGATCCAGGCGACGGAGAACGTCACTACTGGCAGTGCCGCTCGTATCTTCACCGGCACAGGGACGGAGACAATTGAGGTTTCCACACCGGTCGCCGTCATTGATTGGACGCCCGATGAAGACGGTGCAGGAAACGCGCTGGATTTCTTGCCTACTAACAATGCTGTCACTTTCCAGAATGGCGTAAACAACCCCGACTTCGCAGTTCTGAACCGCATTTTGCCCGCTGCTAACGGCAATATTGTTGTCATCGACGGAACGGTGATCTCTCAATTGACGGGCGGATTTGTACCCGTTTCAGGCGGTACGGTTGCGTTCTATTCACCCACCGGCATTCTCATTGGCCCCAACGCGACCTTCGACGTCGGCAATCTGATTCTGACGACGCTCGACCCGGATCAGGCGAGCTTCGCGGATTTCGCCACCAATGGCGGCCAGTTGCAGATGATCGGCAACAC
>JAYPMZ010000106.1:0-9362 GCA_038130205.1 Erythrobacteraceae bacterium | reverse complement strand
CTGCCGCCTGTGGGGCCACAGCCTCGATATTCGCGCCAATACCGTTGAATAAAAGAACCGGCAGGTGCTCGGAAGGTTCGTCGAGCCGCCAGTGAGCGACCCTCAGCGTGCGTCCGCCCACGTCTTCCATCGTGACTTGTGCGCCAAAAAGCGCATCTTTGTTGGCATCTGTCACTGTGCTTCGGTTCCTTGGTGGCAGCCAGGCACGCTTCGATGAAGCGCGGGCTTCGCTTATGTTACTCAAGTTGCAAACGCGAACTTGAAGAGGCCCTATCAGACTTCCTCGAGGACGTAGAGTCCGGGCGCACTTTCCTGCGCCGGATGGGCCTTGCTGCCCACAGTTTCGGGTGCCGGCTTCTTCTTGCCCGAACGCTCCTGAATCCATTCCATCCAGTACGGCCACCAGCTGCCAGCAACCTCTTGCGTCCCTTGCAGCCATTCGTCAGCAGTTTCGGGGAGCTTGCCCTTCTTCTTCTGGACGAAATATTTGGCCTTGGGATTGCCCGGCGGGTTGAGGATTGCCTGCATATGGCCCGACTGGCTGAGCACGTAGGTGACGTTGTTTGACCCGAACAGCTGGGTCGAGCGATAGGTCGCTTTCCACGGAGTAATGTGATCGGTCACACCGCCAAGGATGAAAAGGTCGCTTGTGACCTTGCTCAGATCGACCTCGTGCCCCGCCATTTCGACCTCACCCTGTTTGGTGAAGGCCAGCGTTTCGAACAGGGTGAGGAAGTCGCCCATCAGGCTCGAGGACAGATTGGTCGCATCGGCATTCCAGAACAGCACGTCGAAGGCGGGCGGGTCCATACCGAGCAGGTAGTTGTTGATCACATAGTTCCAGATGAGATCGTTCGGGCGCAGCCACGCAAAACCGCGCGCAAGGTCATCGGCCTTGATGACGCCAGCCTTGTCGGCGCGTTTGCGGGCGAGTGCCATGCCGTTCTCGCTCACCAGCGAACCGGCTTCGATATCGGTCGGCTTGGGATGAAGCACGCAGACCATCAGTGTCAGCGTACCCAGGATTGGATTATCGTTCGCCGCCAGTTTCGAGGCGAGCACCGATGCGGTCTGCCCGCCCGAGCACCCGGCCGAGACATTGACCTTCTTTGATCCGGTAATTTCCGAGACCACTTCGAGCGCCTTTTCGCAGGCTGCGATATAGTCGGCCATGGCCCAGTGGCCCTGATCCTTGGACGGATTGCGCCATGAAATCACGAAGGTCTGGATGCCGTTGTCGACCTGCCATTTGACCACTGATTTGTCGGGCGACAGATCATTGATGTACATCTTGTTGATCTGCGGCGGGATGGTCAGCTGCGGAACCTCGTACACCTCCTCTGTCGAGGGAGCGTAATGGATCAGCTCCATGATTTCGTCGCGATAGACGACATTGCCTTTCGACGTGGCGACGTTTTCGCCGAGCTTGAAGGGGCGCTTGTCGACCTGGCTCACCATGCCCTTGTTGTGGACCATGTCGTTATAGGCGTTCTGCAGGCCTTTGATCAGCGACAAGCCACCTGAATTGATGATCTGCTTCTGCGCAATCGGATTGCCGATCAGCGAATTCGTCGGTGCGAGGCTGTCGAGAATAATATTCGCGATGAAATTCGCTCGGTTGCGCTCCAGTTCATCGAGTTCAAGCTCTTGCAGCCAGTTGTTCGTGCTCTTCTGGATCGCGAGATAGTATTGCGCACCGGCGCGGAAAAACGGGTTGAACTGCCACGCCGGGTCCTGAAAACGCTTGTCCTTGGGATCGGGAGCCAGGTCGCTTTTGCCGGTCATGATCTTAACCATGTCCTCGCCGAAAGTACGGGCATGGCGCATGGTGCGTCCCGGGTCGCTTGCGGTTTCGCGCAGCAACAGCGCAACGGCTCCCACGAAGTCCTCGCGTGCCAAGCCGACCAGAGGTCCTAGCGCGTTGGTGGACTGTGCCGCTTCGTTCTCAAGCGTAACCTTGGCTTTGGCCATCTCTCTCTATCCTCCCTGACCCTCTGCCCACGAATGCGCAGGGGCCTGTGTTATTGCCTATCCATGGCCTGCATGGCGGCAACTGGCAAGCCGCAGCAATCGCCGATCTCAGCGCCAGCAAGGCGCAGTGAATTAGCCTTTCCTAAACCCATTTGTGTTTACCTTAATCAGTCGCATTACAGGAATGATGGAACACAATGGCTTCGCTACTTTCGAAATTTTCCAGCTCGAATGCTAAGCTGGAGGCCGCGAAGAATATGGAACTGGCGCAGGAAACTGATCGCCGGGCAAACCTCCTGTCGGGGCTCGAAAAGGCAGATCTGGGCTGGTTCTGGCAATCGGATTCGCAAGGGCGTCTGACTTATATTTCGCCCAAGGCATGTGCATCACTTGGGCTCGAAGAAAACGAATTGCTCGGCAAGGAATTGACCGAGATCATGGCGACCGACAATTCTTCAGCGACGGGTGGGACTTCGCGACCGCTCCAGTTCCGCCTCAAATCGCGCAGCCCCATCTCGCGCCTCAACGTGCAGGTCACTTGCTCCAGCAAAGATATTTGGTGGGAAATTTCTGCCGGTCCGCGGCTTGATGCGGAAGGCAATTTCCACGGCCTCCATGGCACCGCTCGGGATGTAACGCGCGCGCTCGCCGAAGCCCGCGAGGCGGAATATGCCGCACAGTTCGATTCGCTCACAGGTCTGGCCAATCGCGCTCGCATGACAACCATGCTCGATGCGACGCTGGCGTCCTTCAAGCAGTCGAAGCGTTCCTGCGCGATCATGTTGATGGACCTCGACCGGTTCAAGAAAGTCAACGATACGCTGGGGCATCCGGCGGGTGACGAACTCTTGGTCCAGGTGGCCGATCGTCTCCAGCGTATCTTCAGTCATCGCGGCGGCGAGATCGGACGGCTGGGAGGGGACGAATTCCAGCTGATCTTGCCCGATGTCGACGACCGCGGCGATTTGGGTGACCTCGCCAATACTGTGGTTCAGATGATATCGCAGCCCTATTCCATTGCGGGCACGCGGGCGGTGATCGGGTGTTCGATCGGCATTGCGGTTGCGCCCTATGATGGCATTGATGCCAACGAATTGGTAAAGGCGGCCGACCTTGCGCTTTATTCGGCAAAAGAATCGGGTCGCGGGCAATTCAATTTTTATTCTGCGGAACTGAGCGCCAATGCCAATTTCCGCCAGCGCATCGAAGACGATCTGCGCGATGCGATCCCTAAAGGGGAGCTGTGCGTCCACTATCAGCCGATTGTTGACGCCAAGACGCATAAGGTCGCCTGCCTCGAAGCGTTGCTGCGCTGGGAGCACCCGGACCGCGGTTTCGTATCACCTGCAGACTTCGTTCCTGTCGCCGAAGAGCAGGGTATGATTGCCGATATCGGTGAATGGGTGCTGCGCCAGGTTTGTAATGACCTTGCCCATTGCCCGCCCGAGATACGGGCTGCGGTCAATGTCTCCCCGATCCAGTTCCAGTCCGAGAATTTCGTGTCGATGGTGCGAGACGTCATTCAGGAATCGGGCATTCGCCCCTCTCGGGTCGAGCTGGAAATCACCGAAAGCATCTTTGTTGGCGATCTCGAACGGACGATCGACCAGTTCAAGAAGCTGAAGAAGATCGGCATCCGCTTGGCGCTCGACGATTTCGGCACCGGCTATTCCTCGCTCAGCTATCTGCAGAGCGCTCCCTTCGATAAACTCAAGATCGACCAAAGCTTCGTTCGTGGTTGCGCATCGGAAGATGCCAACAACGGTATTCTGGTCGCCGCCATCGTTTCAATGGCGGAGGCGATGGGTATGGAAACCGTTGCCGAAGGCGTTGAAGCCAAAGACGAATACAACATGGTGATCCAGCACGGTGCGAAGCTGTTACAGGGCTATCTGTTCTCCGGCGCGCTTACTTTCGAGCAGTTGGGCGAGCGGTTCGAAGCCGGCGATATCGAGTTCAAACCACGCGGTCCCGAGAAATACCGTGCGGAACGTCGCACCGAATTCCGCAAGATCGGCGTGATTCACGGCGACAGCCGCTACAATGCGATCCTGCGCAATCTGTCCAAAACAGGCGCAATGATCGACGGACTTCTCGATGTTCCTGTCGGCACCGATCTGGTTCTCGATCTCGGCGGTGGGCAGCTCGCGGTTGCAACCGTGCGCCGTTCCGATGGTTCCATCCAGGGGGTGCAATTTGAGACGCCGCTCATCAGCAACGGTGGCAGGGGGCTGTGCACGCGGCACCGTGTCTCGCCCTACCAGATCGAGGCGGCAGGTCGCGGCTTTGGCGCAATCGACGATAATGCTGTGGCAGCGATGACCGGCGGCGGTGGATCGCCCAAGGCGTTCCTCGAAGTCGATATCAGCAAATACGGCCTCTGATCTCGCGAGTGATCGCGAGGAACATTTGTCAGAATTCGCCGTGTTAAGCACGGGTTTTAGTCAAAAAATAACCAACCGAATTTACTGCTGGTGAAGGACGCAGATGTGTCTGCCACCGGGCGGACACGGAATTTAGGGGAAGGCTCAAGGTGGCCCTCAAGGGTTTCTTGTCATCACGGCGAAGTCCGCGCGCAGCGGCAAGTGCACTGTCGGACAGTGACAGGCTCGCCATGCTTGACGAGCTGGAACGGTCCGGCCTCGGCTGGTTCTGGGCAAGCGATGAAACGGGCAAGATCACCTATCTCAGCGGTGCGATCGCCGATCGGCTCGACATTCCCCTGGCGGATATTCTCGGTCAGCCTCTGACCGGCGTGTTCGCGGCTGCCGACCGCGAGGGCCGAACCAAGTCGCTGCCGTTGATGATGGGCGCGCATAAATCATTTTCCGGATTGGAAGTGCGCGCGGTCAAATGCCCCGAAGGCGCGGTCCTGCGTCTCGCAGGCCAGCCGGCTTTCGATGAAGGTGTTTTCCAGGGCTTTCGCGGCACGGGCACGGATATCACCGAGGAGTATTACCGCGAGGAAGAGACCCAGCGTCTCGCCAAATATGACTCGCTCACGGGGCTTTCCAACCGCCACCGGATGAAACATCTGATCGATACCACCGTCACTGCTTTCAAGGCGGCAAAGCGCAACTGCGCGGTGATGATGCTCGATCTCGACAAATTCAAACACGTCAACGACACGCTCGGCCATGCGGCGGGTGACGAATTGCTGCGGCAAGTGGCGGACCGCCTGCGCCGTTCGATCGAGGTCGAATGTGAAATCGGCCGTCTGGGCGGCGATGAATTTCAGGTGATGATCCCGGACAAGGACGATCGCGGCGAGCTTGGCGAGATCGCGATGAAGATTATCACCATGCTCAAGCAGCCCTATACCCTCAAGGAAGGGCGTGCGATCATCGGGTGTTCGGTTGGCGTCGCAATCGCGCCGCATGATGGCGTGACGGCCGACGAGGTGGTGCACTCTGCCGACCTTGCGCTCTACGCTGCAAAGAACAGCGGGCGAGGAGCCTACAGGTTCTTTTCCGGCGAGCTTGAAAACCAGGCATTGTTCCGTCGCCGTCTGGAAGAAAATCTGGGCGAGGCCGTGCGCGAGAACCAGCTTTTCCTTAAGTATGAACCGATGGTCGATGCCAAGACCGAAACCGTGCGCGCGCTCGAAGCGCACATCTGCTGGATGCACGAACAGCGCGGCGAAATCGACGAGGAGGAATTCGCCTCGATCCTCGACGGTTCGAGCCAGGTCGGTGAAGTCGGCTTGTGGGCGATCAATCAAGCCTGCACACAAGCCGCCGGCTGGCCCGACAGTGTGCGGGTGGCCGTAAATGTGCCTGTGCCTCTTTTCGCTTCCGACGGCTTCGTTGAATCTGTCTCCGAAGCGCTCGAGAAGGCCGATCTTGCGCCGCATCGGCTCGAACTCGAAATCAGCGAAGCGGTCTTTTTCGGAGATACCGAAATGGTCGATCGCACGCTGGCCCAGCTGTTCAAGCTGGGTGTGCGCCTGACGCTCGATGAATTCGGCAGCGGCTATTCCTCGCTCGCTTATTTGCGCCGCGCGCCCTTCGACATGATCAAGATCGACGAGAAACTGATCGCCGAAGCGCATGAGCACGACAGCAGCGAGCTCGGACTGATCCGCGCTATTGTCGCGCTTGCCGGCGCGCTTGAGATGGACACCATCGCCAACGGGATCGACAGCGTGGAGCTGTTCGACCAACTCCGGCTTTCGGGTGTGAAATTCATGCAAGGCCCGATCTATGCCGATCCTGTCGGCAGCGATGCCGTCGAACGCGAGCTGATGGGGGAAAGCTGGAAAATTGCACCCAGCGGCGAACGCACCAAACGCGCACGTCGCCGCACGGTATTCCGCAAAATCCAGGTCATCCACGATGACCACTCCTACGAGGTCACCCTACGCAACCTGTCCAAGACTGGCGCGCTCATCCAGGGACTTGCGGATGTTCCGAAGGGCACGCAATTCGTCGTCGATCTGGGCGGCGGACAACTTGCTGTGGCCACAGTCATTCGCACCAACGGCGACATTCAGGGGCTCGAATTTGAACAATCGCTGATCGATGACGGCACGGGCGGCCTGTGCACGCGCAACCGCGTAAGCCCTTATGCACTCTCCTCCGCCGGAGCCCCGCTCGCCGCGTTGTCTCAGGGCGACTACAAAGCGATGCCCGGAGGCGGATTGGGCCAGTCGGGAGCGGTTCCGCTGTTTTCCTATGCGGCCCCCGTTTCGGCCCGCAATGAGGCGGCCTGAGAAAGCATTTTCCTACTTCGCGAAATCTTGCCAACAGCAATAGCGAGATTCTCGAATGACAGGCGCGCGACTGGTCGCTAAATGCGCGGTCAAATGACTGACCTCTCAAAAATCCGCAACTTTTCGATCATCGCGCACATTGATCATGGCAAGTCCACGCTCGCCGACCGGCTGATCCAGTTCACCGGCGGACTGACCGAGCGCGAGATGTCTGCGCAAGTTCTTGATAACATGGATATCGAGCGGGAGCGTGGCATCACTATCAAGGCGCAGACCGTCCGGCTGAATTACACCGCCAAGGATGGCGAGACCTATGAGCTTAACCTCATGGACACGCCCGGCCACGTCGACTTTGCCTATGAAGTCTCGCGCAGCCTCGCCGCGTGCGAAGGCGCGTTGCTGGTGGTGGACGCGGCGCAGGGTGTCGAAGCGCAGACGCTCGCCAATGTTTATCAGTCGATCGAGCACGATCATGAAATCGTCTCCGTCATCAACAAGATCGACCTGCCTGCCGCCGAGCCCGAAAAGGTCAAGGCCGAGATCGAGGACATCATCGGCCTCGACGCATCGGACGCGGTGCTCAGCTCCGCCAAATCGGGCATCGGGATCGAGGATATCCTCGAAGCCATCGTCGCCCGCATCCCGCCCCCGCAGGGCGACCGCGACGCGCCGCTCAAGGCCAGCCTCGTCGACTCATGGTACGATCCCTACCTCGGCGTCGTCATCCTCGTGCGCGTCATCGACGGTGTCATCACCAAGGGCCTCAACGTCAAGTTCATGCAGGGCGGCACGCAGCACCTGATCGACCGCGTCGGCGCCTTCACCCCCAAGCGCGTCGACCTGCCCGAAATCGGCCCCGGCGAGATCGGCTTCATCACCGCGCAGATCAAGGAAGTCGAACAGGCCCGCGTCGGTGACACCATCACCACCGTCAAGAACGGCGCCTCCGACCCGCTCAAGGGCTACAAGGAAGTCCAGCCCGTCGTCTTCTGCGGCCTCTTCCCGGTCGACGCCGCCGACTTCGAAAAGCTGCGCGAGTCTATCGGCAAGCTGCGCCTCAACGACGCCTCCTTCTCCTTCGAGATGGAAAGCTCCGCCGCGCTGGGCTTCGGCTTCCGCTGCGGCTTCCTCGGTCTGCTGCACCTCGAGATCATTCAGGAGCGCCTCAGCCGCGAGTACGACCTCGACCTCATCACCACGGCGCCATCCGTGGTCTACCGCGTCCACCTCTCCAAATCGAAGACCGAGGACGCCAAGACGATCGAGATCCACAACCCCGCCGACTGGCCCGACACCAACCGGATCGACGTGGTGGAGGAGCCGTGGATCAAGGCGGTGATCTACACGCCCGACGAATATCTCGGCGCGATCCTCAAGCTGTGCCAGGACCGCCGCGGCATCCAGACCGACCTCACCTATGTCGGCGGCCGCGCACAGGTGAGCTACGAATTGCCATTGAACGAAGTGGTGTTCGACTTTTACGACCGGCTGAAGTCAATCTCACGCGGCTATGCCAGCTTCGATTACGAGCAGATCGGCACGCGCGAGGGCGACCTCGTGAAGATGAACATCATGGTCAACAACGAGTCCGTCGACGCGCTCTCGCTGATCGTCCACCGCAGCGTGGCCGAAGAGCGCGGCCGCGGCATGTGCGAGCGCCTGAAAGACCTGATCCCGCGCCACCTCTTCAAGATCCCGATCCAGGCCGCCATCGGCGGCAAGATCATCGCCCGCGAAACGATCGCCGCCCTGCGCAAAGACGTGACTGCAAAGTGCTATGGCGGCGACATCACGCGCAAGAAGAAGCTGCTCGAGAAGCAGAAGAAGGGCAAAGCGCGGATGCGGGAATATGGGAATGTCTCGATCCCTCAGGAAGCCTTCATTGCCGCGCTACGTATGGGTGAGGAATAACCTCATTATGAGGATGCGGGAGCGCCCGTAGGGCGGCCTGTCCCCGCGTAGTCGGGGAGGAATGTGAGCATTCTGCAGGAGGCGTTTATTGCTGGGCGGGGGATGAGTATAAGTTAATCGAAAAGTCCTACTTGGACCTCGGCTTCCGGAGTAGGAAGCGTTTTGATTTCTATCCCGCGTACCCGCGCGATGTCCCTTACCGTTTGAGTGATATGCCGCGTTGTGTTCAACTGACGCCAGGTCGTAGCATTGCCGCATCCGACCTTTGTGTCTGTTGCAACGCGGGAGATATAGTAGTCCGCTTGAGAAACTCGTTCTCCCCCAAATTCACGAGAACGAATAAGGCGGTTAAAGACCGATCTCATTTCTGCATTTGAACTGCCTGTTTTGCTACCTCGTTCAACGATCCAGCAATCTTCCAGTGCATACCGAATATGCCGAATTGCCGGTGCCCCACTCTGCCCGAAAACGACTTTGGAGCAGTCTGCACAAAAGTCACCGAACATGAGATGTTCGCCGGTTTCTGGATTGAACCTAACAGCTCGCGTCCATGCGAGCCATTCGTTTCGCAGAACGCGACTGGTCCCGCCATCTGGCGCAGGATTCACGTCTGGATAATTCGTACCCTGTACGATCGAAAAATGCCAAAGACCAAGTTCCTGCATTTGTTCCAGAACACCTTCTAGGACAAGCGCCGCAAATTCCGCATTTCCAAAATCCACTTTTGATGCGTCTGCGATGATTGCGCATTCAGAATGAGTGATGCCTA
>JAYPMZ010000105.1:9327-9631 GCA_038130205.1 Erythrobacteraceae bacterium | reverse complement strand
CCCGACGACCTTCCCACAAGCGATCCCTCCAAGATGAACTTTGGCAGCGGCGGCAACACCAAGGCCAAGGCATGGAAGGACATCTGGGGATCGGGCCAGGGTGTTGGTGCGATCAAGAGCGTCGGCAGCGTCGAAGATCTGGTCGCTCGCATGGAGCGCGAGTACCTCGCGGCCAAGGCCGATTTGGCCGACGCCTCGGCCAGCTTTGGCGGCTGGAGCTGACGGAGCAGCGGCGGCGTCCAAAGCTGTTCGGCCATTGCGTCAAGCTCGGTAAAATCGAAGCCGGTCCCGAGAGGGTCTCTGG
>JAYPMZ010000105.1:8475-9317 GCA_038130205.1 Erythrobacteraceae bacterium | reverse complement strand
CCATTCGCCTTGAGACATCCGGGTGCTTGGCGCGGACTCCCGCCCAAGCGGCTTCGATACGACCGACGCGGTCGATGACAATCTCATTATAACGGCGGTGCGGCCCCAAGTGCAGCGGCATACCGAGCTGCAGCGACAGCACTTCGTTGGCGGGCAAAAGAAGGCCGTTCAGGCGAAAATCGTCGAAGCCGACAGAGCGCCTGCCTATCGCGTCGAACATCGCCCCGAAGCATCGCCGGCCAAGCAGTTGGCGCGGCAAAAGATGGTGTCGCTGAAGCCCGGGAACATGTCCGAGTGAATTGCGCCGGTTAACCGAACGAAACGCAATGGACTTGCGCTGCAACAAGCCACGTCGTTCGCGCTGCCCCCTGATGCAACTTCCTGAATTGGTGCGACCCAAACCCATGATGCCTATTCCCGCCAGACTCTGATGAAACGTCCATTGCGCGACGTCCTGAGCACGAGGCGGCTGCCGTCGGGAGCGATGATCCGTTCGCTCCCGTCTATGCCACCAACAAGCACAAGCTGGTTGATAAGCCGCACCCCCATCCGCGTCGCGGCGACCTTGTCCGCAGACAGTGGTGGTTCGATCCGCAATTCCTGGTCGATCCAGAAATCCAGACCTTCGCTCTGCAAAGCGCCGTCTATTGTTTCACGGAATGCGGTGAGGCCGAGCGCGGGAAATGGGCCGCCGTCAAGCCAGGCGGTCGCCACCGATTCATAGAACCTTCGTCCGATCGCGCTTCCCGAAGGAGGCCACACGATGGCTTCCAGGTCATCGAAGTGCTGCACCAGGTCGCGCGCCAAGCCAACCAGCCCCTTTACAACTGGAACGCTTCGCT
>JAYPMZ010000105.1:421-8465 GCA_038130205.1 Erythrobacteraceae bacterium | reverse complement strand
GTGAGATGGTGCCCGGGCAAAAGCTGGAGTGCTTCATAGCGAGCGGGACCCGGAAGCTCTTCCAGATCGAACCTGTGCGCCACTTGCGGAAAGCCGCTCTGCTCTCCCGGCGCCAGCCCCGCGAGATCGAAAGCCAGCCCTTCGCGCAAAACTTCTAGCCAGACCAGATCACCGTGCGCCGCATTGCCGGACCGTTCCGATTTGATCTGTTGGCCGTCGGCGGCAACCAGTTGAACGGGTGCATTGTCCAGAGGATCATGGCTAAGCGAGACAATAGGTTGAGCAGCGACGAATTTCCTTATCGCAACACGATCGGGCCGTTTGCCGGGAGCAAACAGCAGATACAGTCCCTTGGAAACAGAGTCGGAAGACTCAGTGATTTTCCCAGACCCCTTCAAATTCTCGCCCATCGGAAAGCGATACATCTCGATGCCCTAAAAAAGCGGCAACAGGCGGCCATTCGTGACCGCTTTGTGACTGCTGTCGCTCGACATCGAAAGTCCCGCTGGGCGACGACCCGCAACCGAGAATTTCAAAACACACCCATGACGATACCTTCCGCTAGCCCAGTTCCAAGCTCTCGGCAATTCTCAAGCACTTCTTCGGAAGGGTGCTTGGGAGCGAGAATTTCATCCGGCGTCTGTGCCGAAAAGTTGACAATCATCGGATCAGCCACGCGCTTCAGACGCCATCCCTTCGCGATCCGATCAAGCTGGCGCTGGGCCCCTTCGCCGTCCGATCCGGCCGCGATGATCGTCGCGTAAGGTCGACCCTCGAGCTTGCCGAGAACGGAATAATAGTTCGCGTCGAACATCTCTTTCATGGCACCGCTCAAGGCGGCCAAATTCTCCGGACAGACGAACAGATAGCCACCAGCATCGAGAATTTCCTCGCTGCAGACATCTTCTGCACGCAAGAGGCGCGCCGCGTCATGGGCGGCTGCGGCGTTTGCCATCGCCTCGCTCGCGCCGGTCCGGCTATGCCAAATAACAAGCAAAGTCGGGCTCTTATCCATGGGTTCTGACCTGACTCCCCGCCTCCGCTATGTCAATTGTCGATTGTCTCCGTGCACCCCTGTCGCGACCAAGCGCAATCGGATAAAGCGCAAACCATGGCCGCACGTTCGCTATCGCATGTTCTTGGAGTATCGCAGTCGCTCGCCGGACAGGCCTGGCAATGGCGCGGCGGAAACATGGAGATCGGCTCTGGCGCAGCGGGCCGGTCGCAGGGCCTTGAGAATGATATCCTCACCCAGTTACTGCTGACCCGCGGCGTGTCGCCGGACGATGTTGCGCGGCATGCCAAGCCGACGATGCGCGCTTTCCTGCCCGACCCTTCCGAATTCCGCGATATGGATACCGCCGCGGAACGCATCGCGAGGGCGGTGACGAGCGGCGAGCAGATCACGATCTACGGCGACTATGATGTCGATGGAGCGACCAGCGCGGCATTGCTTGTCGATCTTTTGCGCAGTCTGGGTGTCGATGCGGGCTACTACATTCCCGACCGCCTGCTCGAAGGCTACGGCCCAAGCGGCGAGGCGCTGGTCAAACTGGCCGAAGACGGGTCGCAGCTTATCGTCACCGTGGATTGCGGAGCGATGGCTCATGAGGCGCTCGGCATGGCGCGCGATGCGGGTGTGGATGTGATCGTGGTCGATCATCACAAATGCTCACACGAACTTCCGCCGACAGCCGCACTGGTCAATCCCAACCGCCTCGATGAAAACGACCTTGCAGCGGCGCACGGGCATTTGGCGGCGGTCGGGGTCGCTTTCCTGCTGGCTATCGCCTTGGTGCGAACCTTGCGAGGCAAAGGGTTCTTCAAGGATCGACCCGAACCCGATCTGATGGCGTTGCTCGATCTTGTGTCGCTCGGCACGGTTGCCGATGTCGCTGCGCTGCACGGGCTCAATCGGGCATTCGTGGCGCAGGGGCTCAAAGTGCTCGCACGGAGAGAGCGCATAGGCATGGCTGCGCTGATCGACGCAAGCCGCTTGAAGCGTGCTCCGATTGCTTCCGACCTCGGCTTTGCCCTGGGCCCGCGGATCAACGCAGGTGGCAGGATCGGGGAATCGACCTTGGGCGTGCGCTTGCTCACGACCGACGATCCCGAAGAGGCCCGCGCGATTGCCGAACAGCTCTCTGCACTCAATGAAGAGCGCCGCACGATCGAGGCAGAGGTGCAGGAGGCAGCAGAAACGCAGCTCGACGGCCAGCACAATATGGCGGTGCAGGTGCTCGCCGGAAGTGGATGGCATCCGGGCGTGATCGGGATCGTCGCGGGGCGGATCAAGGAAAAGACCGGCAAACCCTCGATCATCATCGCGCTCGACGATACCGACGGGACGGGCAAGGGTTCGGGTCGCTCGATCAGCGGCGTGGACCTTGGCGCGGCGATCATCAGCGCGCGCGAAGAAGGCTTGCTGGTCGCCGGCGGCGGACATGCCATGGCGGCCGGACTTACCATTGCGGAAGACAAATTGGCGGCCTTCACCGAGTTCCTCGACCACCGTCTGGCGCGCGATGTTGAACGGGCCCGAATCAGCCAGGTCATGCAGCTCGATCTCAGCGTCGCCCCCGGAGGTCTGACGCCCGATTTGGTGCACACTCTGGAGGCCGCCGGACCATACGGTGTGGGATGGCCCGCACCGCGTATCGCTGTGGGTCCGGTTCGAATCGTGAAAGCCGATATCGTTGGGAAAGATCACTTGCGCGTGATCGCGAGTGGCGGAGACGGGCGATCGTTCAAAGCCATCGCTTTCCGCGCAGCCGAAACAGAGATGGCGCAAACGCTGATTCACCGCAGCAAGGGACGCCAGTTCCATCTCGCCGGGCGGGTCAAAATCGACGATTGGGGCCCCCGCCCCGCCGCCGAACTGCACCTTGAGGATGCAGCGTTCGCCGACTGATTGCGCGGGGCTTCCCCCTTGCGCGCAACTTTTTTTCAAAGCCCGGCAATAGAGGGCTTGACCCATTCGGCGCACCCCCCTAGATGCGCGCTCTCGCAACGAGCGTGGCCCGTTCGTCTAGCGGTTAGGACGCGGCCCTTTCACGGCTGAAACACGGGTTCGATTCCCGTACGGGTCACCACTTTTTCCCACACCACGCACGTTGCAGAAATTGGATCTGAGGGCATTCGCCCACGGATCGCAATTGTGGGCTTTCGCCCTTGCTCTCCTCGCGATAGAGCTTCGCCCCATGGGCTCCCATCAGACCATTCCTTACGCCGGTATCCTTCTTGCCGCGGTGACTTTCATCGCGCTGATGATTCTGGGCGTCGATATCGGCATCGCTATTGCCGTTCTGGTTGTATGGATCGCCACCTTGTTTCTGGCGATGGGAAAGCCTCCCGAAATTCCCGCAGCAGTGGTCGAACGCCCGCTCAGCGCGGATTCGCTGCGCGATCTGATCGAACACTCTTCTGTGCCGTTGCTGGTGACAGACAAGAACACCGTCGCAATCGCCAACCGCGCAGCGCGCCGCATGATGGGCCAGCACATTCTCGGACAGGATGCACGGGTCGCTTTCCGGCAACCGGAGGCAATTTCGCTGTTCAACGAGGACCGCGACGGTCAGGCAATCGTGCGCGGGCTCGTCCGGCGGCAGGACATCTGGCAGGTCAACCGCCACGCAATCGATTCAAACCGTGCCGTCATCGAGCTAATCAACCAGTCCGCCGAAGCAGACATCAGCCGCGCGCACACCGATTTCGTCGCCAACGCCAGCCACGAACTGCGCACGCCGCTTGCTTCTATTCTCGGTTATGTCGAGACGCTGCGGGAGAGCGGTGACAGCCTCGATTCCCCGACTTCGCAGAAGTTTCTCGGCACTATCGAGCGCGAAGGTCAGCGGCTCCAGAGCCTGATCAGCGATCTGATGAGCCTTTCACGGGTCGAAGCGGAAAAGCACGACCTTCCCGATCAGCGGCTCGAACTTCTACCGCTGGTGGAACGCGCCGCACGCGATGCAGCCGGACCTGACCGGCTTGAACGGCTTGAGCTCGATCTCGGCGATGCCCCCAGCGTGCGCGGCGATCAACAGCAGCTGGAACAGGTCGTGCGCAACCTCGTGGACAATGCACTGAAATATGGCGCAGCCGATTCGCCAGTGAAAGTCCGGCTCGATGTGTCTGCCAACAGCGAGGCACGGCTCACCGTCACCGATCAGGGTGAAGGCATCGCGCCCGAGCAAGTCCCGCTGCTGACCCGGCGATTCTATCGTACAGACCCCGGTCGCAGCCGCGCTTCGGGCGGCACGGGCCTTGGGCTTGCTATCGTGAAACACATTGTAGAGCGTCATCGTGGCCGTCTCGACATCCAGAGCCAGTTGGGTGTCGGCACAATTGTGACCATAAGACTGCCAGAGTTCGCGGTGGGCTGACCGCCCCTATATACCTGACATCGTGGAACTTTCGCCATCGCCGTGCGCGAGAGCCAGCAATGCTGCCCACAGCTTTTGCACAGTTTGGGTCAAAAGTGTCATCTAGCGGTCACATGACGGCCATAGAGGCGCCTTCGATTTGCAATATTAGCTGAGGAATCGGGGCTCGTTTCATGACTACCTTTACGAAAATCGCCGCTGTGGCTTGCGTTTTGAGCTGTTCGGTTTCGACGCCTGCGCTGGCGCAAGCCTCCTCGAGTGAGCAAGAAATCGCAGCGCTGCGCGCCGAGCTTGCACGGCTTGCGAACCGGCTCGAGCAGCTTGAAGGCGAACTCGCCAAAACCAACCAAACCGCACACGAAGCAGCGACCGCTGCTGCAAGCGCCGTGGATGTGGCCGCCGCTGCACAAACCTCGGCGCAACAGCCCGCTGCCGACATCGCCTTCAAGGGCGCGCCCTCGATCTCGACCGAAAGCGGTTGGTCGTTCAAGCCGCGCGGCCGCGCCAATATCGACTTCGGTTTCGTCAACGCTCCGAGTTCGACTGGCGCGGACAGCGGGTTCGACGCCGAGGCACGCCGCATCCGTCTGGGCGTTTCGGGCGATATTCCCGGTGGCTTCGGCTACAAGATCGAAGCCGATTTCGCCGAAAACGAAGTCGCATTGACCGATGCCATTATCACCTATGAAGATGACGGCCTCACGCTCACCGCAGGTCAACACAACAATTTCCAGAGCATGGAAGAGCTGACCAGCAGCCTGAACACCTCTTTCATCGAGCGCGCCGCCTTCACCGATGCTTTCGGATTCGAGCGCCGCCTTGGTTTCTCGGGCACATACAAAACCGATATTCTGCTGCTTCAGGCCGGCATTTTCGCCGACAACAGCGAAGACCTGCCCAATGGCAACACCAGCGTCGACGCGCGCGTTGTCGTGGCCCCCAAGCTGGGCGACACGCAGCTGCACTTCGGCAGCTCGATCCACTTCAACGATCTGGGCAACAACAATTCGGTCCGCTACCGCCAGCGCCCGCTGGTGCACTTTACCGACAACCGCTTTATCAACACCGGCAATATGTCGGCCACCAGCGAACTGGGCGTCGGTTTCGAAGCAGCGGCGATCTCGGGCCCGTTCCACGTCGCGCTCGAAGCCTATTCCCAGAACGTCAACCGTCCCGGCGCGTTGGCTGATCCCAGCTTCTTTGGCGCCTCGGCCGAAGTCGGCCTGTTCCTGACCGAAGGCGACAGCCGCGGTTACAAGCTCGGCACTTTCGACCGCGTGAAGCCCGAAAATCCCGTCGGAGAAGGCGGCAAAGGCGCGCTTCAGGTCAATCTGCGCTACGACCACCTCGATCTGAACAGCGGCGCCATTATCGGCGGCACGCAGGACAGCGTGCAGGCTTCGCTGATCTGGACACTTACCGACTACACCCGCCTGCTGTTCAACTACGGACTGCTTTCCTACGACGATGCCGCTTTCAGCACCGCCGCAGGCGACACGTCCTACGACGTTCATGTCGCCGGCATCCGGGCTCAGGTGGACTTCTGATCATTCGCTCTCAACCCCGCGTACTTGTCTCTAATTCGTAACATCGATGGTCGAAGGGCCATCCCATTCTGAAGAGGAATCCAAGCAATGAAATTCAGCAAAATGGCGGTCTTTGTTGCCGCATCCAGCCTTGCCCTCACCGCTTGCGGCGATGAGCTAGGCCCGGTCGAAACCAGCAACACCGTTCGTGCAGTCGGCTCGTCCACCGTTTTCCCATTCGCAAAGGCGGTCGCGGAATCGCTCACCCGTTCGAACCCCGACATTCCCTCGCCGATCATTGAATCGACCGGCACCGGCGGCGGCATGAAGCTGTTCTGCGCAGGCGTCGGCCCCGACACTCCCGACACCGCCAACGCTTCGCGTCGGATGAAAAAGTCGGAATTTGACGATTGTCAGGCCAATGGCGTCACCGACATCATCGAACTTCAGGTCGGCCTCGACGGGATCGCCTTTGCTTCCGCACAGGGCGGCATCATGATGAACCTGACCCCCAAAATGGTCTATGAAGCACTGGCAGCGAGCCCTTATGGCGGCGAGCAGACCAACCAGACCTGGCAGGACGTCGATCCGTCGCTTCCCGCGCTGCCGATCCTCGTTTACGGCCCGCCGACCACTTCGGGCACGCGCGACGCACTCAAGGAGCTGATCCTCGAAGTCGGCTGCAAGACGAACCCGGAAATGGGTGCACTCAAGGAAAGCGACGAAGATCGCTACGACCAGGTCTGCACCGAAGTCCGCGCCGACGGTAAGTATGTCGACCAGGGTGAGCAGGACAATCTCATCGTCCAGAAGATCGAAGGCAATGAGAACGCCGTTGGCGTGTTCGGCTATTCGTATCTAGAAGAGAACGCCAGCAAGGTTCAGGGTCTGCCCATGAACGGTGTCGATCCGACCTACGACAACATCGCCAGCTTCGCCTATCCGGGCGCGCGTCCGCTGTACGTTTATGTCAAAAAAGCCCACCTCGATCAGACCGTCGGCCTGCCCGAATATCTGAATGAGTGGACAAAGATGTGGCAACGTGGTGGCCCTCTGGCCAGCATTGGTCTAGTGGCGTCTCCCGAAGACGTGATGGCTGCGAATCTCGAAGCTGCCACGCAGCACACGACGATCGACGGGTCTGAACTGCACTAAAGCGGGTTTGAATTAGGTAATGACGCTGGCCTCATCCTTTCTCCTAGTCTTGGGGCTAGCGGTCATTGCCTGGTTGTCTGCGCGAAGCCGGGCGTGGAGCCTGCGCGCCACGTCGGGTAGCCGACTGGCCAGTCTTCCGGTCTATCATGGTTGGTACGTCGCCCTCTGGGTCTTTGTGCCAACCATTATCTTTGTGGTCGTGTGGAACGCGATTTCGCCCGGCCTCGTGCTGCAGTCGGTGCTTGCGAGCCCCGCGGCCGACGCACTGCCGAGCCTTGATGCCGACCGCATCGCCGCTTTGAGAGAGGCCCGTGCGGTTGCAACCGGCGCGGCATCCGGCACCATGAACGCCGACGCGATCCCGATGGTCGAAGTCTATAGCGACGCGCTCAGCCGTTACCGCATCATCGGCATCGTGCTCGCGATCATCATCGCAGGCGCTGCCGGCGCTTGGTCCTATCTGCGGATCAAACCCGAATTCGGTGCCCGCACCCGCGTCGAGAAGGCGATCATGGCGGCGCTGATCCTCGCCTCGCTGGTCGCGGTGTTCAGCACTTTCGGTATTCTTGCCAGCCTCATTTTCGAAACCTTCCGCTTCTTCGAAATGGTCTCCCCGATCGATTTCCTGTTCGGCACCTTCTGGTCGCCGGATCCGATGGCGAACCCCGACAATCCCGATCCGACGCGCTATGGCGCGGTGCCGCTGTTCTGGGGCACGATCCTGATCGGTGCGATCATCGCCATGATCGTCGCGATCCCGATGGGAATGATGAGCGCGATATACCTCACGCAATATGCCCCTGCGAAACTGCGCACCTGGACTAAGCCCGCGCTTGAGGTTCTCGCCGGTGTCCCGACGGTGGTTTATGGCTATTTCGCGGCTCTGACAGTCGCGCCGATGATCCGCGACGCCGCCATGGCAGTCGGTGTCGCCAACGCTTCGAGCGAAAGCGCGCTTGCGGCCGGTCTGGTGATGGGCGT
>JAYPMZ010000105.1:0-411 GCA_038130205.1 Erythrobacteraceae bacterium | reverse complement strand
ACGACAGCATTGCCGCCGTGCCGCAATCCATGCGCGACGGCAGCCTTGCGATGGGCGCCACGACTTCGGAAACAATCAAGCAGGTCCTCGTGCCTGCCGCCCTTCCCGGTATTGTCGGCGGCGTCATGCTGGCGATCAGCCGTGCTATCGGAGAAACCATGATCGTGGTGATGGCCGCGTCGACCGCAGCCAACCTCTCTGCCAACCCTCTCGATTCGATGACGACTGTGACCGTGCAGATCGTTGCCATGCTGACAGGCGAAGGCAGTTTCGATCACCCCGCAACCCTCAGCGCCTTTGCGCTCGGGTTCATCCTCTTCCTTGTAACTCTGGCCCTCAACTTCGTGGCGCTGAGCGTGGTGAGAAGGTATCGCGAAGCTTATGAGTGACACGCCCAACCCTGTAAGGTCG
>JAYPMZ010000104.1:3459-10111 GCA_038130205.1 Erythrobacteraceae bacterium | reverse complement strand
GCGCAGGAGTGGCACGAAGACTGCCTCGAAGGACGTGTGCAGGACTGTCAGCGCATAGCGCGCGCTTTCGAGACCGGATTGGGTGATCTGCGCAAGGATGTTCAGGCAGCCACAGGCTATTTGAGCCGCGCATGCAGGATTTCCGACGGCGCAGCTTGTGCGCGTGCGGCTGAATATCTCAACGAGGGATTTGGCGGCCCGTCCTACCCGCGTCATGCCGCAGAGCTGGCGATGCGCGGCTGCCAGCAGTTACGAAATGACGACGCATGCGGCTATCACGGACTGGCCATGTGGAGGGGCGAAGGAGCCGCTGAAGACCGCGCAGCGGCACTCGCGCTCTGGCAAAGAACCTGCCGTGACGCTGGCGGCGAGAGCTGTCGGTTGCTTGCAGGAAAGCTGCACTACGATAGTGCGGTCAGCGCCGATCACGCCCGGGCCGCAGACCTGTACGCTCGCGCATGTGAGGCCGGGGCTGCCTGGGGCTGCTATGGTGAAGCCCTCGCTTTCATGAAGGGGCGCGGGCGAGCAAAGGACGATGTCCGTGCCTTTGCCCTTGCGCGGCGCGCCTGCTTCGAAAGTGAAGGCGATACCATGCATCCGTGCGGGCTTTGGGCGGAGTACACGGTCGAGCACGGCAAGAGCAGCGACAGCGAGACAGCGGGGACGACCTTGCACATGGCCTGTGTGGGAGGCCGCGCGACTTCGTGTTCGATGGCGGCGCTCGCGGCGGCTAACGACGGACTAGGGACGGGAATCCTGTTGCAGGATGGCCCCTTCTACGCACGGCGCGGGTGCGAGCTGGGGCTGCCCAATGCGTGCGTCCAGCTGCTCAATTTTTACAGCCCGGGTGCTCACCCGAAGGTTCAGGCCAGCGGTTACTATCAAGTGGCGCTCGCCAAAAGAGCATGCAGTTTGGGGCACGCCCAATCGTGTGACCTCATGCGCTCGACCGCCATTCCGGACGATTTCAACGAGGTGAACCGGATCGATTTCGCGGCGCCTATCGAACAGCAGCTGGCCGAAGCGCGACAGGCGGTGGAAAGCGGCGATGCGCGTTATGGTATCGAACGTATCGCACGGCTGATGGAGGAAGGCGACGCCGAAGCGAGCTGGCGGCTCGGCAATCTGTTTCTCGAAGGGTATCCCGGCATTATCGACCGCTCTCCCGACGATGCGATCATCCTGATCGAAAACGCCGCGAGGGTCGGCCATGTCGAGGCCGCCGAATTCATGGGCATGGCCTACTGGTATGGCGAGAACGTCCAGCAGAACCATGAAACCGGCAAATTTTACATGCGAATAGCCATCTCCGGCGGGAGCGAGATGGCTGAGGCAATCTACCGTTCGATGCTGGCAGAGCCAGAGCGCCAGCGCCGCGCCGAAGCTGCACGCCGTGCAGCGGAACGGACGCGTGCCAATGCCGGCCGGTTCGATCTGGGCCGGGCGATTGCAAGCTGGAAGCCGAACATCGGCAACTACATCAGCACCGTCGACACCAGCGCCAGCTGGGCCCGCTACCAGGCGAGGGCCGATCAAACGGCCTGGAACAACGCGATGTCCTATGCATCGGGCCGATCGTCGGTCTGCCCATCCTTCAACAAGTACTGCTGAACAGGAATCTAGACTATGCTTAAACCAGTTCTCTGCGCCCTCCCGCTCGCTATCGCAGCGATTGCGACGCCTGCCTCGGCCCAGCCGGCTGACGATGACATGACCCCGATGGGCGCAACCGCGCAAATGGGGTGCACGGCGTATCAATTCCTGCTCGCGAACCTGCTTATGGAAAGCAATCCGGAACAGGCCGCCGCGCGCCTTGAGCGTGGCCAGCGTTGGTTCGCTCTATATGTTCAAGAGCAGAATTTGGATGACGAAACAGCGTTGGCCAATGTCGATAACGCGCTCCAGACGCTGCTCGCGCTCTACAATGGCGGCGATGAACAGCGAGGTACGCTGGCGGACGTAGGTACCAACTGCGTGGTGCTTGAAGAGCAATATGAGGAAGAGCTGAAGATCGCCAAGATCAAGAGAGACCTGACACAATAGGCCCTGAGAGCGAGGCTTGCATTCAGGCTAATCCCGCTGTTCTGCGATAACTAACCGCATTTGTCATCGCCATAACAAGCCGTGTGGTTGGTAGCGAAAAGCGGCGCAAGGCACTGTCACGTCATCAAAGGGCAATGGGGAGTTTCTCGATGATGATTGGCGTTTCAAAAGCAGGATTTGCCTCGCGTATCGCTTGTGTGGCGGCTGTCGCGGGTCTGGCGGTTCCTGCACCGGCCATGGCTGACGACGATGTGGAGCTGGTAAGCTGCGAGGAGAGCCTCGGCACAATCGCGGTTGTCGATGGTGACACGCAAGGGTGGGCCGAGTTTGATCTCGGCAGCCCGCGCGAACTGATTAACACCCTCGCGATCGATTCCGGCTGCTTTACTCCGCACAATCCGGCCGGCGGTGCTCCTGCCGATTTTCTGCTGAATGTGATCGCGGGCAGCACGGAGGAAGTCGACCAGTCGATTGAAGTGGCGAAAACCGCGGCTGTCGAAGGGCTTGTGCGTTCCGGTGCGGCCAGTTCAGTGATGAGCAGGGTTCCGGGCGCGGGTGCCGTACTCGGGATGTTTGGCGCATTTGGCGGGCGGAGCAGCCGCGTGGCTGCTGGCATCAAGGTGCTCAGCCCCGCATCGGGTTTGACTGTCGTGACCGGGCGCGGCGATGTGCGCCGCACCTCGCTCAGCTTCCGCGGAAGTTGGGTCTGGGCGGCGCGCGCCGACACGGTGGGCTATGGTCGCAGCAAGAAGGGTAAGCAGCTGGTGGAAGCCTTCGTGCTCGCTTTCAATGAAGTGGTTGCGCAGAAGGCCACGATTGCTTCGATGCCCCGTGCCGCCGTTGCCGCTGCCGCAGCAGAGCCGGAATTTGCTACCGTCGCTGCCGCAACGACCATGTTTGCCACTCCGGTGGAGGGCGCGGACAGCGTTCGCAGTCTCATGGTCGGTACCACTCTGACACCGACAGGCCGCCGCGAAGGCCTGTTTGTCGAAGTCGAAGACAATTTCGGAGCTAAGGGCTGGGTGAGCGTCGAAGCTCTCAACTAGGCGACCCGAAGGGAGCGGGAGGTCCTGGCCTCCCGCTCTTGACCCCTTTTATCAAAGCCTTACACAGGAATTGCACTATGACAGCGTTCGATCCGGGGCCTCAACCATCGGTGGCTGCGGCGAGGCAGGACGAAGGTCGGGGGAATTCAGGGGTGAGGATCCTCTACGTTGAAGATGATGCTCGCGCCGCTGAAGCGGTGAGAGATATTGCCCGCGAGAACGGTGACGTTCTGGTCTGGGAAGCCGATGGCAGCGCGGCCCTTCGGCGCGCCGGTATGGAAGCGTTCGACGTCATTATTCTGGACCGGATGCTCGGCGACATGGACGGCCTGACCATCGCGACAAGGCTGCGAGAGAGCGGCATTGGCGCACCGATCTTGATGCTTTCGGCACTGGGAAGAAGCTCGGACCGGACCGATGGCCTGAATGCAGGCGTCGATGATTACATGGCGAAGCCCTATGAATCGGCCGAACTGACCGCGCGTCTGCGCGCTCTGTATCGTCGCTCCAAGGGCAGCGAGCACAGCGCCGTCATCATCTACGGGGCGTTTGAATGCCACATCAAGGCCCGCACTGCATTCCGCGACAACCAGCACCTTGCTCTCAGCCCCAAGGAATACGAGCTGTTTCGCTACTTCATGGAAAATGCGGGCGAAATCGTACCCCGGGAAATGCTTTTGCGCGATGTCTGGCGGATGGATTTTGACCCGCAGACGAATGTGGTGGACGTAAACGTGGGCCGGATGAGGCGCAAACTGGAGGAGGGTTTCGAGAAACCCGCGCTCGAAACCATTTGGGGTTCGGGTTACCGCTTACTCGACGGGACATGACGATCAGGGCCAAATCCTCGATCTTTTCGCGGCTGGTGCTCATCGCCATCGTCACGGCAGGGCTGCTTGTCGCAGGCCTCTGGTTTGTCACCGACCGGACAATCCGCGCCACGCTGGAAGAGAATGCCGCAGCAACGGTCGACGTCGATCTTGCAGGCCTCGCCGATATTTACGCCAGCGGCGGTATCGAAGAATTGCAGGCGCGTATCGCTGACAGATTAGCGCTGGTCCCGCTTGACGGCACTCAACCGCATTATCTGCTGCAAGATGAAGGAAACCGCCGCATCGCGGGCGACATCACCGTCTGGCCAAAGCTCGATCCGACGATATCGGAAAGCGGCAGGATCGAGTTGGGAGAGAATTCATCGGCGCTGGCGCGTGCGACCCAGCTCGATGCCGGGCTGTTCCTGCTGGTCGCGCACACGATCGACGACAATTCCGGCCTTCTTGACCGGGTCGCCATGGTGTTCCTTGCGGGCGGAGGAATCTTTGTTCTGCTCGTCGCCATCGCATCGCGGCTTGCTGCGACCCGATTGCAGCGCCGGATCGCGAGGATAAATACCGCGTTCCAGACATCGAACCTTGCCTCGCTTTCCGACGCGGTATCGAGCACGTCACCCGATGAAATTGACGAATTGACCGCTCATTCATCCGCAGCTCTTTTGCGCGTGCAGCGATTGATGGAGTCGTATCGTGACAGCTCGGACCACATCGCGCACGAAATCCGCACACCGCTGATGCATGTCGATGCAAAGCTGGCCAAATCACTGGGCGCAGAGCCGGCTCTCGATGTTCGCCAGCACATTGCGGGCGCACGTCAGGGAATACGCGATCTGGTTGCGATGCTTGAAGGGCTGCTCGACATTGCCGCCAGCAACGCGCGGCGGGGCGATCTGGCACGGTTGAAACCGGTCGACCTGAGTTCGCTCTGCCAGCGTATTTGTGATCTTTACGCGGACAGTGCGGAGGAATCCGGGCACGAGTTTTCATGGGTGATCCATGGCGGCGTTTTCATCAATGCCGAGGAAGACCAGATGGCCCGGCTCATCACCAACCTGCTCGACAATGCGCTCAAATATGTGCCCGCCGGAGGCTCCATTTCCCTGTCTCTGGAAGAAGGCCCGATCCTGACGGTCGAGGATAACGGTCCCGGTATCGCTCCGCAGGATCGCGAGCACGTATTCGAACGGTTTTACCGCGGTGCGGCTGGCGCGAAGGAAGAATCCGGCGCCGGTCTGGGCCTTGCCTTGGCACGGGCGATTGCCCACCGTCACGGCCTCTCGATCAAGCTTGAACGAGAGCACTCGGGCGCCAAGTTTGTCATAGAAAGAATGGAAGAGCGATGATGCGCGGCTTGCTGATAGCTATATCCGCCTTGGCCTTGTCCGCCTGTGCGATGTCAGGAAGACAACAGACCGTCACTCAGGTGGACCAGCAGGGCGACGCTGAATTCCTTGCTGCTCAGGAAACCGTCGAGGCGTTGGCGCTGGCGGTGCGGGCACGAGACGCGCAGGATAGCGACACCTTGCGCAGCGCTCTGCTCGATCTGCGTCGTTTGCGTGCGAGACCGCAGGATGGGCCGCTGCAAGCGAGGATGGATGAATGGGCCCGCTATGCAGGGCTGGATGAAACTCCGATGCGAGGCCGGACTCTGGGGCCGGCGGTCCGCTCGGGCATTATCGCTCCCGGCCAGTCAAAAACTCTCGACCAGACATTCCTGTCGGGCCGGAAGGCCACCATTGCTGCGCGCTCTAGCGACGGACGGACGGTGCGATTGGGCGTTCGCGACCGGTCGGGACGGGAGACTTGCGAGAAGGCAAGCGTCCGGCCGCTGTGTGCGTGGATTCCGATCTACACCTCCCGCTACACCATTTCGGTTTCCAATCCGGGGAACCAGCGGATCGAATATTTCCTCGTGATCGAATAGGAGCGGTGCAATTGCAGAGTAAGCGTAACAGGGGGTGTGCCGCTCGATTGGCCGGTCTAGCCACGGCAACGGCAATCGGCCTCGTCTCACCCGTTGCAGCGGAGCAGGCCGGGCAAGACGGTGGCGCACAAGTTGCTGCCCCTTCAGATAACGCAAGAGAACAGATCCGGCGCGAAATCACCGAATGGACCGACCGCGATATGCGCGCCGATCCCAAGGCTTCGGTCGCCGCAATGCGTAACCTGAAGGCACGCGCTTTTGCCGAGCCGACCGCGAGCACAGAGGATCGGGCTGACGCGACAACCCTGCTCGGTGTAGCGCTATTCGCCGGCCAGAACTATCAGGATTCAGCGGACGAGCATGCACAGGCAGCCCAGCTATGGGCGCAAATGCCCGGACGCGAGGACAAGCAAGCCGAAGTCCTACACAATCGCGGAGTGCTGCTGCGTGCCCTCAAACGGCTGCCCGAAGCAGAAGCCAGCCTCAAAGAAGCGCTCGCGATCAGGCAGGCGCTTTACGGCCCCGAGCATGAAGATGTTGCTTCATCGACCTACAGCCTCGCCAATGTCTTCTTCAGCCAGGGCCGTTTTGAAGACGCCTTGCCGCTCATGCGAGAGGCCGCAAGGCAGCGTGAATTGCTGATGCCGGAGCAGCCGCAAAAAGTGGTGCAAGCCATTCTCGGACTGGGAGCGGTGCTCGACGACAGCGGACGGGATACCGAAGCGCTCGTGGAAATGCGGCGGGCCGAAAAGCTGGCTCGCGAGACGCTTGGCACCGATCACCAGTCCTATGGCACTGTGATGCAC
>JAYPMZ010000104.1:0-3449 GCA_038130205.1 Erythrobacteraceae bacterium | reverse complement strand
ATATCGGGCTGCTGCTTACCGACATGGGGATGCATCAACAGGCAACCGCAACCATCAGGCAAGCCGTGGAAGTGCGCCGCAACACTAATGGCGAGAACAGTCCCTGGACAGCGTCTTCGGTGAGCTTGCTGGCAACCAATCTGCAATCTGGCGGTTTCACCGAGGAGGCGATGGTCCTGCATGCACAGGCCTTGCAGGTCATGCTCGACAATCGCGACGTCGTGGGGCCCGAGACAATCGCCCGCGTTTATGCGGAAATGGCGCGGGCACAGGCCTCCGAAGGCGATTGGGACAGCTTCTATCATTTCGTGGAACGAGGAATAGAGGAGGTCGATGCAGGGCTCAACGAAACCCACCTTATGCGGTCAAACCTGCACCTGCTCAAAGCCACCGGTCTCGAAGCGCAGGAACGCTTTGACGAGGCGCTGGTCATCGCGGAGCGCTGGGTGCCGATCCAGGTAGAGACGCTCATCCCCAGCCACCGGACGCGCATCGCGAGCGAACTGCTATTGGCACGGCTCCGGCAGGCAACCGGGGCGCAGGAGGGTGATTACTGGCCCGCAGCCGATAGCGCGATCGAGCGACTGGAAACGAGCCTGACCGACCTTTCCCGCGGTGAGAGCGAGCGCGTGGGTGAAGCGCGCGCCAATCGTCAGGCCGCGATCAGCTATCTTCAGATGGCACTGGCATCCGGCGATGATGAAAAGGCGATACGTGCCGCGCAGCTGGTCAATATCTCCAATCTGTCACTCGGGCGCGAGGCGTCATCTGCGGAAGCGCGGGAAATGACGGAGCCCGAGCGGCTTCATGCAAGATTTATTGAGATTTCACGGTTGGAAACCGGCTTCAATCAGCGCCGCAAGGTGGCAATCGAGGCCGGTGCCAACGACACGCTGACAGACCTCGATGCCGAGATCAGCAGCCTCGCCGCCGAACGCACCCTGCTTGCCGAGCGGCTGAAGCGCGACCATGCAGACTGGCTCGCCCATGTTCGCCCCGCTCCGATCAAGCTGGCCGATTTGCGCGCCGGGCTTCGCGGGGATGAAGCGCTCATCTTGTTTGTCGAAGGCGAGCCGACCAGTTGGGCTTTGCACGTTAGTCCGGACGGGGCTGTCGTCTCGCGTTCCTTCTCAAGCCGAGTGGCCTTTGCCAGTGTCGCAAAGCTGAGGGCGGCGGTGGACGGCGGAGCGGGGCAAACATTCCCGCTGCAAGAATCGGCGCGCTTGTATGACGCGATCTTCGGCAACATGCCCACGCTGCCAAAGGCCATTTCGGTGTACGGGGGCGTGCAGCTTGCCAGCCTGCCGCTATCGATTTTGACAGCCGGAGAATACACTGGCCCGCTTGCCGAAGCGCCTTGGCTGATCCGCTATTCTAGCATCCGCACTCTCGGCAATCTTGCGATGCTGAACGCTGTGAATAATTCCCGCGCCGGACTGGAGGGTAACAGCTTTGCTGGCATCGGTGGTGTCGTTCCACAGGGCGAGACCGCTTCGGACCAATCGGTCATGGCACTGTTCAGGAATGGCCGTCCCGATCCCGAAAGTGTCAACGCGCTATCCTACCTGCCCAACGCTATCCTCGAGCTTGAACAGATCGCCAATGCCTTGAACAGCGAGGACCGGCTTATGCTGGTGGGGGCGGGCGTGTCGGAAACGGCCTTCAAGGTGGCGGACCTTTCGGATCGCAATCTGATCGCATTCGCGACCCACGGGCTGACCGCAGGCAGGGTGGACGGCGTGTGGGAGCCCAGCCTTCTGCTGGGCCAACCAAGTGATGATCCGAGCGAGGACGGGCTTCTGGGGGCGAGCGAGATCGCCAGACTGCAACTGAGCGCGGACTGGATCATTCTTTCAGCATGCGACACAGCGACGGGTGCCAGCGCCGATGCTCCGCCGTTCTCCGGCCTTGCGACCGCGTTTTCTCAGGCCGGGGCCAAATCGCTGCTTCTTGCGCATTGGCCGGTGCGCGATGACGCGGTTGCGTTTGTTACAACCGGCACAGTCAGGCACGCGGCACAGGGGCTTGATCGAGCCGAAGCTTTGCGCCGCGCACAGCTTGAACTGATGCGCAGCCCCGCGCTCCCCGACAGCGCATCGCCTGCAATATGGGCTCCGCTCATCCTGATCGAGTAAGGCCACCGTCAAAGCGCTGACATAGCGTGAGACGAGGTGGGCTGTGCCCGCATCTTGCGGGTCAGCCTCCGGAAGGAAACCAGCGCCGAGCGCGCGCTTCCGGGTCGTAGGTGATCGGGGAGCAGAAGCTTTCGAACTCGATCAGCAGGCCCCAGGGCGTGCGTCCGAAGCGGCCACGGTTGCCTTCGCCTTCCTCTTGCCCCGTGAGGTCATAAGGGCCTTCGAGCAGGGTGCCGCCTGCCTTTTCAAAGCGGCTGGTCACGCCTTCCATATCGTCAACAGTCAGGCTGACATGGTGAAAACCGAAATCGGCTATTCCGCTACCGGGTTCTCCTTTCGGGTGATCGATTTCGAACACTTCGAGGTTGGGGCCGTTGCGCAGGCGCATCATGGTGACGGCGACGATGGCGGTTCCATCGGCAAGGCCATTCTTTGGGCCGACCTCGTCTGCTCCCATCGGCTCGTCCGATTTCCTGACAAGCGAGAAAAGCGGTTCTGCCCCGAGCGCCTCTTCGAAAAAACGGACCGCAGCCTCATGGTCAGGGACGGTGATGCCGATATGTTCGATTCCGCGGGAAAGTGAGGTCATGCGTAGTCATCTCCGAAAGTAGGGGGCGCAGTTTCAAGTAGGATTGAAACCGCGAAACGAAAGGGATGCCGGAATTCCGCGGCTTCCGGCCTCTGGTGTCATGCGGCTTCCAAATCGGAACTTTCCTTACCACTAGCGAAACTGGAAACCTTCGCACCGATGGAAGGAAACCAGCCCAATCGCCGGCTTGGCACGGCCATTGCTTGATAGTGTCTCCAAGAGCCCAAAGGCTCACAACACCGATTGGGGAAGGGGTCCGCTGGATGGCGATCGAAACATTTTATGACGTGATGCGCAGGCAGGGGATCACCCGCCGCAGTTTCAACAAGTTTTGCAGCCTGACCGCAGCGGCTCTTGGCCTGAGCCCCGCCTATGCGCAGGAAATCCAGACCGCGATGGAAACCAAGCCGCGCATCCCGGTGCTGTGGCTGCACGGGCTCGAGTGCACATGCTGCTCGGAGAGTTTCATCCGTTCCGCGCACCCGCTCGCCAAGGACGTGATCTTGTCGATGATCAGCCTCGACTATGACGACACGATCATGGCCGCCGCGGGCGAGCAGGCCGAAGCGATCATCGAAGAGACGATCGAAAAATACGACGGCAACTTCATTCTCGCGGTCGAAGGCAATCCGCCGCTCAATCAGGACGGCATGAGCTGCATCATCGCCGGTCGTCCCTTCGTCGAACAGCTCAAGCACGCTGCCGACCACTGCAAGGCGATCATC
>JAYPMZ010000103.1:0-10185 GCA_038130205.1 Erythrobacteraceae bacterium | reverse complement strand
GCATCGATTTCGCCGCGATCGAACTGCGCGCGCTTGTCCTTGTCGGACAGCAGATCATAGGCCGCAGTCGCTTCCGAGAACTTCTCGGCAGCCTTGGGATTGTCCTTGTTGCGGTCGGGATGCAGCTCCTTGGCAAGCGTGCGATAGGCGCTCTTGATCTCCTTTTCGGAGGCAGTGCGCGCAACGCCAAGGGTTTTGTAGGGGTCAGCCATGGTGTCTTAGCTAGGTGAGACGGTGTGTTGGTGCAAGGAGGGTTGTGCGGATTGCAATGATTGGGATGTGAGAGATTTCATCGGGTTTGACCGATGATGCCTTCATTTCGGCTACGCCTTCTAAGGCCGAGCAGGAAACCGATAGTGTATAGCATGGCGCAGACCGCACAAATGATCGCGTATGACCAGATCCGGGCCTGCCAATTGACTATCTCGTCATATATCCAGTCAACCAATGCTCCCCCCAGACAGACGGCCGCCAGAAAGAATGGAAATTCGAGAAGCCCATAAGAGAAAAAGAACTTGGCCTTGACCCCCGCGCGGAACGCAATCGCCATGCCCCAAACACCAGCCGCAAGAATGGCAAAGAGAAAGAAAAAGCCCAGAGCGTCAGTCATGTGTCGAGACTACTCTGCCGCGTGGCGCCGGTGACGGGCACGAAGATAGCCACCCGCGTAACACGCAGTCCCGAACGCCCACAAGACCAGAATCGCGGCCCAGCTTGTCGGATCGACCATACTCACAGGTTCGCCGTCAGCCAATCGTGCAGCGCTCATGCCGAACACAGGGGTCGTGGGCATGAGTACCACGAAGATCCAGAAGATCGGCGAGAGAAAACGGTCTTGATCCACACCGAGGCGCCACAGCATAATGCCAAGGACAAGCGGGACGACAATGAGTAGCCCCGCAAACAGGAGTATGATTTGGTCTGCGCCCCAATTGCCCATGTGCAAGGCGTAGCATGACCGAACTAATCGACAAAGGCCGCTTTCCTACCCGCTTTGCCCTACCTATTGAAAGAGGCATGTCGACCCGCTCAATTCTTTCGATAACGCCTCTTTTGTCGGGCATTGCGAGCGGGCGCAGTTTTTTGCCCCAGGACACTGTTCCATGTGTTCCATCCTGTAGGACTTCGACAAACGGAAAGCGAAGCCAATGAGCCAGTCTGATAGCCTCAACCAAGCCCAGCTGGGCGACACCATGATCCCCGCGGGCGCAGACCCCTTCGCGCTGTTCGATGCGTGGTTTGCGGAGGCGCAGGCGAGCGAGCCGAACGATGCAAACGCCATGGCGCTCGCAACCGCGACGCCCGACGGGCGGCCTTCGGTGCGCATGGTGCTGCTCAAGGGACACGGGGCCGATGAAGCACCGGGCGGGGGTTTCACCTTCTTCACCAATGCCGAGAGCCGCAAGGGCGGAGAAATCCGCGCCAACATGCATGCCAGCCTGCTGTTCCACTGGAAGAGCCTGCGCCGCCAGATCCGCATCGAAGGGCCGCTAACCGAAGTGAGCGCGGAGCGGGCCGACGCCTACTTCCACTCGCGCCCCTACAAGAGCCAGGTCGGCAGCGCGGCCAGCGACCAGTCGCGCGTGTTGCCCGAGCGGCAGGACTACCTCGACCGCGTGACGGCGCTGTGGGCCGAGCATGAGGCAGCGGGCGAAGTGCCGCGCCCTCCGCACTGGACCGGCTTCACGCTCCGGCCCGAGGCCATCGAGTTCTGGATGGACCGCGAGAACCGCCTCCACGACCGCCGCCGCTTCACTCTCCAAGGCGCGGGCGATGCACTCGGCTGGACCGACAACCTGCTGTATCCGTGAGGACCTTATGACCAAATCCATACCCTATTGGCACGTCGATGCCTTCGCCTCGCAGCCGTTTGGCGGTAATCAGGCGGCGGTGATGGTGCTCGACGAGTGGCTGCCCGACGATGTGCTGCTCAAGATCGGGGCGGAGAACCTGTTTGCCGAAACCGCCTTCGTCGTGCGCGACAAGACGGGTGGGGCCGATTGGGAACTGCGCTGGTTCACGCCTGCGGTCGAGGTCGTGCTGTGCGGCCATGCGACGCTGGCGAGCGGGCATGTGCTGCTGGGCCGCGATGGACCCGAAAAGGACAAGGGGAGCGTCACGTTCCGCACCCGCCAGTCAGGCGTGCTCGAAGTTGTCAAATCGGGCGAGGGGCTGGAGCTTGCCCTGCCTTCGCTGCGCGCCGAACCCGAGCCGCATGATGAGCTGCTCGATGTGCTGGGTGCTGCGGGCGAGGTGTTCCAATGCGTTCGCAAGGAGCAGGAAACCGCGATTGTGCTCTACGAAAGCGAAGCACAGGTGCGCGCCCTCGCGCCCGACTTTGCGCGGCTCAAGGACATTCCGCTGATGGTGATCGCCACCGCGCCGGGGGACACAACCGACATCGTCAGCCGCGTGTTCGTGTCGGCCTATGGCATTGACGAGGACAGCGTCACCGGCTCCGCGCACGCAGCGCTCACGCCCTTCTGGGTCGACCGGCTGGGTCGCAACGGGCTGAGCGCGCATCAGGCGAGCGAGCGCGGCGGCGATCTGGCGCTGCGGCTCGAAGGGGACGCAGAGGGCGGGCGCGTATGGCTTGGCGGGCCGTGTGTGACGGTGGTTGAGGGACGCTTCTACCTGTAGTCGCGGGTGGCGCTGTGCTGCGCGCTTCAGCGCACCGGATAAAGCGCCATCACGTCCGCTGCCTTTTGCAACATTGGCACGCGCTCTTCGCTCGTGGAATGCCCGAGGCGTACCAGCGTCAGGCGCTGTTCGGGCGAGACGAGGACATATTGGCCGAGGTGCCCGTTGAGCGCGAACAGGCTGTGCGGTGCGCGGTCTGGAAATAGCGCGTGCTGTTCGGTGCTGCCGGGGACGGGCTGGTTGAGCCAGATCTGGAAGCCGTAGAAGGGCGCGGTGGGGCTGGGCTGGGTCATCGCCTCGACCCAGCGGCTGGGCACGAGTTGCTGACCATCGGGCGCACGCCCCTTGCGGCGCAGGAACTCGCCGAATTTCGCCCAGTCGCGGGCGGAGGCGTGCATCAGGCTCCCGCCGATCATCGTGCCCGAGGCGTCGAATTCGGGAACCATCGAGTCCATGTCGAGCGGCCCGAACAGGTGCTGGCGCAGATAGGAGGCCACCGCCTCGCGCCTCTCGTCGGGGTCGGTCGACTCGGTCAGCGCGCGCGCGGCGATGTCGGCAAGAATGACGGTGGTGTTGGAGGAGTATTCGTAACGCTCGCCCGGTTCGGCTTCGAGCGGCTGCTCCTCGGCCCAGCGCGCCATGTCGCCGCGCCCGTCGAGGAAGAGCATGCGCACCTCGGAGGACTCCCACGGCGGATCGCCCGCCTCTGTATGGCGCAGGCCCGAACGCATCTGGAGAAGGTGGCGCAAGGTGATGTCTGCACGCGGATCGCCGCTGCGCTGCCACAGCGGAACGGGCGCCGGCTCGTCGAGGCTCAAGAGGCCGTCGGCCACCAGCATGCCGATCAGCACGGCGGTGACGGTCTTTGCCATCGACCAGCTGACGAAGCGCGTGTCGGCGTCGTAGCCATCGGCATAGCGTTCGGCAGCAAGCTTTCCGTCGGCGCAGAGCACCACTGCGCGGGTCTCTCCGAAACCTTGCGCGGTGAACAGATCGTCGATCTGGCGCGCAAGCTGGTCCTTGGGCGCGCCCGCATCGGCGGTAACCGCGGACAGGGCCTCTTGGGTCAGCGGAGGCGGGGCCGCAGGTTCGGACGAACCGCAACCGCTAAGGGCTGGCAGGAGCGCGACGGCGGCGATAGAGGGGGCGAGCAGGCGACCAATCATGCGCCGCTCAATCGAACAAGGGTCGACACAAAGCAATGTCAAAATTGAACGCAAAACCCGGTATCGCGAAGAAGGCCGCCCTGTGGGTGCTGGTGCTCGCGGTGGTCGGGATCGGCGTTGCGATCTGGGCCAACCGCACGGTGATCGGCGGCTATGGCGAGGTTGGCACCGCTTATGCCGCGCGGGTGGGATGCTCGTGTCGTTTTGTCGCCGGGCGCAGCCTCGAAAGCTGCGAGACCGACAAGATGGGCGGAATGGAACTGGTCTCGCTCAGCGATGACACCGACGAGAAAAGCGTTACCGCAACCTTCCCGCTGGTCGCTTCGGCCACGGCGACCTATCGCGAAGGATATGGCTGCGTTCTTGAGGAGTGGGAAGGCTAGGCTTTGACGGCCTGCGTGCTGTCGATCCAGCCGCCGCCGATGACGCGGTCACCGGCATAGATCACCGCTGCCTGACCCGGCGCGACACCGAATTCGGGGCTGTCAAAGCGGATGACCGTGCTCGCCCCGTCGCCCAGCGGGCCGTCCAGTGTCACCGGAACCGGCTTCGCCAGACTGCGCACCTTGGCGGTGAGCGGCGCATCGGGGAGCTCGCCAATGCGGTTGGTCTCGATCAGCGCGGCGCTTTCGACCGCCAGCATACGCTTGGGCCCCACGCGGACCTCGCGGCTCTCGGCATCGAGCGCGATGACATAGAGCGGTTCGGGCTGCCCGCCGATTTCAAGCCCTTTGCGCTGGCCCACGGTGTAGTGGACGATGCCCTTGTGCTCGCCCAACTGTTCGCCGGTGGCGGCGTGGACGATCGCGCCGGGCACTCCGCCTTCGGGGCGCAACTTCTTGACTATGCCCGCGTAATTCCCGTCGGGCACGAAGCAGATGTCCTGACTGTCGGGCTTCATCGCATTGCGCAGCCCGGCCGTTTCGGCCAGCTCGCGGACCTTGGTCTTGGGCAGGCCGCCCAGCGGGAAGCGGATGTAGTCGAGCTGTTCCTGCGTCGTCGCATAGAGGAAATAGGACTGGTCGCGCGTGTGATCTTCGGCGCGATAGAGATGCGGCCCGCCTTCGGCTTCCACGCGCTTCACATAATGCCCCGTCGCAAGGCAATCCGCACCCAGTTCGCGCGCCATGCGGAACAGGTCGGTAAACTTGGGCCCCATATTGCAGCGGATGCAGGGAACAGGCGTGCGTCCGGCGAGATATTCGTCGGCGAATTGCTCGACCACTTCTTCGCGAAAGGCGCTTTCGTGGTCGAAGACATAGTGTGCAATGCCGAGCCGGTCGGCCACAGCGCGCGCATCGGCAATATCGTCACCCGCGCAGCACGCGCCCTTGCGGCCGGTGGCTGCACCATAGTCATACAGCTGGAGCGTGATCCCGATCACTTCGGCCCCGCTATCGGCGGCAAGCGCGGCGACGACCGAGGAATCGACCCCGCCGCTCATGGCCACCACGATGCGGCATTCGCTCGCCGGGCGCGGCAGATCGAACAGGGCGGCGGTATCGAGCCCGAATGGGCTGGCCGTCAGGGACGCGGAGGTTGTCATGACTGGCGCGCCATATAGGGAAGCGCACAGGCTTGTGCCACCCCGTGCAGGATCAGTGCGATTACGGCGCGTTTTCGCTGCTGTTCCCGGGGCGATTTCGGGGTGCGAATTGCTGCAGCGTGATTGCCCGGCGCACAGGCGCTTTTCCTAAGCAGTGGTAAAAGCCGGTTTTACCACATCTTGACGACCGGCGATTACAACGCAGGTCATGTTCGAAACTACACCGCCCCTTCCCCAGACCCGGAGCGCGCGAATCACCGCTGCTTCGGGGTATGACGCAGAGCAGCTCGACACCGCGACCAGCGGCGAGGAGCTGCGCATGTTCGACTGGAGCGAACTGACCGCACGGCTCAACGCTGCGCGCGATCTGCGTCTCCTGCTGCGGCGCGACTCGGGACGATCGATTGGCGCCAGTGCCCATGATTTTGCCGATGCCGCAGCACGTTACTTCCGAAAGAAGGAAGAGGGCCAATCAAACGTTAACCCTGTTGCTTTAGAGCACCGCAAATGCTCGCCCGGCATGATCCAGGAATTGGATGGGCTTGATGAGAAAACAACCAAGTTCCGGAAGCTGCCGAAGAATAGCGACGCGAGAGAAGATTGATGATTGAAAACCAGGATATCCGCCCGGCACAGGTGATCGGTCCGCTCGGTGAGCCGCTGACCATTGATGACCTTCCTTCGCCCAAGACGAAGCGCTGGGTCGTGCGTCGCAAGGCGGAAGTTGTCGCAGCCGTCAACGGTGGTCTTTTGACCATCGACGAGGTGCTCGAGCGTTACAGCCTCACCCTCGAAGAGTTCGCATCGTGGCAGCGTGCGGTCGATCGTTCGGGCATGCAAGGGCTGCGCGTAACCCGCATCCAGCACTACCGCGACCTCTACGAGCGTCAGCTGAAGTATTGAATAGTCGGCGGAATTTCCCGCCGCTGAAAAGCGACCAACCCTAGTTTCCTTTGCAACCTTCCTTTGGCTGTGTGTATGATGCACCACCTATAAGGAGGAAAACAAATGGGTTGGATTATTGCACTTATCGTCGGCGGTGTCGCCGGCTGGCTCGCAAGCATCGTGATGAATCGCAATGCTTCGATGGGCATTTTCTGGAACATTGTCGTTGGTTGCATCGGCTCGGTGATCGGTAACGTCATCGCCGGTCCGCTTCTCGGCATCAGCGGCAGCGTGCAGGAATTCTCGCTGATCGGTCTGGGCGTTGCCATTCTGGGCGCTGTCGTCCTGCTCGGCATCATCAACCTGATCCAGCGCGGACGCGTGCGCTAAGTAATAGCCACAGGATCCGGCGAATATCGCCAAACGGGGCGGCGCGGCCAGTGGGCTTGCGCCGCCTTTGTTTTGTCTCCCGCGTATTTCGTCTAGGCTCAAAGTCATCAGTCGAAGCGCGGATTGCCCTTTTCGGTCGCTCGATTAAGAGGGATTGCGAAGGGTGACTTATACCTATAATACACTTGATCGACGGGGGCTGGTTGGGAAAGCCACCCGAACAAGGGAACCAAGATGAATTACGCGAGTACGATCACGGCCGAGGCACAGGAAAACGTGTCTGCAGATGTTGCGGTCGGGCATGATCCGCACAACGCGTCTTCGCTCAGACGGAATCTGCTGATTGCAGGCGGACTGCTGTTCGCTCTGCTGCTCGCGATTGCCGCTTATTTCGGCCTTGCCGGCGGCGAACCCGTTGGCGCGGGCGATGACAATGCGCAGGCTCCCGTCGTCACCGTGATTTCGCCCGGACGCACCTCGGTCGACGGTACGATCGAAGCGCCCGGCACTATCGCCGCGCGGCGTCCAATGCCTGTAGGCGTGGTCGGCGAAGGCGGACAGGTCATCAGCGTGCGCGTCGATGCAGGCGACTGGGTCGGACAGGGCCAGGTGCTCGCTGTGATCGACCGTTCGGTGCAGAGCCAGCAGGCGTCCGCGCAGGCCGCGCAGATCGAAGTCGCACGAGCCGACGCCAATCTCGCACAGGCCAATCTCGACCGTGCGCTGCAGCTGGTCGAGCGCGGCTTTATCTCCAAGGCCGACGTCGATCGCCTCACCGCAACCCGCGATGCGGCAGCCGCACGCGTGCGCGTGGCCGAGGCGCAGCTTGGCGAATTGCGCGCTCGCAACGCCCGCCTCAACATCGTCGCCCCGGCTTCCGGCTATGTCCTGATGCGCAATGTCGAACCCGGCCAGACGGTGAGCGCCGGATCGGGCTCGCTGTTCACCATCGCGCGTGGCGGCGAGTTCGAAATGCTCGCCTCGCTCAGCGAAGACCAGCTCGCCAGCCTTTCACAAGGCGTTTCGGCAAGCGTGGTCCCGACCGGCTCGGACAAGAGCTTTGAAGGTCAGGTCTGGCAGCTTTCGCCGGTGATCAACGAACAGACCCGACAGGGGACGGCGCGCATTGCGCTGTCCTATGCCCCCGAACTGCGCCCCGGCGGCTTTGCCACAGCGCGCATCGCCAGCGGCACGATGCAGGCGACGGTCCTTCCGGAGAGCGCAGTGCTCGCCGATGAAGAGGGCAGCTTCGTCTATGTCATCGACGACGAGAACAAGGCGATCCGTACCTCGGTGACGACGGGCATGGTTACGCCGCAGGGCATTGCCATAACCGGCGGCCTCAATGGCAATGAAAAGGTCGTGCTGCGTGCAGGCGGCTTCCTCAACCCCGGCGAGGTCGTAACACCGCGCCGCGACGGCGAATGATCGGACCGGCGAAAGGCGACAGGCAAGCCCGCAGCAAGACAGCAGGACAGGCACACGAATTATGAACTTCCGCAATCTCTCGGCCTGGTCGATCCGCAACCCCGTGATCCCGCTGGTGATGTTCACGGCGCTGCTGCTCGCCGGCATCGTCAGTTTCATGCGGATGGACGTCACCAATAACCCCGACGTCGAATTTCCTGCGGTCAATGTCACGATCTCTCAGCCGGGCGCGGCCCCGACCGAGATTGAGAACCAGATCACCCAGCGGGTGGAGAGCGCGCTGCGTTCGATCAACGGCGTGGCCTCGATCAACTCGACCGCCAGCGAAGGCAGCTCGAACACTTTCGTCGAATTCGAGATCGGCACCGATCTGATCGAAGCGGTCAACGAGGTGGAAACCGCAGTGGATTCGGTCCGCGCGAGCCTGCCCGACGGAATTCTGGAACCGCGCATTGCAAAGGTCGATGTGACCGGCGATGCGATTGGTTATATCGCGGTCGAAGCCGACGATATGACCATTGAACAGCTCAGCTGGTTCATCGACGACACGGTTTCCAAGCGCCTGCTTTCGATCGATGGCATGGCCGAAGTCGGCCGCTTTGGCGGTGTCGACCGCGAGATCGAGGTAATCCTTGACCCCGCCAAGATGCAGGCTCTGGGTGTGACGGCCTCGCAGATCAACTCGGTGCTGCGCCAGACCAATCTCGACGCGGCTGGCGGTCTGGCCGAAGTCGGCGGAACCCGCCAATCGCTGCGCGTGCTTGGCAATGACGACAGCGCCTATGAGCTTTCGCAACGCCAGATCCAGCTCGGCGGCGGGCGGACGATCCGGCTCGCCGACGTGGCCACTGTCCGCGACGGCATTAGCGAGCGTACTTCTGTGAGCGAAGTCGGCGACCGCGAAGTTGTCAATTTCTACATGAACCGCGCACGCGGCGCTTCGGACCTCTCGGTTTACAACGCTGCAATCGAAGAGATGGACAAGATCGAGGCCGAAACCCCCGGTGTCCGCTTCGTCAAGATGTTCACCAGCACGCGCTACACCGAAGACCAGTACAAGAGCTCGATCTCGGCGCTGATCGAAGGCGCGGTGCTTGCTATCGTGGTGGTGTTCCTGTTCCTGCGCGACTGGCGTGCGACCTTCATCAGCGCGGTTGCGATCCCGCTGTCGGCGATCCCGACCTTCTTCTTCATGGAGCTGATGGGGTTCAACCTCAATTTCCTCTCCCTGCTGGCGCTGGCGCTGGTGGCAGGCGTGCTGGTCGATGACGCGATCGTGGAGATCGAGAACATCGTCAGACACATGCGTATGGGCAAGACCGCCTATCAGGCATCGATCGACGCGGCGGACGAGATTGGTTTGCCGGTTGTGGCGACCAGTTTCTGTATCGTCTCGGTGTTCCTGCCCGTCGGCCTGATGCCGGGTATTTCGGGGCAGTTCTTCCAGAACTTCGGACTGACCGTGGTGGTCGCGGTGCTTATGTCGCTCGCCGTGGCGCGCATGATCACGCCCTTGATGGCGGCCTATTTCCTCGCGGCAAAGGGCGCGGGCGCTCACGGCGAAGGCGCGATGATGGACCGCTACATGTCGGTGCTCGGCTGGACCCTCGATCGCGGCAAGATGTACGCGCGGCGCGAAGGCATCGAGCCGCCGCGTATCCGGGCGCTCTATGTGTTTTCTTTGTTGCTGATGGTGATTGCGATGCTCGCGGTCACCGCGTTTGCAATGTTTGGCTCGTTCAACGCCATTGGCGGTTTTGAAATTCCCGCGACTATTGCCAAATCGGTTGATGCCGACATCAATTCCGCGACCAACAAGTTCGTCGCGAAGATATTCGAGATCGTCATTATCCTGTTCGTGTCGATCATCAGCTTCGTTGCGGGCTGGCTGCTGCTCAAAGGGGTCGAAGCTATCGGTGGCGCGATCACCAAATCGGCAAAATACATGACCGCGCGCTTTTACGATCACCGCATCTGGATGCTCGGCATGGGCTGGTTCTCGCTGCTGGTGACGATCCTGTTGTTCGGCCAGTTTCCGGGCGCTTTCCAACCGACCATCGACGACGAGAACTCGCGTGTTGAAATCGAGATGGTGCCAGGCACGACTCTCGCGACGACCAAGGGCGTATC
>JAYPMZ010000102.1:0-10225 GCA_038130205.1 Erythrobacteraceae bacterium | reverse complement strand
AGCGAAAACGTCGCGGGCGAAGCTGCTCAGCGTATCGTCGCGCGCACCCATGATGACAATGCGATCACCGGGACGGGCGATCTCCACCATACGGTCGCCGCAGGCGGCGCGTTCAGGGATATGCTCGGCGGTTCCGCCGTGCTCGCCGATCAGCCCGATGATGCGCCCCGTTCCTTCGCTGCGATCGACCGTACCGCCGAAATAGACGGGGTCGCACATGATCGTCACATCGTCCGCGCCAAGCTCCTTGGCGAAGGTCTTGGCGAGTTCGTGACCCATCTGCTTGAGCGGGCCGTAGCCGTGGGGCTGGAAGAAGGCGACAACGCGCCCCGGTGTGGCTTTGAGCGTGCGCAGGGTCGCGGCGCACTTTTCCGGATTGTGTCCGAAATCGTCGATCACGGTGATGTCGTTCTCGGTCGTGCCAACCACGTCGAACCGCCGTGCAAGCCCTCCGAAACTGCGCAGCGCATAGGCGGCTTTCTTAATGTCGATTCCCGCCGCGCTTACAGCAGCAATCGCCGCCAGCGCGTTGGAGAGATTGTGCAGGCCGGGCATCGGCAGGATCAGCGGGAACACCTCGCGGTTGCGATTGTCGATCACCGCTGCCCTGATACCAAGTGCGCTTTGATCGATTGAATCGGGTTCGACCGTGATATCAGCTTCGTGGTTGCGCACGGCGAAGCTGACGGACTGCTTGGCCTTCTCGCCAAGAAAACGGGCTTCGTCATTGTCGAAATTGACGACTGCGCAGCCCGAAACGCCAAGGTAATCGCCAAACAGCTTGCGCAATTCCTCGATCGATTTGTGATCGAGGCTGACGTTTAGCAGCACGCCGATAGTCGGACGGTAGAGCGCAATCGAGCCGTCGCTCTCATCGACTTCGCTCACGAAGATGCGCGGGTTGCCGACCCTTGCGCTGGCGAAGGGATTCGCCTCGCTCACGAAGTTCTTCATCACCGCACCGTTCATCACGGTCGGATCGTGACCCGCTTCGTGCAGGATCCAGGCGATCATTCCGGTGACGGTGGATTTGCCCGAGGTTCCGCCGATGGCGACCGAATATCCTGCCGCGTTGAAGAAGGTCGAAAGCAGTTCTGCGCGGCTCAGCCGGTCGCAGCCCAGTTCCTTGGCGCGTGCCACTTCGGGGACGGTGTCTTCCACGGCAGCGGATGCAATCAGGATCTGCTCCGATGAGACGATACCGCTGCCGTCCTGAGGGAACAGGGTGAAGCCGTTGTCCGCCAGCCAGGCGAACTTTGCTGGTGTCCGGCCCTGATCGTACGAGCGGTCCGATCCCGCAACCGAATGGTCCATGCCATGCGCGATTTGGGCGAGCGGGAGCATGCCCGATCCACCGATACCGCAAAAGAAAAGAGGGCGCTGTTTCAGCGCGGCGTCGTCGATCCCGGTCATAGTGGGCATCGTTATGGACTTGCGCTGGCACTGACAAGCGCCATAGGCTTAAGCCATGACGAATATCGCCATCTGTGCGCCCGCGACACCGATCACCCGCGACCATGCTGCCGCTCTGGAGGCACTGGTGGCCGATGAATTTCCGGGCACCAAGGTGACGTTCCACGAACAATGCTTTGCCAGCCACGGACACTTCGCTGGCGACGATCTTACCCGTCTGACCGCGCTGCTCGACTGCGCCAACGATCCGGCCTTCGATGCCGTGTGGTTCGCAAAAGGCGGCTATGGCTCCAACCGCATCGCCGAAGCGGCGGTCGCGCAAATGAACCGGGACGCCCGGCACAAGACCTATGTCGGCTTTTCCGACTGTGGTTATCTTCTTGCCGCGCTTTATCGCGCCAACATCGGCCAATGTGCGCACGGTTCCATGCCGGTGAGCGCGCGTTCCCAGACCGGACGCGAAGCGGTGCGGCGCGTGCTGCGCTGGCTCAATGGCGACAACTCGGGGCTGGAGCCCAGCCTCGATGGGACCACGCCCGCGGCGGCATTCAACCTGATTACGCTCGCGATGCTCGCCAAGACACCGATCATGCCGGACCTTTCAGGTCATGTGTTGATGGTCGAGGAAGTGTCCGAGCATCTTTACGCCATTGACCGGATGTTCTTTGCGCTTTCCGGCAGCCTGCCGCGGCTTGGGGGCCTTCGTCTGGGCGCGATAACCGCTGTGCCTGAAAACTACGTCGAATTTGGGCAAACCGAGGAAGAAATCGCACGTTATTGGTGCGACCGCATGGGCGTTCGCTACCTCGGCCGTGCCGAAATCGGGCACACCGCTGCCAACAGGGTTGTGCCCTTCGGGCTTGCGGGTCCCGCCGGGGCTGGCTAACCGCGCCCGCCAACAGGAGATGCAAAGATGATCGCATTCGTATTCCCGGGGCAAGGAAGCCAGAAAGACGGCATGGGAGCCGAGCTTGCCGCCGCGAGCCCTGCCGCACGGGCCGTTTTCGAGGAAGTCGATGACGCGCTGGGCATGAAGCTTTCGACCATCATGCTCGACGGGCCGGAAGACCAGCTGATCCTCACAGAAAATGCTCAGCCTGCGATCATGGCAAACGCAATTGCGACTTTGCGCGTGCTCGAAAGCGAGTTTGGCGTAAAGCTGGCAGACAAGGGCACTTGTGTCGCGGGCCACTCGCTAGGCGAGTATACCGCGTTGTGTGCGGTTGGCGCTTTCGATCTTGCCACCACCGCGCGTCTCTTGAAGCTGCGCGGCTCGGCCATGCAGGCTGCTGTGCCGGTGGGCGAGGGCGCGATGGCCGCGCTGCTGGGGGCCGACATTGAAAAGGCAAGCGCGCTTGCTGCCGCCGCGGCCGAGGGTGAAGTGTGCGAAGTCGCCAATGACAACGACCCGACGCAGGTCGTCATCTCGGGCCACAAGGGCGCGATTGAGCGCGCGGTGGCGCTGGTGAAAGATCACGGCATCAAGCGTGGCGTTCTGCTGCCGGTTTCGGCTCCGTTCCATTGCTCGCTGATGCAGCCCGCTGCCGACCGCATGAAAGAGGCATTGGCCGACACCGAGATGCACGAATTTGCCTTGCCCGTGTTCGCCAATGTCGTCGCCGGCCAAATCAGCGACCCCGAACAGGAGCGAAAGCTGCTGGTCGAGCAAGTCACCGGCCGCGTGCGCTGGCGCGAGAGCGTCCTCGCAATGCGCGAACACGGTGTCGATCAATTCGTCGAACTGGGCGGCAAGGTGCTGGGCCCGATGATCGGCCGCATCGACAAGGAGGCGGCAACGCACAGCCTCGTCACCATGGAAGACCTCGAGAAATTTGCGAAGGAGAGCGCATGATGTTTAGCCTTGAAGGAATGAATGCGCTGGTCACGGGCGCGAGCGGCGGGATCGGTTCGGCGATCGCGACCGCGCTGGCAAAACAGGGCGCACGTGTGGCGCTGTCGGGTTCGAATGGCGCCAAACTGCGCGCTTTCCGTGAGCAACTGCACGAAGAATGCGGCGGCGAGCACGTCGAAATTACCTGCGACCTGTCGAATTCGACTCAAGTCGAAGAGCTGATTCCGGCAACGCTCGATACGCTCGGCAGCATCGACATCGTCGTGAACAATGCAGGGATCACTCGCGACAATCTCGGCATGCGGATGAAGGACGATGAGTGGGACCAGGTCGTCTCGGTCAATCTCGAGGCCGCCTTCCGCATCATGCGCGCGAGCGCCAAGCCGATGATGAAGGCGCGCTTTGGCCGCATCATCAACATCACCAGCGTCGTCGGCCACACGGGCAATCCGGGCCAGATGAACTACTGCGCTGCCAAGGCCGGCCTCACCGGCATGACCAAAAGCTTTGCGCAGGAAGTCGCCTCGCGTGGCATTACGGCGAACTGCATTGCACCGGGCTTTATCGCCACGCCGATGACTTCGGCGCTCGACGAAAAGCAGCAGGACGTGATCAACGCGCGTATCCCGATGGGCAAAATGGGGAGCGGCGAAGACATCGGCGCAGCTGCCGCCTATCTCGGCAGCCGCGAAGCCGGTTATATCACTGGCGAGACACTTCACGTTAATGGCGGCATGGCCATGGTGGGCTAAGTTCAAGCCTTTGGGGGAATTGAATAAGTGATCATGAAGAAACTGATTTTGGCCGCGGGCGCGTGCTCGCTGGCAGTGCTTGCTGCGCCTGTATCCGCACAGATCAAGGCCGAGGCAGAGCAATGCCTGATCGATAATTCGAACGAGCAGGTCCACACGCTTTTGATGAACCTCAACAAGCCGGGCTATGAGGCTCCTTCCGAAGTAAGAGGGGCGTTCAACCGGGCTATGCTTGCTTGTGAACAACGTCACGGTTGGCAGCGTGCCCAAACGATCGACGCAGGTGCCTATGCCGGGTTCTTGCTGCGCTATAGAGCCCAAGAACAGGCGTTTCTTGCCCGCGGTGTGTCACAAACCCAGCTCGCCAGCTTGCGCAGCGCAGCCGGATATCTCGCTGTCGGCGACAATTCATCAATGGCCAACTGGCTGCGCCAGAATGGATACCGTTCGCTTTCGGCCTTCAAGTCGACGACCGATTTTCAATATTTCGAGGCGTGGATGGGCGTTTTGACCGCGCTCAAGAAACTTGAGACGGGATCGCTCTAAGCGTTTATCTCTCATCCAAATCCAAGCCGGATTGCCCTCATGAAGAAAACTATCTCTCTCGCCGCTTTTGCGGCCGCCTTGAATTGTTCCGCGCCTGCGATGGCACAGTCGCAGGCCGATGTGGAAAGCTGCCTGATCAACGAGACGTCGCCGATGGTGCGTCACGCGTTCGAAAACAACATCGCAGGCGGTCACCCGGTGTCGCAAGAGGCCGACTCAGCGAGCAGTCAGGCTTTGCTCGATTGTGAGCGCAAGCTTGGCTGGACGCGCGACCAGACGGTTAGTGCAGCGGCCTACGCGACCTTCTTCCTGCGCTTCAAACGCGCGGAAGCCGAGGCGAATGATCGCGGAATGATCCGCAGCCGCAAGGAAAAGCTGAAGCGCGGCGCTGCCTTGCTTGAGGCAGGCGACGACTACCAGTTCGACATCTGGCTCAGCCGTGCGGGCTATCCGTCTTACCAGCATCTGACCGAAACCCGCGATTTTGCCTATTTCGAGGCGTGGTTGCAGCTTCTTACCGCGCGAAATCGCTTCACAGGCTAACTCTCAACGCCTTATCCCCAGCGCATTCTCCCCTCGCAAAGCCTTGCGCTTGCCCGTATGGTCAGCGGCGCTAAGGTTTTTTCAAACCAAGGGCGCTTTCGGCAGCGATTCCGCTGCCGAATGGGTCCAGTTGATAACAAGAGAATAGGCTAGGTCCGATGAAGGCTACCATCGAACGCGCGACGCTCCTGCGTTGTCTCTCCCACGTCCAGTCGGTGGTTGAGCGCCGCAATACCATTCCGATCCTGTCCAACGTCCTGATCGATGCATCGGACGGCGGAAGCGTTCGCGTAATGGCGACCGACCTCGACTTGCAGGTCGTCGAAACGATGAGCGCCTCCTCGGTCGAAAGCCCCGGCGCGATCACCGTATCGGCGCACCTCCTGTTCGACATCGCCCGCAAGCTGCCCGAAGGCGCGCAGGTGAGCCTTGAGACCAGCGACAATCGTATGGAAATCAAGGCGGGCCGTTCGAACTTTAAACTGCCGACCCTGCCACGTGACGACTTCCCGGTAATCGTCGAAGGCGATCTGCCGACTTCGTTCGAAGTCCCCGCACGGGTGCTGGCCGAGATGATCGACCGCACGCGCTTCGCGATCTCTACCGAGGAAACGCGGTATTATCTGAACGGCATTTTCCTGCACGTGACCGATGAGGACGAGCCTGTGCTCAAGGCAGCGGCGACCGACGGCCATCGCCTCGCGCGCTTCACGCTTGCGCGGCCCGACGGCGCCGAAGGCATGCCCGACGTGATCGTACCGCGCAAAGCCGTGGCTGAATTGCGCAAGCTGCTCGAAGAGGCGCTCGACGGCGCGGTTCAAGTCGATCTGTCGGCATCGAAAATCCGTTTCACTCTGGGCGGCGAGGGCGGCGTGGTGCTCACCAGCAAGCTGATCGACGGAACTTTCCCCGATTACAGCCGCGTGATTCCGACGGGTAACGACAAACTGCTGCGCGTCGATCCCAAGCTGTTCTTCGAAGGTGTGGACCGCGTTGCGACCATCGCCACCGAAAAAACCCGCGCGGTCCAGCTGGGCGTCGACACCGACAAGGTGACGCTCTCGGTCACTTCGCCCGACAACGGAAATGCGGCAGAAGAGCTGATGGCCGATTACAAGTCGGACGGCTTCGAAATTGGTTTTAACGCCAATTATCTCAAAGACATCCTCGGCCAATTCGATGCTGAAGAAGTCGAATTGCACCTCGCCGACGCGGGCGCACCGACGCTGATCCGCGAGAACGAGAAAAGCCCGGCACTCTACGTGCTGATGCCGATGCGGGTGTGATGCGTCGGGCGCTCTGCCTGTTTACCGCCGCAGTGCTTGCGGCGGGCACACCGGTCGCTGCACAAGAGGCCGAGACAGCCTTCACGCCCGAAGAGGATCTCGACTGCGCGCTCTACATCGGTGCGCTGATGGCAGAGACCGAGGTCGAGATGACGCCCGACAGCCGGGCTGCCCTGATGAGCGCGATGACCTATTTCTTCGGTCGCTACGAAGCGCAGCGCGGCGTTCCACTCGCACAGGCGCTGGCCGAGCGAATGCCGCAATACGAGCAGCGCAATCCGCAGGAAATCGAGCAGATCTGTTCGCTGCGCGCCCGCGGGCTCGGCATGCGGATGCAGGATGCGGACCGCGTGATGGCAGAGTTGTCGCCCACCCAGTCGGCGCCCGCTCCGAACGAATAATCGGGCACGCACGTCAATCGAGCGAATGTCTGGTGGGCAGCGGCTTCGCCATCGGCTAATCCTGCGCGCAAGAGACAGGAGATTCTGCGATGACATTTGCCCAGGTTCAGGTGCGCAAGGACGAGCTTACCGACGCTACTCTCGTCAATTTGCCCGATAGCGAACTCGCCGAAGGTGCTGTGCGGCTTCAGATCGAGAGCTTTTCGGTCACGGCCAACAACATCACCTATGCGGTCGTCGGTGACGGCTTCGGCTATTGGAACTTCTTCCCCCCGCAGGGCGAGGACACAGAGGGCAAGGGCATCGTCCCGATGTGGGGCCATGCCAAGGTGATCGAGAGCAATAGCGACGAAATCGCCGTGGGTGAGCGCGTTTATGGCTACCTTCCGATGGCAACGCAGCTCGACGTGGTGCCGGGCAATGTCTCGGCGGGCGGGTTCGTCGATACGGCCGACCATCGCCAGCCCATGAGCCCGATCTACAACCAGTATTCCCGCCTTGCTGCCGATCCCGAGCACGACTCTGCGCGCGAGTCTGAACGGATGATCTACGGCCCGCTGTTCAAGACCGGCTTTCTGATCGAGTATTTCATGCGGAATGAGGGATGGTTCGAGGCCGAAAAGGTGATCATCACCAGCGCCTCGTCAAAAACCGCAATGGGCCTTGCTTGCGTCGCCAAGGCAAATTCTCCCGACATCAAGCGGATTGGCCTGACCTCGGAATCGAATGTCGATTTTGTCGAGGAAACAGGTATTTACGATGAAGTTTACACCTATGAGGAGATCGGCAATCTGACGCTTGGCGACTGCGTCAGCGTCGATTTCGCAGGCAATGCCGAAGTGCTTGGCAAGCTCCATCGCCACTTCGGCGACATGCTCAAATACTCCTGCCTTGTTGGCGCAACGCATATCGAGGCGCGTTCAACTTTGGGTGATGGCGACAGCCTGCCCGGACCCACGCCGACGCTCTTCTTTGCACCCGATCATGCAGTCGCTCTATTCAAGGAACATGGACCAGCCGAAGCCGCCAAGATGGTCGCTGCCGCCTGGCACGATTTCCTTGCTGCGGTTGATGGCAACATCACGATCGAGACTCGCAAGGGCCTCGAAGCGGCGCGCGAGACCTATCTCGCGATGGTGGGGGGCGAGGTCGACCCGTCCAAGGGGATCGTGATCGACCTCTGACCGGTTATTCCGCTGCTTCGGCCAGTACCGCGCGCTGCGGCCCGCGGATCAGGCCGCCCGGGGTCTCGCCGGTCCATTTGCCGTCCTCGAAGGTCACGACGCCGTTCTTGATCGTTGCGACATAGCCATCGGCCTTTTGCAGCAGGCGCTTGCCGCCTGCCGGAAGGTCGAAAGCGAGCCACGGTTTGCCGAGCTTGATCGCGTCGAGGTCGATCACGTTGAGATCGGCGAGATAGCCCGGTGCGATCAGGCCACGATCTTCTAGGCCGTAGAGCACTGCGGTGTCGCGGCACTGGCGGCGGATCGCGTTCTCCAAGGTGATGCGCCCGCCGCGCTTGCGGTTCTTGACCCAGTGTTCGAGCATGAAGGTAGGCGAGGCTGCGTCGCAGATCGTGCCGCAATGTGCGCCGCCGTCCGACAGTGAATTGACCGTGTCTTCCGATTGCTGGAGCGTTTCGAGGAAGTCGAGATTGCCGTCGGCATAGTTGAGGATCGGCAGATAGATGAAACCGTTGCAGTCATCGCGGCACAGCATCTCGTAGGCGTATTCCTCGGGCGACATTCCCGCTTTTTCAGCACGAGCGGCAACGCTCGCCTCGGGCCCGGGTTCGTAGTCGAAATCGTCATCCATTTCGAACTGCATGGTCCAACCGGCGGAGACGACCATCAGCAGTCCAGCGATATCCTGCGGCTGATTGGAGAGATCGACCGTTTCGGACAGCACTTGTGCCTTGAACGCCGGATCGAGCAGCTTTTGCTTTCGCTCTTCCCACGGCAGATCGGCGATCGCCATATAACTGGGACGGAAGCGGAATGGGTGGACCGTGCCCTGCCATGCCATGATGATGCCGTTCCCGCGTAGTGCGATCTGTGCGACAATATTGGCGCCGTTGTCGTTTTCGGCACGCATGGTGGCGATTTGTTCGTCGAGCGGCATTTCCTTGGCGATCGATTGCAGCGCGGCGAATGTGCAAGGCAGGCCCGTCTCGCGGCTCAACTGGCCCATCCAGCCGAACTCGTCCCATTCGCGCATCATGTCGCTCGCCATTTCGAACACGCCGTGTCCGACGCGGCCCATAGCGCGACCAAGCTCGATCAGCTCTTCGGAAGTCGCTGTGGTGCCAGGGACAACGACTCCGTCGATGTCCTTGTGGATCACTGTGCGACTGGTCGAGAAACCTAGCGCCCCCGCGCGGACTCCGTCCTCGACGATCTGGCTCATCTGCCTGATGTCCTCGTCATTCGGAATGGCGCCGGGGCGTTCGCGGTCGCCGAGCACATAGGCGCGCACCGCACCGTGCGGCACGTGCGTTCCGACATCGACCGTGCGCGGCAGCTTTTCGAGCGCGTCGAGATATTCGGGGAAGCTCTCCCATTCCCACGTCATACCTTCGGCCAATGCCGTTCCGGGAATATCCTCGACCCCTTCCATCAGCCCGATCAGCCATTCGTGCTGATCGGGGCGGGCAGGGGCGAAGCCGACGCCGCAATTGCCCATCACGACGGTGGTAACGCCGTGCCAACTGGACGGGGCCATTTCCTGATCCCAGGTGGCTTGCCCGTCGTAATGGGTGTGAATGTCGACAAATCCGGGTGCGACGACCTTGCCGCTTGCGTCGATTTCGCGGGTGGCATCGCCATTAATCGTCCCGACCGCAGCGATCAGCCCGTCCTTGACTGCGACGTCTCCCGTGAAGCGTTCTTCGCCGGTCCCGTCGACAATCGTACCGCCCCTGATGATGAGGTCATAGGTCGCCATCTTCTCTCTCCCTTATTTGGGCGAGAGACTGTCGCAATACGGAACGTGAGTCCAGCCGCTATCAGGCGGCGGCGGATGCCTCGCCATTGCCAGTGGGGCGTCCAAGAAATTCCTGTATCGCCTCGACGCTTTCGTCCTTGTGGCTCAGCAGAAACAGGTGTCCGCCGCCCTTCATGACTTTCAGCTCGCTATTGGGGATCAGCATGTCGAGGAACTTGCCGTTGGCAAGCGGCACGATGGCGTCATCATCGCCCATCAGGATCAGCGTCTGCTGTTTCAGAAGCTTCTGATGCTTCTTGTCTTACTGATTGGACTGCCTGCAGTTCATCTTCATCAACTGCGGTGAATCCAAAATCGAAAATATCATCACTCATGCGAAAAAATCCTCCAATGTATTTTGTTTTTCTAGAGTCCAACCAATAACATCTGTGAGCATCTTTAGAGGCTCTCGGAATGTCTTGTCGAACTGCGTATCATAATCAATGTAAT
>JAYPMZ010000101.1:0-10376 GCA_038130205.1 Erythrobacteraceae bacterium | reverse complement strand
TCACCCCCAGGACACTGTTCCATGTGTTCCATCCTGTAGGGTTTGGCCGCTTCCCGCAGGTGATTGCGGCGCCCTCCCCCTTGCCATTCGTCGCAAGCGCGCATAGCCGCCCCCTAACTGTCAACGCACCCGAGGAAAGACGCCCCAATGGTCCCCCGTTACGCCCGCCCCGCCATGACCGCCCTGTGGGAACCCGAAGCCAAGTTCCGCATCTGGTTCGAGATCGAGGCGCACGCCACGCAGAAGCTGGGCGAAATGGGCGTTGTACCGGAAAGCGCTGGCAAGGCGCTGTGGGACTGGTGGGCAACCAACCCCAAGATCGACGTCGAAGCCATTGACGCAATCGAGGCGGTGACCAAGCACGACGTGATCGCCTTCCTGACATGGGTCGCCGAGCAAGTGGGCGACGAAGCGCGCTTCATGCACCAGGGCATGACGTCGAGCGATGTGCTCGACACAACGCTGGCGGTTCAGTTGGCCCGCGCTTCGGACATCCTAATCGAAGACCTCGACGCGCTGCTCGCCGCTATCAAGATGCGCGCCGAAGAGCACAAGTACACCGCCACCATCGGCCGCAGCCACGGCATCCACGCCGAGCCAGTGACCTTCGGCCTCAAGCTGGCGCAGGCTTATGCCGAGTTCGACCGCTGCAAGGCGCGCCTTGTCGCGGCCCGCGCCGAGATCGCGACTTGCGCCGTGTCGGGCGCGGTGGGCACCTTCGCCAACATCGACCCCGAAGTCGAAGCCTATGTGGCAGAGCAGCTGGGCCTCGTGCCCGAGCCCGTCTCGACGCAGGTCATCCCGCGTGACCGCCACGCCATGTACTTCGCCACTCTGGCAGTGATCGCAGGCAGCATCGAACGCCTCGCGGTCGAAATCCGCCACTTGCAGCGCACCGAAGTGCTGGAAGCAGAGGAGTACTTCAGCCCGGGCCAGAAGGGCTCGAGCGCCATGCCGCACAAGCGCAATCCGGTGCTGACCGAGAACCTGACAGGGCAAGCGCGCATGATCCGCGCCTACGCCATGCCTGCGCTCGAAAACGTCGCGCTGTGGCACGAGCGCGATATCTCGCACTCCTCGGTCGAACGCTACATCGGCCCCGACGCGACAATCGCGCTGGACTTCAGCCTCGCGCGGCTGACCGGCGTGGTCGAGAAACTGCTCGTCTATCCCGACCGCATGCAGGGCAATCTCGACTCGATGGGCGGCCTCGTTCACTCGCAGCGCGTGCTGCTGGCTCTGACGCAGGCGGGCGTAAGCCGCGAGGACGCCTACCGCCTCGTCCAGCGCAACGCGATGAAGGTGTGGGAATCGAACGGCCAGCTCTCGCTTCTCGACCTCCTCAAGGGCGACGAGGAAGTGACCGCTGCGCTGTCCGACGCGGAGCTCGAAGAGAAGTTCGACCTCGAATATCACTTCAAGCATGTCGACACGATCTTCGCCCGGGTCTTCGGATAGAGCGTCTTCGGATAAGGCGTGTTCGGCCAAGGCGTGTTCGACTAGACTTGAACGCCAAAAGCCCTAGGCTGAGGCGCGAAAAGCAGACTGGGAAAGGCCAAGACTGTGCAGATCGTACGAACCATCCTCTGGGTCCTTCTGGCGGTGTTCATCGTCGTCTTCGTGATGCTCAACTACGGTGAGCCGCAGCGCGTGAAGTTCTGGCCTTCGGAAGACCCGGTGGGCTTCGACTGGCCGGTGGGCATCATCGCGCTGATGTTCTGGCTCTTGGGCGTGATCCCGACGTGGCTTTATCATCGCAGCGTGAAATGGAGCCTCAACCGCCGCATCCGCAGTCTCGAGAACTCGATCAAGTCGAACGCGCTCGCGCATCGCGATGTCCAGACACCGGCCACCACCAGTGCTGAAACCGGTGATACCCTAGCCCTGTCTTCGGATAGCCACTCTGCATGAGCAACCCCATCTACCTCGCGCTCGACGTGCCCCAGATCGAGCCTGCCAAAGCGCTTTTGAACAAGGTCAAAGCGCATATCGGCGGGGTCAAGCTGGGGCTTGAGTTCTTCTGCGCGCATGGCGGCCACGGCGTGCACGAAATCGCCCACATGGGCCTTCCGATCTTCCTCGACCTGAAACTTCACGACATCCCCAACACCGTCGCCGGTGCGATGCAGGCGATCCACGTTTATGAGCCTGCCATCGTCACCGTCCATGCGAGCGGCGGGCGAGCGATGATGGAAGATGCCAAGGCGGCTGCGGCGGAAGGCTGCAAGGTGGTCGCTGTGACGATGCTCACCAGCCTCGATGAAACCGATCTACAGCGCACCGGCGTCGGCGGCACTCCGCACGACCATGTGATGCGGCTGGCCGAGCTTGCGCATGATGCCGGGCTCGACGGGATCGTGTGCTCGGGTCAGGAAGTGGGTCAGGTCCGCAAGCAGTGGAAGGACGGCTACTTCGTCGTGCCCGGCCTGCGTCCGGCAGGTGCCGCGCTTGGCGACCAGAAGCGTGCGGTCACTCCGCGTTCCGCGCGCGACGACGGGGCCAGCGTGCTGGTGATCGGTCGCCCGATCAGCCGCGCCGACGACCCCGAAGCCGTCGCCCGCGCGATCGAAGCGACGCTTTAGGTTTTACTCTGCGGCTGCGGCCTCGGCCTCGGGCTCGACTTCGGTAACCGCCTCGGCGGGAACGTCCATGAAGTTGGGCGAATCGACGTGCCAGCCGACCAGCCGCATGTCGTCGCCGCTTCCGTAGAAGGTGAAAGTCTCGGTCCCCTCGCCCTTGGCGAACTTGGTCTTCATCGTAACGGTCGTCTCGGTCAGGCCGTTGTTGGTGTTGATGTTGAAGCCTTCGCGCTCGGTGCTTTCGACCGCGCCCATGCGATCTGTAACAAGGTCCACCAGCGCCTGCATCTGCTCGGGCGTCGTCGCTCCGCGAAACTCATCCGAAGTCAGCCCGTACAGCGCCTGAGCGTTGCCCTCGTTATAGGTTTCGTGGAAATCGATGATCGTCGATTCGCCCTTGTCGAGCTGCGCCATCGGGTTGCAAGCGGCAAGGAACAGCGCGGACAGCGCAGCGACAAACAATTTCAGCTTCATGGGAGCCCCCTAATCTCGATTGCCACAAGACTCTGCGAAATCGCCGCAAAGCGCAAGCCATTGTCTTGTCGGCCCGCCGCATCAGACGCTAGGAGGCGCGCATGTTGATCAAGGCCTGCGGGCTCTCCTCTGCCGAGACAATCGCTGCCGCAGCGCAAGCGGGGGCGACGCATGTGGGGCTGGTGCACTTCGCGCCCAGCCCGCGTCATGTGGAGCTCGAAGAAGCCGCGAAGCTGCGAGCAGTTATCCCGCAAGGGGTGAAGGCCGTGGCGCTGCTGGTCGATCCCGACGCGGACTTGCTCCACGCGGTGATCGCGCAGGTAAAGCCCGACGTCATCCAGCTGCATGGCAAGGAAACTCCGGAGCAAGCCGCGAGGCTGCGCCAGAAAAGCGGTTTCGAAGTCTGGAAAGCGCTCAGCGTCCGCAGTGCCGAAAGCCTAGCCGATGCCGCCCGCTTCGAAGGCGCAGTGGACCGCGTGCTGTTCGATGCGCCTCCGCCTGCCGATAGCACTCTGCCCGGTGGCAATGGCGAGGCCTTCGACTGGACGCTGCTCAAAGGGCACGACCACCGCATCGCCTGGGGCCTTGCAGGCGGCCTCACCCCTGACAATGTCGCCGCCGCGATCCGCGCGACCGGAACGCCGCTGGTCGATGCCTCCTCGGGCCTCGAAAGCGCACCGGGCGTCAAGGACGTGGACAGAATCGCCGCCTTCTGCAAAGCCGCGCGCGAAGCTTGAGAGCACACATGACCGAGAACACCCCCAATTCCTTCCGCAACCAGCCCGACGAGCGCGGCCACTTTGGCGATTATGGCGGGCGCTATGTCGCCGAAACGCTGATGCCGCTGATCCTCCATCTGGAGCGCGAATATCGCAAGGCGCAGGCCGATCCTGCGTTTCAGGCCGAGTTCGACGACCTGCTCGAACATTACGTGGGCCGCCCCTCGCCGCTCTATTTCGCCGAGCGGCTGACCGAGGCGCTCGGCGGCGCGCAGGTGTGGTTCAAGCGCGACGAGCTCAATCACACGGGCGCGCACAAGATCAACAATTGCATCGGCCAGATCCTGCTCGCGATCCGCATGGGCAAGACCCGCATCATCGCCGAGACCGGCGCTGGCCAGCATGGCGTGGCGACCGCGACCGTGTGCGCGCGCTTTGGCCTGCCTTGCGTGATCTACATGGGTGCAGAAGACGTGAAGCGGCAATCGCCCAATGTCTTCCGCATGAAGCTGCTGGGGGCCGAGGTGGTCCCGGTGCATTCGGGCGGCGCGACGCTCAAGGATGCGATGAACGAAGGGCTGCGCGATTGGGTCGCCAATGTGCATGACACATTCTACATCATCGGCACTGCCGCCGGTCCGCACCCTTACCCCGAGATGGTCCGCGATTTCCAAAGCGTGATCGGTAAGGAAGCGCGCGAACAGATGCTCTCCCGCACCGGCCGCCTGCCCGATCTGCTGGTCGCGGCCATCGGCGGCGGGTCGAACGCGCTGGGCCTGTTCCACCCCTTCCTCGACGATCCTTCCGTCAAGATGCTCGGCGTCGAAGCCGCAGGCCACGGCCTCGAGGGTGACGAGCACGCGGCGAGCCTTTTGGGCGGCTTCCCCGGCGTGCTCCACGGCAACAAGACCTATCTGCTGCAGGACGAGGACGGCCAGATCACCGAAGGCCACTCGATCAGCGCCGGCCTCGACTACCCCGGCATTGGCCCCGAGCACGCATGGCTGAAAGAGTCGGGCCGTGTCGAATACACCGCCGTCACCGACTCCGAGGCACTCGAAGGCTTCCAGCTGCTTTGCCGGACCGAAGGCATCATTCCCGCGCTGGAGCCGAGCCATGCCATCGCAGCGGTCGCCAAGATCGCCAAGACGATGGGCGACGACCAGATCATCCTCGCGAACCTGTGCGGACGCGGCGACAAGGACATCTTCACCGTGGCTGAGAAGCTGGGAGTGGAGATGTGAAGCGCCTCTCCAACGCCTTCTCCAAGCCCCACCCCGCTTTCGTCGCCTTCATCACCGCTGGCGATGGCGACACCGCGGCCAATCTCGACGCGCTGGTCGCAGGCGGGGCCGATGTGATCGAGCTGGGGATGCCCTTCACCGATCCGATGGCCGATGGCCCCGCAATTCAGGCGGCGAACCTGCGCTCGCTGGGTGCGGGGACGACCACTGCCGACGTGCTCAAAATCGCGACCGAGTTCCGCACGCGGCATCCTGACACGCCGCTGGTGCTAATGGGCTATGCCAATCCGATGATCCGGCGCGGTCCCGAATGGTTCGCAGATAGCGCCCATGCGGCGGGCGTCGACGGGATCATCTGCGTCGATATTCCGCCCGAGGAAGACGAGGCGCTCGGCCCCGCGCTGCGTGCCAAGGGCATCGCCCCGATCCGCCTCGCCACCCCCACCACCGACGCCGCACGGCTTCCGGCGGTGATTGAGGGGTCGCAAGGCTTCCTCTACTACGTCTCGGTCGCGGGCATCACCGGCAAGCAGCAGGCGGCTATCGACTCGATCGAGGCCAATGTCAGCCGCATCAAGCAATCGACCAACCTCCCCGTCGCGGTCGGCTTTGGCGTGCGCACGCCCGAACAGGCCGCCGAGATAGCCAAGGTCGCTGACGGGGTCGTGGTCGGCTCTGCCTTCATCGATCTGGTCGAAGAATTTGGCAGCGAGGCCCCGGCCAAGCTACAAGAGCTGACTTCCGCAATGGTCGCAGCCATGCGCGCAGCCCGCGCCTAAAGGAATATGGAATGAACTGGTTCAACCGCGTCCGCAATTCGCTTGGCTTCGGTGCCGACAAGAAGACGAACGAGAAAGACCTCTGGATCAAGTGCAAGTCCTGTCAGGAAATGCTCTTCGTCCAGGAATATGAAGACAATCTCTCGGTCTGCCCCAAGTGCGAACATCACGGGCGCATCAATGCCGACACGCGGCTTGCGCTGCTGCTCGACCCGGATTTCGAGCTGCTGCCGATCCCCGAGGTGACCGAGGACCCGCTGAGGTTCAAGGACCAGAAGAAATACACCGACCGGCTGAAAGCGGCGCGTGCCGCGAACCCGCATGAAGATGCCTTCGTAACCGGCTCGGGCGCGATTGACGGGCGGCCTGCGGTCGTCGGCGTTCAGGACTTTTCCTTCATGGGCGGGTCGATGGGTATGGCCGTGGGCGAAGCGTTCTGCCGCGCCGCGCAAAAGGCGCTCGACCGGCGCTGTGCCTTTGTTGTGGTGACCGCTGCGGGCGGTGCGCGTATGCAGGAGGGTATCCTTAGCCTGATGCAAATGCCGCGCGCGACCGTAATGACTCGCCGCCTCAAGGAAGCGGGCCTGCCCTACATCGTTGTTCTCACCGATCCGACCACAGGCGGCGTCACCGCGAGCTATGCGATGCTCGGCGATGTCCAGATCGCAGAGCCGGGCGCGCTGATCGGCTTTGCGGGCCAGCGCGTCATTCAGGACACGATCCGCGAACAACTGCCCGAGGGCTTCCAGCGCGCCGAATATCTCCACAAGCACGGCATGGTCGACATGGTCGTGCCGCGTTGGGAGCTTAAGGACACGCTGGCCTCGGTGCTCGATTACCTCGCGCCCAAGGCAGCGGCCTAAGGCCCATGGATTTCGGCAGGTCGGACGACCCGCGCGTTCAAGCACAACTCGATAGGCTTGGTTCTCTTAGCGTCCCGCAAGGGCGCTTGGGACTGGAGACGATCCGTGCGTTGATGGAGCGGCTCGGCAATCCGCACCGCAAGTTGCCGCCGGTTTTCCATGTCGCGGGGACCAACGGCAAGGGTTCGACCTGCGCCTTCCTGCGCGCAATGCTGGAGGCGGAGGGGTACAAGGTCCACGTTACCACATCGCCCCATCTGGTGCGCTATAACGAGCGGATCAGGCTGGCTGGTAAGCTGATCGAGGACGGCCCGCTGGCGGAGTTGCTGGAGGAGGTACTCGACGCAGGCTCGAACCTCGGCCCGAGCTTTTTCGAAGTCACGATCGCCGCCGCGTTTCTGGCGTTCTCCCGCACTCCCGCCGATGCCTGCGTGGTAGAGGTCGGCCTCGGCGGACGGTTTGATGCGACCAATGTGCTCGAGCCGGAGGTGCTGGCGGCTTGCGGGATAGCGGCATTGGGGATCGACCACGAACGGTTTCTGCTGGCGCCGGAGGAAGGTGTGCCCGAAGAGCCAATGGCGCGGATTGCGTTTGAGAAAGCGGGGATTGCTAAGAGGGGCGTGCCGTTGGTGACGCTCGGCTATCCCGAGCCTGCGTTCGATCCGCCGTTGATCGAGGTCCCGGGCAAGCCACCTAGGATCGACTACGAGTTAATGGATTCGAGCGAGGATTATGACCCAGTGGTCAATCCTGCAATTGAAGACGTGGCCGAAAAGGCCGGAGCGCCGCTCTTTCGACCGGTAGGCGAGATCAATTGGCACATCGGACAAGTTCCGAGGTCGAACAGCAGGATGCGCTATGCCGATCAGCAAGGATATATGGGGCGACAAAAATCCTACGTCCTGCCTCTCCCCTCCCTACCCGGTCATCATCAGATCGAAAATGCGGGGCTCGCCATCGCCATGCTTCGCCATCAGCAGAAGATTGACGTTTCGATGGAGGCGATCGCGGAGGGCATCAAGTCGACGCGTTGGCCAGCCCGAATGCAGCGGCTTTCGCCTGGACCTCTAGTTCGGTCTCGTGAAGTCTGGCTTGATGGCGGGCACAACGTCAGCGCTGGAATTGCACTCGCTCAGGCTTTTTCTGAGCCGCTCCACCTCATCATCGGCATGCTCGACAACAAGGACCCGCGCGCGCTGATCGAGCCGCTCGGCGAGCGCATCCGCACGCTGCAAGTCGTCCCCGTCCCCGATCACGACAGCCACCCCGCGAGCGCATTCGGCGCAGAAGCCGTAGCGCGCGCGAACCTCGAAGAGGCAATGCTCAACGTCCCTAACGATGACTACCCGATCCTCATCGCCGGTTCGCTCTACCTCGCGGGCGAAGCCTTGCTGCTCAATGACGAGATCCCGGACTAGTCGAAGACCTTGCGCTCTTCCGCGCCGTCTTCCTTGCCTGCCGTGCCCATTGCCTGATCGACAAGGCCGGTGCGCATCATCCACCAGAACAGCACGATGCCCGGCAGTGCTAGCACAGTGGTGAGCAGGTAGAAATTCACATAGCCGATGCCTTCGATCAACGCGCCTGCGGTGGTCCCGGTGAGCAGCCGCCCGACGATGCTAGCGCCCGCGCTGATCAGCGCATATTGCGCGGCGGTAAAGCGCAGGTCGCACAGTGCCGAGAAATAGGCGACCACGACTACGCCGCCATATCCGCTGGCGAAATTTTCGAAGCCGATTGCGGCGGCCATGCCGATGTTCGAATGCCCCGCCGCCGCCAGCGCGGCAAAGCTGAGGTTTGAAATCGCCATCAGGATCAGCGCAATCAGCACGGACTTCTTGAGGCCCAGCTTGGCGTAAATCACCCCGCCGACGAACACCCCGATAATGAGCGCCCAGAAGCCGACTCCGACGTCGTAGATCGCGATCTCGTCATTGGTGTAGCCCAGGTCCTCGAACAGCAGGCGGAAGGTGAGGTTTGCCAACGTGTCCCCGATCTTGTGGACGAGGATGAACAGCAGCACGAGCAGCCCGCCGTTACGGCCAAGAAACTCGATGAAGGGGTCGGCGATCGCACGCATTTTCTGCGGAACAGTGGTGCGCTTTGCAGGTGGACGGTGACGCGGCGGTTCGCCCAGAATCAGCGCGGTGAGCATCGCCGGAATGGCGAAGACCGAACACGCCATATACGCTATCGACCAGTCGGTGCGCGCCGCAACCACGAGCGCGAGCGCGCCCGCGCCTGCCGCACCGATACGCCAGCCATATTGGCTCATGCCCGAGCCCACGCCAAGCTGGTAGGGCTTCAGCGTCTCGATCCGATAAGCGTCGATGATGATGTCGAAAGTTGCACCCGCAGCGCCGAGCAGGATCGCCGCGATAGCGACCCACGCAATGTCCTGTTTCGGATCGGCAAGCGCGAGGTTGAACACTGCGCCGATCACCAGCACCCCTGCTACGAGCATCCATGAAACGCGCAGGCCCAATCGGCCAATGATCGGGAGCTTCACGGAATCGACGACCCACGCCCACAGCCATTTGAAATTGTAGCTGAGGAAGACCAGCGTGAAGGCAGTGACTGTGGATTTCTCGATCCCGTCCTGCGCCAGTCGCGTCGTCAGCGTTGCCGCCAGCAGCGCGAAGGGGAACCCCGAGGACACGCCCAGGAAGAAAGCCGCGAGCGATTCCTTTTCCAGATAGGGCTTGATCGACCCCAGAATGCCGCGCTCTTCGGCTGCTCCCACTTCGCTCATGCGCCCTTGTCCTTTGCATTCCCGGCGTTTGATGCAACATTAGCCGCACCAGAGAGAGATAGGAAAGCGCCGATGAACGCGCCGACAACAGATTTACCCAGAATGCGTCCCACGCCCTCGCAACTTGCGCTCGCCGAAGCGGTGCGCGAGGGGGTCACGCGTGAGGCTGCGCCGGGGCAGACCGTGCCTGCGAGCCGCTACACCGACCCTGCGCATTTCGCGCGCGAGAAGGCGGCGCTGTTCGACCGGTTGCCGCAAGTGCTGGTACCCAGTGTCGCACTCCCCGATCCGGGCATGGCGTTGCCGCATGATTCCACCGGCCGCCCGCTGCTGATCACCCGCGACAAGGAGGGCAAAGCGCACGTCTTCCTCAATGTCTGTCGCCATCGCGGCACGCGGCTGGTCGAGGGCGAAGAGGTGCAATGCGCCGCGCGGCTCGTCTGTCCCTATCACGCATGGACTTACCGCCTCGACGGCAAGCTGCTCGCCCTGCCCCGCCCCGAGACCTTTCCGGGCATGGACAAGAGCGATTTCGGCCTCAAGGAACTGCCCAGCGTCGAAGCGGGCGGACTCATCTGGTTTGCGCCCGCAGACGATGCCGATTTCAGCGATGCGCGCACGCTAGGCGAGGACTTCAGCGCCTTCGGAATGGATACGAGCTATCTCTTCCGCCGCAAACTTCACACGGTGAAGGGCAATTGGAAGCTGATCATGGATGCCTTCCTCGAAAGCTACCATGTCACGCGCCTGCACGCGAACACCATCGGCCCCTTCTTCAAGGACGGGGTCACAGCCGGAGACGAAATCGGCCCGCATATGCGCAGCGCCGTCGGTCGCCTCGAAGAGATGGAAGGCGTCGACCTCACCGACATGGCCGCACTGCGCAAGGTCGTGACCTTCGCCTACCAATTACTGCCCGCAACGATCATCATTCCCAGCCCCGATTACGTCAACGTGATGGTGCTG